>JAFKES010000112.1 GCA_017308495.1 Afipia sp.
GAAGCGGGCCGATGAAAAAACCATCAGCGCCGGCACGCCCGGATTCGCCCTGATGCGCCGGGCCGGCCGGGCGGTGGCCGAGGCCGCGGAGGCGATGGCGGCGCGAGGGCCGGTCCTCGTCATCGCGGGCGGCGGCAACAATGGCGGCGACGGTTTTGTCGCGGCGGCCGATCTCGCCGCGCGCGGCCGAGAGGTCGCGGTGATGCTCCTCTGTGACCGCGCCGCGTTGAAGGGCGACGCTGCGCTCGCCGCCGCCGAGTGGACCGGGGCGCTGCTGCCGTGCGATCCGGCTGCCATCGGTCAGCCGGTGCTGATCGTCGACGCGCTGTTCGGGGCCGGGCTCGACCGTCCGCTCACCGGCGCGGCAGCCGCCATCGTCGTGGCGATGAACGCGAGTGGCGTGCCGATCCTCAGCGTCGATCTGCCGAGCGGCATCAGCGGCGATACCGGCGCGGTGATGGGCGTCGCCGTGCAGGCGGCCGCGACGGTGACGTTCTTCCGCCGCAAGCCCGGGCACCTGCTGCTGCCCGGGCGGCTTTATTGCGGCGACACCGACGTCGTCGATATCGGCATCGCGGATGATGTGCTGGAGGCCATCGGCCCGCGCCTGTTCGAGAACGTGCCGGAGCTGTGGGCCGATACCTTTCCGGAGCCGCAGATCGACGGCCACAAATATGCCCGCGGCCACGCGGTGGTGATCTCGGGCCCGATGACGGCCACCGGGGCGGCGCGGCTGTCGGCGCGGGCGGCGCTGCGCGCGGGGGCGGGGCTGGTTACGCTGGCGTCGCCACCGGATGCGCTGGCGGTCAACGCCTCCGCACTGACCGCGGTGATGCTGCGCGAGGTGGCGGGGGCCGACCAGTTCGCGACCATGCTGGCGGACAAGCGTCTGAATGCCTGCGTGATCGGACCCGGCGCGGGGGTGGGCGAGCGCACCCGCGGCCTGGTCGGCGCTGCGCTGGCGGCGCGCTGCCGCCTCGTGCTCGATGCCGATGCGCTGACGTCGTTCGCCCCCGATCCGCAGACGCTGTTTACGGGTATCGCGGCGCAGGATCAGCCGCAGATCGTGCTGACGCCGCATGACGGCGAGTTTGCGCGCCTGTTCGGCGATATCGCCCATGGTCCGCCGTCAAAGATAGAGCGGGCGCGGCAGGCGGCGGCGCGCTCCGGCGCGGTGGTGCTGCTGAAAGGCGCGGACACCGTGATCGCCGCGCCGGATGGCCGTGCCGCCATCACCGCCAATGCGCCGCCGTGGCTCGCCACCGCCGGCTCCGGCGACGTGCTGGCCGGCATCATCTGCGGGCTGCTGGCGCAGGGCGTGGCGGCATTCGACGCCGCCTGCATGGCGGCGTGGATGCATGGTGAGGCGGGACACGAATTCGGCCCCGGCCTGATCGCGGAGGATCTGCCGGAGCAACTGCCCGCGGTCTTGCGCCATCTCTGCGACGAACTCGGCATTGCCTATTGAGGCGTCGCGCGGCGGGGCGGAGAGCTAGTCGACCTTGACGCCGGTCTCGCGCACCACGCGCTGCCATTTCGCGGTTTCGGCCGCGAGATATTGCGCGAAGCTGGCGGCGCTGCCGCCCTGCTTTTCGAGACTCGCGGTACGCAGCCGCGCCTCCGTCGCGGGCTCGGCGAGAACCTTGTTGAAGTGCTCGTTGAGCTTGGCCACGATCGCGGGCGGGGTGCCTGCCGGCAGGAATACGCCGACCCAGGTTTCATCGACATAGCCCGCGAAGACCGCGCCGGACTCGGCGACGGTCGGCACGTTCGGCCAGTCCTTCAGCCGCGTGGCGCTGGTGACCGCGAGGGGGACAAGCTGGCCGCCCTGGATCAGCCCGGCCGCCACCGGTACCGGCACCACGGCGAATTGCGTCTGGCCGCCCACCGTGTCGCTCACCGCCGGCGCGCCGCCGCGATAGCCGATATGGGTGACATCGGCGCCGGACAGGGTGTTGAAGAGATACGTGCCGGTGAGATGCGAGGTCGAGCCGTTGCCGGGCGAGCCGAACGAGAATTTCGCGCCCTTGGCCTTGGCCGTCGCTTCGGCCAGCGTGCGCGCGCCGATGCCCGGAGTGGCGACGATGATGTTGGGCGCGGACGCGATCTGGATCACGGGCACGAGATCCTTGGAAAGGTCGTAGCCGGTCTTGTCGGACAACAGCGGATTGACCGCGACCGAGGTGGTGGAGACCAGCACGGTGTAGCCATCGGGCTCCGCCTTCGCGACGGCTGCGGCTGCGATATTGCCGCCGCCTCCGCCGCGATTCTCCACCACGACGCTCGTGCCGATGGATTCCGCCAGACGGTCCGCGACCGCGCGCGTTGCGATGTCGGCGATGCCGCCCGGAGCGAACGCGACGACCAGACGGATCGGGCGTTCGGGATAGTTCGTCTGGCCATGCGCGGAATACGCCGCAGTGACGGAAAATGCGGCCGCAAGCACAGCGGCGGCGGAACGAAGACGAATGGGAAGCATGGATGACCTTTGGGATCGGAATGGATATCGGGGTGAAGGAGCGCGGCGCCGGCGCGGTCGGTGATCAGATCGCCGTGGGCGCGGGGATGCGCCAGAATCCTGCCCTGGTGATTATCAGAACGGTCGAGGACCGGCCATCGCTTCGGGGAAAAAACGACCGTTGGCTCGCGATGGCGGACAAGTCAGGGACAATTTTCCCCGCTGCGCGCCTCGCGTGAAACAGCAGGGCCGCGCGCTTCGTTCTTGGGAATGGTATCCGGATCATTCCACCGCGTAGCAGCGTACGAGTTTGGGCGCGGCCCAGTCGAGGGCGGTGGCTTCCATCAGCCAGCGCCCGGCGTATTCGGCGGCGAAGGCGATGCGCTGGGTCTGGCCCCGGTCCAGCATCAGCGTGTCGAGCCAGAATGGCTTCCAGCCGTCGTCGAGCCGGTCGAGCAGGCGGAAATGATGGCCATGCAGGCGGAACACCGTCGGCGCGGCGGCGGGATTGGTGATCGTCACCACCACCGTCCGGCCACGTTTGGCCTGAAACGCGGGGACCGTTGTGGCGCTGAAGGCGGCGGGCGTGATCCATTGCGCCTTCGGGTCGAGCGAGAGGTTGGCGCGCACGGCCCCCTGCAGATCGAGCCGTAACGGCAGACCGTTCGGCGGCAGCGTCGGGGTGGCCGGCAACGGCGCGGCGCGGCGCGGGGCCTCGGCCGACATCACGATCCGCCCGATGGTGCGCGGCGCGGCTCCGTCATGCAGGACGATGGGCGACACCGTCCCGGCCGCGCGAGTCGCATCGATGAACACGTCGATCCGCGATCCGGGCGGCAGCACCAGTTGCCCATCGCGCGCCATGAACGGTTCGGCCGGCTGGCTGTCGATGGCCATCACCCGGACGTCGTGGTTGGCGATGCGCAGCCCGATGGGTGTGCGCGCGCCGCCGTTGACGATGCGCAACCGCAGCCGCTCGTTCATCCGCGCGGTCAGTTCGAAGTCCGGGCGGCCGTTGACGGTGTAGGCCGCCGTCGTGCCCTGCGGGTCGGTGCCCGGCGCGATGGCCTGGCCATCTGGCTTCAGCCGCCATTCGGTGATCAGCAGCACCTCGTCGCGGTCGGCCGCGACCGGCTCGCTCTCCTCCACGATCAGGGCCCGGGGTGCGAAGGGGCGCTCGGCGCCATCGCCCAGGAGCTGCGCGCTGAGCAGGAAGGTGCCGGCCTGACGCAGGGGCAGGGCGAAGGCGGCGCTGCCGCCCGACGGCACCGCGCTCTGGCCGGTGAGAGCTTCGGCGGCGGCGATGCCGTTCATGCCGAGCCAGTTGACCACGGCGGGGCGCGGCACGTCGTTGGCCAACTCCACCGCGAGATCGCCGCCGGGCCGCAACCGGGGAGCGCCCCCGGCCGAATCCGCCTCCAGCTGCCATACCGCCGGCTCAAATCCCCCCGCCTTCGGGGTCACCGTTCCCTCCCGCAGGCGCAGGGAGAGGCCCTGCCGGGTCTGGGCCGCGGCAGGCCGCC
>JAFKES010000113.1 GCA_017308495.1 Afipia sp.
CTGGACGAGCCGACCAACGACCTCGACCTCGAAACCCTCGACGTGCTCGAGGACATGCTCGGCGACTATCAAGGCACCGTCATCCTCGTCAGCCACGACCGCGACTTCCTCGACCGCGTGGTGACCTCGGTGATCGCGCCGGAAGGCAATGGCAAGTGGGTGGAATATGCCGGCGGCTATTCCGATATGATGGCCCAGCGCGGCGCCGACTTGCAGGAGAAGACGGTCAAGGCCACCGCTGCAACGGATGCGAAAGCGGACAGGCCGGCCACTGCCGCGCCCGCGCAGGTCGCGAAGCGCCGCCTGTCGTTCAACGAGAAGCACGCGCTCGACACCTTGCCGAAGACGATGGCGAAGCTGCACGACGAGATCGCCAAGCAGCAGGCGCTGCTCGACGATCCCGGCCTCTACGCTCGCGACCGCAAGGCGTTCGACGCCGCCTCCGCCGCGATCGCCAAGGCGCAGGCGGAGCTGGAAGCCGCGGAAGAAAAATGGCTGGAACTGGAAATGCTGCGCGAGGAGATCGAGAGCGGCGTTTGATAGGGCTGAGACTTCGTTTCTGCGCATGTCGTTTCAACACAAAGGTCGTCATCACCGGGCTTGACCCGGTGATCCACGCCTTTGTTGATGCTAAAGATAGGACATGGATGGCCGGGTCGAGCCCGCCCATGACAAATTCAGGTGCGCCTCACGTAATCCAGCGCACCCTGCCCCGCCGTGACGCCGGTGGCGAAACACGCCTGCAGCAGATAGCCGCCGGTCGGCGCTTCCCAGTCGAGCATTTCGCCGGCGACGAACACGCCGGGCATCCGGCGCAGCATGAACCGCGCATCGACCCCATCAAACGACACGCCGCCCGCAGTCGAGATCGCGCGCTCCAGCGACGCCACGCCCACCAAATGCAGCGGCACGGCATTGATGAATGCGGCCAGCGCCGCTGGCTCCAGCGTCGATAAACTCAGCCCTGCGGCAATCGCGGCTTCCTGCAGAAGCCCGATGGCGACCGGCGACAGACCGACAGCCTTGCGCAGGTAAGTGGAGAACGACTGCTTGCGTCGTGGCGCGGCGAGGCGCGCAGCGAGATCGCCCGGCGCGAGGTCGGGCCGCAGCGCGACGTGAGCTACGGCTTCGCCGCGCGCCAGAACGGCTTCACGAATGGGAGCCGACAGCGCGTAGACCGCACCGCCCTCGACGCCGTCGCGCGTGATCATCATTTCGCCGCGCACCGTCTCGCCGCCGAACGACAGCGCGATGCCCTTGAGCGGCTGGCCCTCGAAGCGCTGGCGGAAAACCTCGGACCATGCAGCGCGGAAGCCGCAATTGGCCGGCCGCAGCGACGCGACGTCGATGCCCTTCTCACGCAACAAGTCCACCCAGCCGCCATCCGCACCTAACTTCGGCCAACTCGCACCGCCGAGCGCGATCACCGTCGCATCCGGCTCAAGCGCGAGCGCCCCCTGCGGCGTCTCGAATTGCAACGCGCCGGCGGCGGTCCATCCGGTCCAGCGATGGCGGAACGCGAAGCGCACGCCCGCTCCGTCAAGCCGGCGCAGCCACGCCCGCAACAGCGGCGATGCTTTCATCGCCGTGGGAAAGACACGGCCGCTCGAGCCGACGAAGGTCGGCTGGCCAAGACCTTCGCACCATGCGCGTAGCGCCTCCGGCGGAAAGGCTTGGATCGCCGCGCGCAGATGCGGCATCGCCTCACGATAGCGGGCGAGGAACGGGTCGCGCGCCTCGCTGTGGGTGAGATTGAGGCCGCCGCGCCCGGCCATCAGGAATTTGCGGCCGGCCGACGGCATCCGGTCGTAAACCGTGACCTGCACACCACCGGCCGCGAGCACTTCCGCCGCCATCAGCCCCGCCGGACCGGCTCCGATGACGGCGACGTCCAACGCGGTCAGCCGCCCATCGGCGGCAGCTTGATGCCCGCCGCCTTGGCGGCCTGCTCGACATATTTGTAGGTCTGGAAGAACGCGCCGCCGAGATCGCGGGCGGTGGACATGTCGCCGATCTTCGCGAAGTTCGCGGCGATGGCGTCAGGCGTCAATTGATCCTGCGGCAGGTTGAGACCCTCGGTCTCGACGATCTTGATGACCGCGAAGGAGCCCGCCCCTGCGCCCATGATGGTGCGCGTCGGCGCATCCTCGCTCACCAGATAGAGCACCGCGGGCGTGATCGCTTCGGGCTTCATCAGCGCCAGCACGGCCGGCGGAATCAGGCCCTCGGTCATGCGGGTGGCGGCGGTCGGCGAGATGGTGTTGACCTTGATGTTGGTCTTGCGGCCTTCCTCGGCAAGCACGTTCATCAGGCCGACAATGCCGGCCTTGGCGGCGGCGTAATTGGCCTGGCCGAAATTGCCGAACATTCCCGACGACGACGTGGTGACGAGGATGCGGCCGTAGTTGCGCTCGCGCATGCCGTCCCACACCGCCTTGCAGCAGTTGAACGTGCCGGTCAGATGTACCGCGATCACCTTGGCGAAATCGTCCGGCTCCATCTTGCCGAACGACTTGTCGCGCAGGATTCCGGCATTGGCGACCATGATATCGACGGCGCCCCACTTCGCGATGGCCTGCGCCACCATGTCGTTGACCTGCTCGTGGTTCGACACGTCGGCGCCGTGGGCCATCGCCTCGCCACCGGCCTTGCGAATCTCCTCGACCACCGCTTCGGCGGCGCTGACCGAGCTGCCGCTGCCGTCGCGCGCCACGCCCATGTCGTTGACCACCACCCGCGCGCCGAGCCTGGCGAGACCGAGCGCATGCGCGCGGCCAAGTCCGGCGCCCGCACCGGTCACCACGGCAACGCGTCCATCGAACCTGATTGCCATTTTCCCGCTTCCTTCGATCAGTTGAAAAAGTGCAGTCCGAGCCAGTCGGCGACCAGCGCCGGTTTGGGTTGATCCTCGATTTCCAGCGTGGTCGCGGTGCGCGCCAGCAATTCATTCGGCGCACGCATGGTCGCCTCCGACAGCACGAACCGCGCCCGCACCCGGCTGCCGGCGCGAACCGGCGTCAGGAATCGCACCTTGTCGAAGCCATAGTTGATCGACATCGCCGCGCCGTTCAGCGTCGGCATCGCGGCATAGGCCAGCTTGGACAAGATCGACAGCGACAGGAAGCCGTGCGCAATGGTGCCGCCGAACGGCGTTTCACGCCGGGCGCGTTCCGGATCGATGTGGATGAACTGGAAATCTTCCGTGGCCTCGGCAAAGGCGTCGATCCGTTTCTGATCGATTGTTTGCCAGTCCGAAACCCCAAGCTCGGTGCCGACCAACTTGAGATAATCTTCGCGATCCATCGCCACGCCCACGGGACACCCTGCATTTTAACATTGAACAGGACTGGCACATTCCACAGAACGGGGTCGGGGCCAAGCAAAAACTTGGCCCGCGGCACTGTCCGAATACCGCCGGCACACCGGCGCTATCGCGCACCCGCCTGCAGTTCCGGAAAATCCTCCTCACGGAATTCCTTGCCGCGCAGGCTATCGCCGCGATCATTGTCGTGTTCGAGGCGGCGAAGCTGCACGCGGCGGATCTTGCCGGAGATCGTCTTCGGCAACTCCGTCACCAGTTCGATGCGCCGGATGCGCTTGAACGGCGCGAGGCGCGCATGCACGTACTGGAAGATCGACAGCGCCGTCTCGCGGGTCGCCGGCGTACCCGGCACCACCGAGACATACGCCTTCGGCAGCGCAAGGCGGATCGGGTCCGGCGTCGGCACCACCGCGGCCTCGGCGACGAGTTCATGCTCCAGCAGCACGCTCTCCAGCTCGAACGGGCTGATGCGATAGTCGGAAGACTTGAACACGTCGTCCGAGCGCCCAACGAAGGTCAGGTAACCGTCGTCGTCGAGGAACACGACGTCGCCGGTCCGGTAGACATCGCCGTCGGCACCCTGCGGCACGCCGTCGTCGCCCTGATAGCCGAGCATCAACCCCGCCGGGCGATCCGCGCCGAGCACGAGACGCACCTC
>JAFKES010000123.1 GCA_017308495.1 Afipia sp.
AACGGGATCGTCAGGTTGACAGCCTCCAGCAGATGCCAGTCGAACGGCTGGCCCAGCCCGCCGGGGCGGGTGGCGTCCTTCGGCGCGCGGGCATCGAACAGGATGCGGTCCGCCACCGCCGCGTAACCGGGCAGGCCGGCGAGATCGTCGGCGGTGGCGATCGCGAGCGCCTTCATCACCGGCAGGCCGAATGTCTGCTTGATGTCGCGCACCCGCGCCACGCTTTCGGAGCCGTGAAGCTGCAGCAGTTGCGGCTGCACTGCCTCGATGCAGTTCTCCAGCGTGGCGTTGTCGGCGTCCACCGTCAGCACCACCTTGAGCGCGCGGCCCCCGGCCTGGCGGCCGAGCTCGCGGGCGACGCCAAGGCCGACATGGCGCGGCGACGCCTCGAAGAATACGAATCCGACCATATCCGCGCCGGCCTCAAGCGCGACCTCGAGGGTCTCGCGCGTCGACAGGCCGCAGATTTTCACCGCTAGTGACATGGCGTCCGGATCGGTTGGTTTCAAAACACGCTCCGCCCCCGTCCCGGCAAACCGGGCTCCCGGGATCGGGCAATGGGGCGGGTTCTACAACGTCGCGCCGTGCTTGTCTCGCCCGATGGCCGGATAAGGCGAGCCGGGGGCGAGGACCGGCGCCTGCGCCGTCGGAGCGGGGGCAGCCTGCCGGGCGCGCAACTCGGCCAGCTCGGTGCGGGCCTGCCGCGCCTCGGCCTCGTTCTCGCGCGCCGCCTTGCGCCATTTGTGCTGGCCGAACCAGGTGGCGATGCCGCCGGCAAGCACGCCGAACATCGCCACCACGATGATCACCGCGAACAGCGGCAGTTTCACGCCGAGCGCCGGATCGGCCGAATTGAAGGGATCGAACGAGAGGATGACCACATGGCGGTTGGCGACGGCAAAGGCCACAAACAGGATCGCCAGAGGCAGCACCACCAGGATGTTGACGATCTTGCGCAGCATCATGTCCTCGGCATCCGGCGCTGGTTCAGCGCCAAGTCACGGTGGCAACGTCACGATCGCAACGTCATGGTTGCAACATCACGATACAACAGCATTGTCAGCATTGCCGCAACGGCATGGCCACAACCGGCGGCGCGGCGCCATCTGTGGTCGGCGCCGGGCGGATCAGGTGACCGCGTCGGCTTCCTCGGCGACAGCCTCGCGGTTGAGCCGTTCGCGCATTTCCTTGCCGGTCTTGAAGAACGGCACGCTCTTCTGTTCCACCGGAACGTGCTCCCCGGTGCGCGGATTGCGGCCGGAGCGGGCGGGGCGATGCTTCACCGAGAACGCGCCGAAACCACGCAGCTCCACGCGATCGCCGCGCGCGAGCGCCGCGACAATCTCATCGAGGATGGCATTCACGATGTTCTCGACATCCCGCTGATAGAGATGCGGGTTATGCTCGGCGATACGCTGAACGAGTTCGGATTTGATCATCGAGTGCAGGATCCGTGACGGGCGGACCGCCATTTCCTTGAAAAAGCCTTGAACTGTCAAGTCGCGAATTGCGCGCCGACGGCTGCTAAATCGCGTGACAAAAACAGGAATTCGTTGTTGGCGCCGCCGCCGCAATGCGGCGGAGACACGATTCCGCCGCTCTCACGGCACGGCATTCGCCGACGATGGCGCCCACAGCACGAGCAATCCGTCGAGCCCGAGACGATCGACCGCCTGCGCCACGCCGGACTGCTCAAGCCGCTGCGCGATCGCACCAAGTCCGATCGCCTCCAGCGCCACCGAGGCGGTGGCGCGCAGGAACGTCATGTCGCCGAGGCGCGGCGCGAGCCGGAAATCCCGCACCGGCAGACCGGCGGGAATGTTCTTCTGCGCCACCAGCCAGGCGACGGCGGTCTTCTCGTCGCCGAGCTGGTCGATCAGCTTGAGGCCGACCGCCTGACGGCCGGTGAAGACACGGCCGTCGGCCACGGTCTGCAGCGTCGCGTCATCCATACTGCGGCGGGTCTTCACCAGATCGCGGAACCAGGCATAGGAATCCCGCACCAGCGCATCGAGCGCGGCGCGCGCCTCCGGGCTGGTGGGCTCGTAGCCGTTGGGCGCGGCCTTCAGCGGCGACGACTTCACCTCCTCGACCTTGACGCCGACGGTCTTGAGCAGTTCCGACACATTGGGAATCTGGAACAGCACGCCGATGGAACCAACCAGCGAGGTCTGCTGGGCGATGATCTGATCGGCGGCCAGCGCCGCGATATAGCCACCCGAAGCGGCGAGGCCCTCCACCACCACCACCAGCGGCTTTTTCGCCTTGAGCCGCATCAGGGCGTCATAGAGCTGCTCGGAGCCAGACGTGGTGCCACCCGGCGAATTGATATGGACGATGACGGCGGGCGCGGACGAGCGCTCCAGCCGCTCCAGCGCCTCGACGCGCGCCTGATCGCTGCGGATCAACCCGTCGATCTTGACGCGGGCGATGGCGCGCGAACCACCTAGCGCCTCACGCCCAGCGGGGGTGGCCACCGCCGCCACCGCGAGCACCGCGGCGATGACGCAGCATACCGCCACCACGCGCCAGAACGTCAGCTTGCGCCGGATCCGGCGGCGATCGACCATCACATCGGCGTCGAGCGACATGGAACTTCTCCCGGCCTCATATAGCGTCCGCGGAGCGTCGGTCTCAGCGGATCAATTGCAACGTCCCTACACCAATTGCGGCGCAATTTGAAGAAAACAAGGCTGCGCGCCGTTCACACGCGCAGGCGCGCGCCGTCATGGCCGGCGATGGTCATCCTGCGGACAGTGCCCTGCGCCCCGCCCACCATTTCGACGGGAATGAAATGTTCGGTGCGGCCCTGGGTGGCGCTTTCCACCAGCACATCGCGCACCGCGCCGACTTCCGCAGCGAGCCTGCGGCCCAATGCCGCCTCGCCATGACCGCGCAGGCGGCGGGCGCGCTCGCGGATGACGCGGCCATCGACCTGCGGCATCCGCGCCGCCGGAGTGCCGGGACGCGGCGAATACGGAAAGACGTGCAGAAATGTGAGGCCGCAATCTTCCACGAGATCGCGGGAGCGCGCGAACATGGCCTCGGTCTCGGTGGGAAAGCCCGCGATGATGTCGGCGCCGAGCGCGATATCCGGCCGCAGCCGCCGGATCTGATCACAGAAGCCGATGGCGTCGGCGCGCGTATGCCGCCGCTTCATCCGCTTGAGAATGAGATCGTCACCGGCCTGCAACGACAGATGCAGATGCGGCATCAGCCGCTCGTTGTTGGCGACAACGTCGAGCAAATCGCGGTCCGCCTCGATGGAATCGATCGAGGAGATGCGCAGCCGCTTGAGCTCCGGCACATGCTTGAGGATCTGCTTGACCAGCGTGCCGAGCTTCGGCGCACCCGGCAGGTCACCGCCGTAGCTCGTGAGATCGACGCCCGTGAGCACGATCTCGGCATGGCCGGTTTCCGTCAGCGCGCGCACCTGATCGACCACCGCGCCCATCGCCACCGAGCGCGAATTGCCGCGGCCGTAGGGGATGATGCAGAAGGTACAGCGGTGGTCGCAGCCGTTCTGCACCTGCACGAAGACGCGCGGCAGACCGCTGTGGAATCCGGCGGCGAGATGCGGGGCCATCTCGGTCACCGCCATGATGTCGGACACCGCGATCTTGTCGCGCGGCGGCGCGAGCGCATCGCCCAGCACAACGCGGGTCGCGCGCCATGCCTCCGTGCGCATCTTGTCGTCGTTGCCGAGCACGCGGTCGACCTCGCCCATGGCGGCGAACATCGCAGCCTCAGTCTGCGCGGCGCAGCCGGTGACGACGATGCGCGCGGCGGGCCGCTCGCGGCGCAGCCGACGGATGGTCTGGCGCGCCTGCGCCACAGCCTCATTGGTGACCGCGCAAGTGTTGACGACGACGGTGTCGTGCAGGCCCGCGGCTTCCGCCTCGCGGCGGATCACGTCGGATTCGAACGCGTTCAGCCGGCAGCCGAAGGTGACGACCTCGACCGCCATGTTACTCGACCGCCATATCAGGAAACGCCGGCGAACAGCGCCGGATCGAAGCGGCCTTCGAACTCGAACGCCGCCGGGCCGGTCATCAAAACATGATCGTCGCCCTCGCGCCACGCGATGGTCAATTCGCCGCCGGGCAGCGTCATGTGCACCTTGCGTCCGGTCCGCTTCAATCGCGCGGCGGCGACGGCGGTGGCGCAGGCGGCCGAACCGCAGGCCCGGGTGAGGCCCGCGCCGCGCTCCCAGGTCCGCATCACGATGTGCTCGCGGTCGACCACATGAGCCAGCGTGATGTTGGCGCGGTCGGGGAAGATCGGATGGTTTTCCAGCAGCGGCCCGAAGCGGGCGAGATCGTAGGCGTCGATGTCGTCGACCCAGAAAATCGCGTGCGGATTGCCCATGCTGACCACCGACGGCGAATGCAGCACCGGCGCATCGATCGGCCCGACCTGCAATTCGATATAGCGGGTATCGCGGAATTCCTCCGCCAGCGGAATGTCGCGCCAGCCGAACTTCGGCGCGCCCATATCCACGGTGAACAGGCCGGGCGACGGCCCGCGCCAGCAGTTCAGGAGACCGGCCCGGGTCTCGAAAGTCAGCGCCGCCTCCCCGGCGCCCTGAAACGCCTCGTCCTGAAACACCTGACGGGCGACGCAGCGCATGCCGTTGCCGCAGGCGGCGGCTTCCGACCCGTCGTTGTTGTAGATACGCACGAAAGCGGCCGTGCCCGGGGTGCGTGGCGGCTGCAGCACCATCAACTGGTCGTAGGGCACTCCCTGCGGAGACGCGATGGCGAGGGCGTCATCGGGGGTGACGGCCACCGCCGAATCACGCAGATCGACCACGACGATCTCGTTGCCGATGCCGTTCATCTTGGCAAAGCGATGGTTGGCGAGCGTGCTCATGCTGTGTCCTGTCCGGCGTCTATATGGCGAATGAGGACGGCCTTGGCCAGAGCCGCCGTGCAATCCTGCGCCACGGCCAGAGATTGGCCGCACTTTGTCCGCATGGCTCTGCGGCACCGAGGACCGGATATTCCGTGCTACCGTGCCCGCATTGCGCCGGAAACCGCAAGACGGCCTTATCGCGCCGATGGAGACCACTGGATGACCAAGACCCGCATCGTCGTTCTGGCCGTGATGGCGCTGGTGGTGGCGGCGGCCATCTGGATCAAACCGCAGACGCCGGGGACACCGGAGCCCGCGGCAACTCCTGCGCCCGCGCCGGCCGCGGCCACGGTCGCCCCGGAGAGCCCGCCGGCCGCCACGCCTTCAACCGTCCCACCGCCCGCCACCCCGGAGACCCCGGCGGCGACGCCCGCACCGACGCCCCCGGCCGCGCCGAATGTGCGCAGCGGCGATCCGTTCGGCGAGGAACAGACGCTGAGCGCCAGAAAGGTCGTCACCCTGAAGGGATCGGGAACGTGGGATGCGGCGTTCGAGACCATCGTCGGATCGCTGAAGACCCTGTCGTCGACCCTCGACAAGCAGGCCATCAAGCCGGCCGGTTCGTCACTGATCGTCTACACCACCACCGACGACAACGGCTTCACTTTCCTGGCCGAAATCCCGGTCGACCAGGAGCCGAAAAACCTCCCCAAAGGCATGGCCATGGCCAATTCGCCGGACGGACGAACCTTGAAATTCGTCCACCGCGGCTCCTACGACAACATGGACAACACCTATGAGGCGATCACCAATCACCTCGATGAGAAGAAGCTCGAAGCGCGGGACACCTTCATCGAGGAATACGTCACCGATCCGCTGACCACGGCGGAAGACAAGCTCGTCATCAACGTCTTCGTTCCGCTCAAGTAGCACCGGAGTTTCAGACCATGCGCGCCTACCCCATCATCGCCGCGATCGCCCTTGCCGCCTCCGCATCGGCCGCTTTTGCACAGGTCCCGCCACCCGCCATCTCGGTCATCGGCGAAGCCACCATTTCGGTGCCGCCGGATCTGGCGCAGATCGACAGCGGCGTCACCACCGAGGCGAAGACCGCACGCGATGCCAGCGACGCCAACAACAAGGCGATGAACGGCGTGCTGCAGGCGCTGAAGAACGCAGGCCTCGCGGAGCGCGACATCCAGACCTCGCGGCTGTCGCTGTCGCCGCAGAGCGTGCCGGGGCGCACCCCCAACGCGCCGTTCCAGATCGTCGGCTATCGCGCCAGCAACCGCGTCACCGTCACCATCCGCGATATCACCAAGATCGCCGACACCATCGACGTGCTGGTGAATGCAGGCGCCAACGAGATCAGCGGCATCAGCTTCTCGGTGTCGAAAGCCTCGAAGTTGCTCGACGAAGCGCGGGTCGAGGCCATCGCCGACGCCCGGCGCAAGGCGGAGATCTACGCCGGCGCGGCCCATGTCACGCTGGGCGCGCCCCTCAGCATCGCGGAAGAAACCGCCCCCGGCCCGATGCCGATGCGCGCCAAGATGTCGGCCGCCATGGCCTCGCCGACGCCGGTGGCGCAGGGCGAGGAAACGCTGCGGCTGTCGGTGGGCGTGACCTACGAGATCAAGCCGAAGACGCCGTAACAGCGGGCGTCATTTCAGCTCGAACACCTGGCCGGGCCTGAGCACGACGAATTTGTCGTGCGGCAGCCGGGCCGCATCGAGCGCGGCGGCAAGCGCCTCGACCGGAGCATCGATGGCCTCGTCGGTCAGGCGGAACGTGCCGTGGTGGTGCGCCAGCGCCACCTCGGCCCCGCAATCGGCCAGCGCCTTTACCGCATCCTCCGGATTCATGTGCATGTCGCGCATGAACCAGCGCGGCTCGTAGGCGCCGATCGGCAGCAACGCCGCCCGCAGCGGGCCATGCGCCTCGCGCACCCGGCGGAAATGCACGCCGCTGCCATAACCGGAATCGCACACCAGATAGATTTTCCCGGCGGGCGTCTCCAGCACGAAGCTCGCCCACAGCGCCTTGTTGCGGTCGAACAGGCCACGCGCGCTCCAGTGCCGCGTCGCCACCAGCGTGGCCGCGACCCCATCGCCGAGCACGACGCGATCGCCCCAGTCGAACCCTTCGGCGCGGATGGCGCTGTCGGCGGATCGCATGGTGAGATCGTTGCCGAGCGGCGTGACCACCCGCGGCGCAAACCGCCGCGCCAGTTTCGACAACGTGGCGAGGTCGAGATGGTCGTAATGGCCGTGGGACACCAGCACGACATCGACCGGCGGCAGATGCGCGAAGGCGATGCCGGGATCGTTGACGCGCTTCGGCCCGGCGAAACTCACGGGCGAGGCCCGCTCCGACCACACCGGATCGACCAGGATGTTGAGGCCCGCGGTCTGGATCAGCCAGCTGGCATGGCCGACGAACGACAGCCGCAGCCGGCCGCCCTCCACCCGCTGCGGCGGCTGGTCGGCATAAGGGCTCGGCGCACGGACGGGCCAGCGCGGCCGCTGCCGGCCGCTGCCGAACTGCCAGCGCAGCATCTGGCGCAGTCCCTTCGGCGGCGCGCCGTCCGGATCGAAAAACGAAGTCCCGTCGAAGTGATCGGACGGCGGTCCCGCATAGGTTTTCATGCACAGCGTCCAGACAGGCGACAGGCGGCCGACCCCGGCAAGGGGAAAGCACCCCCCGGCCCGGTACAGAGGTTGCGGCCTAAAACGGCCCATATTGCTGGGACATAGGCGTCCCCGCAGCGCCCCGCAACCGGGTTCCGCCGGCCCGCTTTCCGGCTCTTTTCTTGACTTTCCCCGCGTCCGGGGGTTTAACCGCCGCAATTCTCGGAAAGTGTTCCTTTTCGACCCGCCGCCCGGTGCTGGATGCCGGAGGCCAACGCCCGACAGCGCGATGCGCCCTCGGGCGCAAACGTGTTTGGAGTTCACCTCCTTCGGGAGCAACGGATAGGGCCGCGATGTTCGACAATCTGTCGGAAAGGCTTGGAGGCATTCTCGACCGGCTGACCGGGCGCGGCGCGCTGTCGGAAGCCGACGTCGACGCCGCCATGCGCGAAATCCGCCGCGCCCTGCTGGAGGCCGACGTCGCCCTCGAGGTGGTGCGCACCTTTACCGACAAGGTGCGCGAACAGGCGATCGGCGCCACCGTCGTCAAGTCGGTGACTCCGGGCCAGATGGTCGTCAAGATCGTCCACGACGAACTGGTCGCGACGCTTGGCTCCGACGATCAGCTCATCGACCTCAACGCGCCCGCGCCCGTCGCCATCATGATGGTCGGCCTGCAGGGCTCGGGCAAAACCACCACCACCGCCAAGCTCGCCCGCCGCCTGACCCAGCGCGACAAGAAGAAGGTGCTGATGGCGTCGCTCGACGTCTATCGCCCGGCCGCGCAGGAACAGCTCGCCGTGCTCGGGCGCGATCTCGCCGTCGACACCCTGCCCATCGTCGCCGGACAGCAGCCGGTGCAGATCGCCCAGCGCGCGCTGCAGGCCGGCAAGCTCGGCGGCTACGACGTGGTGCTGCTCGACACCGCCGGCCGCACCACCCTCGACGAACAGATGATGACGGAAGCGGCGGAGGTGAAAGCCTCGGCCCAGCCGCACGAGATCCTGCTGGTGGCCGACTCGCTGACCGGCCAGGACGCCGTCAACCTCGCCCGTGCCTTCAACGAGCGCGTCGGCCTCACCGGCATCGCGCTGACCCGCGTCGACGGCGACGGCCGCGGCGGCGCGGCGCTGTCGATGCGCGCCGTCACCGGCAAGCCGATCAAGCTGATCGGCACCGGTGAAAAGACCGACGCGCTGGAGGACTTCCATCCCTCGCGCATCGCCGGCCGCATTCTCGGCATGGGCGACGTGGTGTCGCTGGTGGAGAAGGCCGCCGCGCATATCGACGCCGAGAAGGCCGCGCGCGTCGCCGAAAAGATGCGCAAGGGCAAGTTCGATCTCGCCGATCTGCGCGACCAGCTGGCCCAGATGCAGACCATGGGCGGGCTCGGCGGCCTGCTCGGCATGATGCCCGGCATCGCCAAGATGAAGAACCAGATCGCCGCCGCCAATCTCGACGACAAGGTGGTGAAGCGTCAGATGGCGCTGATCGATTCGATGACGCGCGAGGAACGCAAGACCCCCGACATCCTCAAGGCCAGCCGCAAGAAGCGCATCGCCGCCGGCGCCGGCCTCAAGGTCGAAGACCTCAACAAGCTGCTCAAGATGCACCGGAACATGGCCGACATGATGAAGGCCATGGGTCAGGGCAAGCGCGGCCCGATGGCGGGCATGGCGCAGATGATGGGCCTCGGCGGCGGCGGCATGCCGTCCGCGGACGCCATGAAGGAATTGGCGGCGAAGATGCCCGGCGGAATTCCGCAAGGGGCGCCGACGCTGCCGAAGGATTTCCCAAATCTTCCAGGGTCCGGCCTCGGGAAACCGACACTGCCGGGACTCGGCAAGCCGGGGCTTGGCGGATTTCCAGGCCTCGGCAAGAAGAAATAGCCCGAACAGTTTTCACCCCATTCGAACAGACACAACACACCAACGGAGAATTCAATGTCAGTCGTTATCCGCCTCGCCCGCGCCGGCACCAAGAAGCGCCCGGTCTATCACGTCGTCGTCGCCGATTCGCGCTTTCCCCGCGATGGCCGCTTCATCGAGCGCCTCGGCCACTTCAACCCGCTGCTGCCGAAGGACAACGAGGCGCGCCTCAAGCTCGACCTCGACAAGGTGAAGGCGTGGCTCGCCAAGGGTGCGCAGCCTTCCGACCGCGTGCTGCGTTTCCTCGATGCCGCCGGCATCGCCAAGCGCCCGGCCCGCAGCAACCCCGAGAAGGCGGTGCCGCGCAAGGAGCGCAAGGCGGCCGAAGCCAAGGCATAACGCCACGCCATGACCACGGCAGCGCAGATCTGCGTTGCAAGGATCGGCGCCGCGCACGGCGTGCGCGGCGAGGTGCGGCTGTGGCCGTTCACCGAAGACCCGATGGCGGTCATCGACTACGGCCCGCTTTCCACCAACGACGGCAAACGCCAGTTCGAGGTGGTGCGGGCGCGCATCGCCAAGGATCATCTGGTCGCGGCGCTGAAAGGCATCGCGAGTCGCGAGGAGGCCGAACGCCTCAACGGCCTCGAACTCTACATCCCGCGCGACCGGCTGCCCGCGACGGCGGCCGGCGAATATTATCATGCCGACCTGATCGGATTGCGCGCCATCGATTCCGAAGGTGCGGAGATCGGCAAGGTTCTGGCGATCCATAATTTCGGCGCGGGCGACATCATCGAGATCGCGCCCCCGCGCGGCCCGACAATGCTGCTGCCGTTCACCGATCCGGTGGTGCCGACGGTCGATGTCGCGGGCGGTTTCGTGGTGATCGAAAGGCCCGGCGAGATCGAGGGCGAGGATCGCGACGAAGTCTGATAAGAGACCCGTCATGTGGCGCGCCACCGTGCTCACGCTGTTTCCGGAGATGTTTCCCGGCCCGCTCGGCATCAGCCTCGCGGGGCGGGCGCTGGCGTCCGGACTGTGGGCGCTTGAGGCCCGCGATATCCGCGACGCCGCCACCGACAAACACCGCAGCGTCGACGACACCCCGGCCGGCGGCGGGCCGGGCATGGTGCTGCGCGCGGACATCCTCGCCCGCGCCATCGACGACGCCGAGATCGCCTCTCCCCGTCCGCGCCTGCTGATGAGCCCGCGCGGCCGGCCGTTGACCCAGGCGCAGGTCGCCGACCTCGCCACCGGGCCGGGGCCGCTGATTGTCTGCGGCCGGTTCGAGGGCATCGACCAGCGGGTGATCGAGGCCCGCGGCCTCGAGGAGGTCTCGATCGGGGATTACGTGCTCTCGGGCGGGGAACTCGCCGCCATGGTGCTGATCGACGCCTGCGTACGCCTGCTGCCGGGCGTCATGGGTAAGCTAAGCTCCGGAACCGACGAGAGTTTTTCGGACGGACTGCTGGAATACCCGCAATATACCCGCCCCCAGACGTTCGAGGGCCGTTCCATTCCCGACGTGCTGGTGTCCGGCGACCATGCCCGCATCGACGCCTGGCGGCGGGCCGAGGCCGAAGCCGTGACCCGGGCCCGTCGGCCGGACCTGTGGGCAGCCCGCCGCGACCTCCGCGTCGGCCAAAAAGCGCCGGGATCGCCAAAAAGCACGACGGAAGGGTGACAATCGTCCGGCGATGGCGTATAGACCCCGCCAATCCGTGCAGATGCTGGATACGAATTTTCGCGCAGTCCCTTCCGGGCGCGCCGCCGATGGAGTTTTGCGATGGACCTGATTCAACAGCTCGACAAGGAACAGCTCGACAAGCTTTCCGCCGGGAAGACCATTCCCGATTTCGGGCCGGGCGACACCGTGATCGTCAACGTCAAGGTGGTCGAAGGCGAGCGCTCGCGCGTGCAGGCTTATGAAGGCGTCTGCATCGGCCGTCACGGCGGCGGCATCCACGAGAGCTTCACGGTGCGCAAGATTTCCTACGGCGAAGGCGTGGAGCGCGTGTTTCCGGTCTATTCGCCGATGATCGAGTCGATCAAGCTCGTTCGCCGCGGCAAGGTGCGTCGCGCCAAGCTGTATTATCTGCGCGGTCTGCGCGGCAAGTCGGCGCGCATCGTCGAGAAGCAGGACAACCGCGACAAGGACGTGAAGGCGGCCGCCGCTCGCTGATCGCGCCGGCTTTTCCCGCGTCTCTTTCGCGAATGAAAAAAGCGCGGCCTAACGCCGCGCTTTTTTATTGGACGCTTTGGATGGCGACAAACGCCGGTGTTTACTGCGCCAGCGGGCCGTTCATGATCCAGCGATGGCCGAACGGATCGCGCAGCGCCGCCGTGCGCGTGCCCCAGAATGAATAGGTCGGCGTCACCTCGCCCTTGGCACCGAGCTTGGTGGCGCGCGCGAACACTTCGTCCACCTGTTCCGCCGTGGCGAATTCGAGGCTGACCGACATGGTCACCGGCTCGCCGGGAATCGGCGCGCGCGCCATGCCGAATTCCGGGAACGCGTCGGACAGGAACACCGAGCCGCCGTTGATCTCAAGCTCGCAATGAAGGATCCGCAGGCCGTCGATGGCCGGCATCAGCGCCTTCTGCCGCGCGTCGAACGCCGCGGTGTAGAACGCGATCGCCGCCGCGGCCGGCGAGACGGTGATGTAGGGGGCGACCGGCGGGCGTGGGGACATTGCATGATCCTGCATGAGCTATTTGCGGCGAGAATACTTTCACCTTCCGCGTTAAGCGAGTAAAAAGGCCGCCTCTACGACCGGCGGCTGCGCGATGGCCGCGAACATTAAATCCGGACGATCCTCATGGCCCAAGCGACCACCCTGTACGACAAGATCTGGAACGATCACCTGGTTGACGAGCAGCCCGACGGCACTTGCCTTCTCTATATCGACCGGCATCTCGTCCACGAGGTCACGTCGCCGCAGGCCTTCGAGGGACTGCGCACGACCGGCCGCAAGGTGCGCGCGCCCGGCAAGACGCTGGCCGTGGTCGATCACAACGTGCCGACCACCGACCGCTCCAAACCGAATCCCGATCCGGAAAGCGCCGAGCAGATCGCGGCGCTGGCCGGGAACGCCCGCGAGTTCGGCGTCCAGTATTTCAACGAATTCGACAAGCGCCAGGGCATCGTCCACGTGATCGGCCCCGAGCAGGGCTTCACTTTGCCCGGCACCACCATCGTGTGCGGCGACAGCCACACCTCGACCCATGGCGCGTTCGGCGCACTGGCGCACGGCATCGGCACCTCGGAGGTGGAGCACGTGCTCGCCACCCAGACGCTGATCCAGAAGAAAGCCAAGAACATGCGCGCCGTCGTCGACGGCAAGCTGCCCGAAGGCGTCACCGCCAAGGATATTATTTTGGCCATCATCGGCGAGATCGGCACCGCTGGTGGCACCGGCTACGTGCTCGAATACGCCGGCGAGGCGATCCGTTCGCTGAGCATGGAAGGCCGCATGACGGTCTGCAACATGTCGATCGAGGGCGGCGCCCGCGCCGGTCTCGTCGCTCCCGACGAGAAGGCCTATGAATTCCTCAAAGGCCGCCCGATGACGCCGACCGGCGACGCCTGGGAGAAGGCCATCCGTTACTGGGACACGCTGCGCAGCGACGAGGGCGCGCATTTCGATCACGAAATCCGCCTCGACGCCGCCAAACTGCCGCCCATCGTGACCTGGGGCACCTCGCCCGAGGACGTGATCTCGATCACCGGCTTCGTGCCCGATCCCGCGAAAATCGAGGACGAGGCCAAGCGGCTCTCGAAGGAGCGCGCGCTGGCCTATATGGGCCTGACGGCCGGCACCAGGATCACCGACATCACGCTCGACCGCGTCTTCATCGGCTCGTGCACCAACGGCCGCATCGAGGATCTGCGCGCCGCAGCCGCGGTGGCCGCCGGCCATACCGTCAACGCCAATGTCAACGCCATGATCGTACCGGGCTCGGGCCTGGTGAAGGAGCAGGCGGAAGCCGAAGGGCTCGACAAGATTTTCATCAAGGCGGGCTTCGAATGGCGCGAGCCGGGCTGCTCCATGTGCCTCGCCATGAATCCTGACAAGCTCGCGCCGGAAGAGCGCTGCGCCTCGACCTCGAACCGCAATTTCGAAGGCCGCCAGGGCTTCAAGGGCCGCACCCATCTGGTATCGCCGGCCATGGCCGCCGCCGCCGCCATCGCCGGGCATTTCGTCGACATCCGCGACTGGCGCGCTGCCTGATCCGGCCTGAACCTCCGCAGACAAATAAAAACAGGCGCTCCCCGGAGCGCCTGTTTCGTTTGGGACACGCCGCGATCGGCGCCTGCTAAATCAGCCGCGCCAGTAACAATTCATGCGCGGCACGATCACCGTGCCGCTGGGGCGATGTTCCTGCTCGTAATGGGCGTTGCACACCCGCACGGAATTCGGACCCGGCCCGGTCGAGCCGCCATAGACCCGCACCCGGTGCGGCGCGCGGTGCAGCACCTTGCGGCTTTGCGCCGAGAATTCCTCTGCGCTGAGCCCATGCGGCGCGTGGGCGACAATGGGCGCGGCCGTCGCCGCCGGTTCGGCACCGGCGCCGGACCCCGCCGGAACGATCAGGCCCGCGAGAAGAAGGAGGGTGGCGGAAAATCCTGCCCGCATCATGTGGCACCGTCGGTATTGGCCTGCGATGGACCGCACCGTCTCCGATTGACGCCCCCGCGTCAACAACCCGCAGGGGCGGGTCGCCGCGGGGCAACGGCGGCGCAGCCCCTTCACCCGGCGCGCGCGGCCCTCTAAACAGGAGCGATGTGGCCGACAGCGAAATCCCCCACCCTCGCAGAAATCGAAATCCTCGCCCGCGACGCCTTCGCGCGACTGCCGGCGCATTTCCGCAAACTGTGCGAGGACGTCGTCATCCAGGTCGACGACTTTCCCACCGACGAGGTGCTGGAGGAGATGCGGGCCGAGACCGAATTCGATCTGCTCGGCCTGTTCCAGGGCGTCGGACTGCCGTTCCGCTCCAGCGGCGACATCGCCCCGATGCCGAACATGATCTGGCTCTATCGTCGCCCGATCCTCGATTACTGGGCGGAGCATGACGAAACGCTGGGCCATATCGTCACCCATGTGCTGGTGCACGAGATCGGCCATCACTTCGGGCTGGACGATGATGACATCGACGCGATCGAGGCCGGCGCCGGCTGAGCCGCGGGGCCTGAATTTGCATCACTTTGGCCTTTGCGGCCCCTGCCAATCGCGATAAGAACCTCTCTAAAGCGGGCATGCGCCCGTGCCCGGCTCACTCTCATCCGGAACCATCGATGGACAAGTTCACGACACTCGAAGGCGTCGCAGCCCCGCTCAAGATCATCAATGTCGATACCGACATGATCATCCCGAAGCAGTACCTCAAGACCATCAAGCGCACCGGCCTTGG
The DNA here is from genome assembly GCA_017308495.1 of Afipia sp. Taxonomy (GTDB): domain Bacteria; phylum Pseudomonadota; class Alphaproteobacteria; order Rhizobiales; family Xanthobacteraceae; genus Afipia. The sequence goes on from JAFKES010000123.1 coordinate 14,768, forward strand.
CAAGGGACTGTTCTCGGAGCAGCGCTACAACGACGACGGCAGCGAGAACCCGGACTTCGTCCTCAACAAGCCGTCCTATCGCAACGCCAAGATTCTGGTCGCCGGCGACAATTTCGGCTGCGGCTCCTCGCGCGAGCATGCGCCGTGGGCGCTGGGCGATTTCGGCATCCGCTGCGTCATCTCGACGTCGTTCGGCGACATCTTCTACAACAACTGCTTCAAGAACGGCATCCTGCCGATCCGCGTGACCCACGAGGAGCTCGACAAGCTGTTCGACGACGCCGAGCGCGGCGCCAATGCCACCCTGACCATCGATCTCGAGAAGCAGGAAATCCGCGGCCCCGACGGCGGCTCGATCAAGTTCGAGATCGATCCGTTCCGCAAGCACTGCATGATCAACGGCCTCGATGACATCGGGCTGACGATGCAGAAGAGCAAGTCGATCGACACCTTCGAGGCGAAGGAAAAGGCCGAGCGGCCCTGGCTGTAAGATCGCCGCGCTTGAACGCACGATCAGGCCGGATCATGACGCGGGACGACAAGCGCGGCGGAAACGCCCGCGCGGTCCCGCGCTCACAATCGACGACCCCGCCTTAAAACTACCCCGCCGTCAGCGCGGCGATCGCATCGGCGATCGCGATCGTGCGCCTCGCCATCTCGGCATGCAGCCGTTCGACCATCTGACCATCGAGCTGCACCACGCCCTTGTCAGCGTTCTCCGGCAAATCGAACACGCCAATGATCCTGCGGGCCCGGGCGATCTCATCGGCAGGCGGCGTGTAGGCCGCGTTGGCGGCATCGATCTGGCTCGGATGGATCAGCGTCTTGCCGTCGAAACCCATGTCGCGGCCCTGCGCGCATTCGCTGGCAAAGCCCGCCCCATCACTGATGTCGTTGTAGGGGCCATCGAGAATGTCGAGGCCATAGGCGCGCGCCGCCACGATGCAGTGCGCGAACAGCGGCAGCATCGCCGCCCGCCCGGGCAGCATCCGCATCCGCGTCTCCCGCGCGATATCGTTGGGACCGATCACGAAGCCCGCGAGCCGGCGGTCGCCGTCGCGGGCCGTTGCCGCGATCGACTGCGCCGACAGCACGCCGAGCGGCGTCTCGATCATCGCCCACAGGTTGATGGCGGGATCGGCCTGCAGCGACCGCAGCCGCTCCTCGGCGGTGCGAATTTGGGCGGGCGTAGAGATTTTCGGCATCAGGATGCCGGCCGGACGCGCCTTGGCGGCCATGGCGATATCGTCGCCCCACCACGGCGTCTCGAGAGTGTTGATGCGGATGATGATCTCGCGCTTGCCGAAGCCACCCGCCGCCACCGCCTGCGCGATCTGATTACGCGCCAGTGTCTTGGCCTCCGGCGCGACCGAATCCTCCAGATCGAGGATCACCCCGTCGGCAGGCAGGTTCCGCGCCTTGTCCAGCGCCCGCGCGTTGGAACCCGGCATGTACAGGACGCTGCGTCGGGGCCGGATCATGATGTGGTTTCCATCGGAAACCCGGGGAGTAGCACTTTGTCTGCTTGCCCGAAAGACTTGTTCCGAAAACCCGTCTGGGTTAGCCAACCGGCAGAACAAAGCGAGGCTGCCATGTCACCATTTCCGGAACGCCTGCTCACCGGCTACCAGTCCTTCGTCGCCCATCGCCTGCCGACCGAACAGTCGCGCTACCGCGACCTGTCGCAGAGGGGACAGTCCCCCGAGGTTATGGTGATCGGCTGCTGCGATTCCCGCGTCTCGCCTGAAGTGATCTTCGACGCCGGCCCGGGCGAACTGTTCGTGATCCGTAACGTCGCCAATCTGGTTCCGCCCTATCAACCCGACGAGAACGCCCATGGCGTTTCCGCGGCACTGGAATATGCGATCCAGGTTCTGCAGGTGAAGCACATCGTCGTGCTCGGGCACGCCCAGTGCGGCGGCATCCGCGCCTTCGTGGGTGACAGCGAGCCGCTGTCGCCGGGCGATTTCATCGGCAAGTGGATGTCGATGTTCATCAAGCCGGGCGAGACGGTGGCCCGGCGCGACCACGAAACCATGCTGCAATTCGTGACCCGGATCGAAAAGGCGGCAGTGCTGCGCAGCCTTGAGAATCTGATGACGTTTCCGTTCGTGAAAAATCGTGTCCAGAGCGGCGACCTGCAACTCCACGGCGCCTATTTCGGCGTGGCCGAAGGCTCACTGTCCATCGTCGATCAGACCACGCACGAATTCAGCCGCGTGTACCAGAGCTCGCTGGCATTCTGACACGCGAAAAAAATGCCCGCGACAAGCGCGGGCATTCGCAACCGTTCATCACAGCATTAAAAACTACGCAGCCTTCTTCTTCGGCTGCAGCAGCTTGCGATTGACGAGGCACTCGGCGATCTGCACCGCGTTGAGCGCCGCGCCCTTGCGCAGATTGTCCGAGACGCACCAGAACGCCAGACCGTTCTCCACCGTCGCGTCCTCGCGGATGCGGCTGATATAGGTCGCATCCTCGCCGGCGCATTCATACGGCGTGGCGTAGCCGCCCGGCTCGTGCTTGTCGATGACGAGCAGGCCCGGTGCCCGGCGCAGAATTTCGCGAGCCTCGTCCGGCGTCATCGGCTTCTCAAGCTCGACATTCACCGCCTCCGAATGGCCGATGAACACCGGCACGCGCACGCAGGTGGCGGTGAGCTGGATCTTGGGGTCGAGAATCTTCTTGGTCTCGGCCATCATCTTCCACTCTTCCTTCGTGTAGCCATCCTCCATGAACACATCGATCTGGGGAATGACGTTGAAGGCGATGCGCTTCGGGAATTTTTTATTCACGAGTTCATCGTTGGTGTAGACGGCCTTGGTCTGCGAGAACAGCTCGTCCATCCCATCCTTGCCGGCGCCGGACACCGACTGATAGGTCGAGACCACGACGCGCTTGATGCGCGCGACATCGTGCAGCGGCTTCAGCGCGACAACGAGTTGCGCCGTCGAGCAGTTCGGATTGGCGATGATGTTGCGCTTGGTGAAGCCCGCGACCGCATCGGCGTTCACTTCGGGCACGATCAGCGGCACGTCGGCGTCGTAACGCCACGCCGACGAGTTATCGATCACCACCGTGCCGGCGGCGCCGATCTTCGGCGACCATTCCTTCGACACCGAACCGCCCGCCGACATCAGGCAGATATCGACGTCGCTGAAATCGTAGTGCTCGAGCGCTTTGACTTTGAGGGTGCGGTCGCCAAAAGAAACTTCCGTGCCGACGCTGCGGCGCGACGCCAGCGCTACCACCTCGTCGGCGGGGAAGCTGCGCTCATCGAGAATGTTGAGCATTTCCCGGCCCACATTGCCGGTCGCGCCCACACAGGCAACCTTGTAACCCATCGTTGACTCTCCGAAGAAAAATGCCTCGCCCCCGCACGCCGCGGAAAGGGAAGAGCGAGCGCTTCTATGCGAAAAACCGCCCAAATACAACGCAGAAGCATTGCGGGGCAGGGCTGACGTCAGGACGGAGGCGGGGGAGCGATCCCACCGCCGCCGCGCGGCAACGGCATCCGGCCCCCGACCGGAAACCGATCCTGATGACGTCCACCATCCCCGACCGACCCGCTGCCGCCTTCTCGAGCCTCCCTTCGGCACTGCGGATGGCTTCCGCGCCCGGCAAGTTCGATTTTCCGGGAATAACAGCGGCTTACACGGATTCGCATTCCTCCGAAGATGGTCGCGGGGCCCCTCGGCGCCCGACCGATCGTCCCGGTTCCCTGACCACGGACTCTGATTATGCCTTTTGAATCGAGCCCCCTTTCGACCGCAGGAGTCTACGCTGGCAAGGCGATACGCATGTCCTTCTACATTGCGGGCACCGTGGTGTTTGCGGTGATGGCCATCGCCGTGCTGCGGGTCTCAAGTTTCTTCGGGCAGCCGTCGAGCGTCAGCGCCCGCGCCTCGTTCAAGATCAATGCGCCGGAGCTGACCCGGCTTCCCGCCGCCGCAAGCACATCGCGATTCAACGCCGGCTGGCAGGAAACCGTCCAGCATGGCCAGATCTACGATCGCGATACCGACTTCACGCTGGTGGTGACCATGCCGACGGATCCGGGCGTCCCGCAGGTGCGCGACTACAGCTCGGAAATGTCGAGCCTGCAGCCGCTCATCCGCACCACCTTCACGGGCATGGGTGCGACCACCTACTACGATCTGGAAACGCGTTTCGGCCCGGTCCGCGCGGCGAATTTCCAGATCAACGCCGACGGCCGGATCAAATTGTGCGTGTCCTATGTCAGCCGGTTCGACACCGATGCGCTGCGCTACAAGGGCTGGCTGTGCGAAGCCAGCGGCGCGCGGCCGAACTTCACCGCGCTGGCCTGCATCCTCGACCGCATCACGCTGAAGAACCCGCTGCCGACGGCCGCCGCGCAGACCTTCTTCGACAGCAGGGCCAGCCGCTCTCCGCGCTGCACCGCCGAGCCGGTGTCCCAGACCACCGACACGCGGCCGCGGCGGCCACCCCGGCGGCTCTATTAGGCCATGCCTGCCGGGCGCGATGGTGTGGGCGAAGCCTTGGGCGCCGCTCTGGAAGCATGGTGTTTGCGCCCTATATCGGGAGCATGAGACAGGGATCACCGGAACGCACGATAGGTCACGACTGTGGCCCATTGGTCCTTGTGGCGGCCGGGTCGAAACAGCTATGGTGCGTCGCAATTGGGAATTCCACGAGGATAGAATGGCTTTGACGTATTCAGGCGCGAAAACACTGGCGATCTTGCTGGCGACAGCGGCGGTTGCGGCGATCACCCTCGGCGCCCCCGAAGCCAGCGCCGCGACGAGGAAGCAGGCCGCCACCAGCCAGACCTACGACGGCGCGCCGCGCAAGCCGGAAAACCGCGTCTATCAGCGCGGCCGCACCCGCGTTTACGTGACCCGCCGGTCCTGGCTCGATGCCGGCACCGAGGTGCGTCCCGGCGAGCGCAAGTTCACCGACTACGCCTTCCCGCCCGGCTACAGTTACGGCCGGTCCATCGACCGCCGCTACATGAACCGCGCACCGCTGGGCGACCAGTGGGATACCGGCGTCCCGACCCCGTTCCCGCTCTACTGAAGCGCCAACGGCCTGGACGTTCGGCCAACATATTGAGTACCCACAATAAAAAGGCCCGGCGCATGCCGGGCCTTTTGCTTGGGGCGAAACGGTGACGGACTTCGCCGCAAAGGGCGAAACCGTGATCAGACCGTCAGCGCGTCCAGCTCGGCGACGATGGCCTCGCCCATCTGCGCGGTGGAGACGATGGTCGCCCCCTCCGACTTAAGATCGGCGGTGCGCAGGCCGCCGGCCAGCACCTTGGCGATGGCGGCGTCGATGAGGTCGGCTTCCTTCTGCATATCGAAGGAATAGCGCAACGCCATGACGAGGGACGCGATCATCGCGACCGGATTGGCCATACCCTTGCCGGCGATATCGGGCGCGGAGCCGTGCACCGGTTCGTACATCGCCTTGCGCTTGCCGGTCTTCGGATCGGTTTCGCCGAGCGATGCGGACGGCAGCATGCCAAGCGAGCCGGTCAACATCGCGGCGATATCGGAGAGCAGGTCGCCGAACAGGTTGTCGGTGACGATGACGTCGAACTGCTTGGGAGCGCGCACAAGCTGCATCGCGCCGGAATCCGCGAGCTGATGCTCCAGCGTGACGTCCTTGTACTCGCGCGCATGCACCTGGGTGACGACTTCCTTCCACAACACGCCGCTCTTCATGACGTTGTGCTTTTCCATCGACGTCATCTTGTTGCGGCGCTTGCGGGCGAGATCGAAGGCGACGCGGGCGATGCGCTCGATCTCGTAGGTGTCGTAGACCTGCGTATCGATGGCGCGCTTCTGGCCGTTGCCGAGATCGGTGATGGTCTTCGGCTCGCCGAAATAGACGCCGCCGGTGAGTTCGCGCACGATCATGATGTCGAGGCCCTCCACCACCTCCTTCTTGAGGCTGGAGGATTCGGCGAGCGCCGGATAGCAGATCGCCGGACGCAGGTTGGCGAACAGCGCCATGTCCTTGCGCAGCCGCAACAGGCCGGCCTCGGGGCGCGCCTCGTAAGGAACGTCGGCCCATTTCGGACCGCCGACCGCGCCGAAGATCACCGCGTCCGCGGCCTGCGCCCGCGCCATGGTGGCGTCGGTGATCGCGACCTTGTCGGCATCGTAGCTCGCGCCGCCGACCAGGCCCTCCTCGGTCTCGAACGAGGCCGCGCCGCGCGCGTTGAGCCAGCCGATGATGCGCTTCACCTCGGCCATCACCTCCGGGCCGATGCCGTCGCCGGGAAGAAGCAGCAGCTTGTTGGTCGCCATGGTTGTCGTTCCTTGTGATGAATGCGCCATGTCCGCGCTGGTCGCGGGCGTCCACGTCTTTCTGATCTTCGGGCCAGACGCGGATGGCCGGGTCAGGCCCGGCCATGACGGATAAGGGATGATGTCGCGTCGACTTGCTAAAGCGCCGATGCGCGCTTGGCAAGCCAGTCCTGCCGCAGCTCGAATGGTCATGCGGGTGCAAACCTGCCAAGGTGCCGCGTCCGCCGGAGCCTTCCCTTGCCGCCGCCCGATCCCGCCGCCGCCACGCCCTACGCGCATCCGATCCGCACCATTCTGATCCTGGCGCTGGCGCCTGCGATCGGAGTCGGTATCGGCCGCTTCGCCTATTCGCTGGTGCTGCCGGACATGCGCGACTCGCTCGGCTGGAGCTATTCTACCGCGGGCTTCATGAACACGATCAACGCCGCGGGCTACATGATCGGCGCGCTCGGCGCGGCAGCGGTGGTGCGGCGGACCGGCCTGTTCCGCGCTACCTGGCTCAGCACGCTGGCCTGTATCATCTCGCTCGTGATCTGCGCCCTGTCGGGGCACGTCGTCGTGTTCTCGCTGGGGCGGCTGTTGTCGGGCATCGGCGCGGCGGTGGCCTTCGTCGGCGGCGGCGCGCTGGCGGCGACCATCGCGCAAGCCCATCCCGCACGCGCCGCGCTGCTTCTCGGCCTGTTCTACACCGGCGCCGGCACCGGGCTGATCGCCTCCGGCCTCGCCGCGCCGTTCCTGCTGCAATATTTCGGACCCGGCTCGTGGTGGATCGTCTGGGCGGTGCTGACCGCGCTGTGCGCGCTGATGGCGATACCGCTCGTCCTCCATCGCATGCCGGGACCGGCGCACGACGCCACGCAAGACGCGGCGACCGCGACGGTGATGCTGCGACCGGTCCTGCCGTTCCTCGCCGGCTATTTCCTGTTCGGCGCGGGCTACATCGCCTACATGACCTTCATGATCGCCTATGTGCGCGACGCCGGCGGCGGCGCGGCGGCGCAGAGCGCGTTCTGGTGCCTGATCGGGCTCAGCGCCTACACCTCGCCATGGGTGTGGCGGTCGCTGATCGCGCGCGGGCAGAGCGGCCTGTCGTGCGCGATCCTGATCGGCGTTACCATGCTCGGCACCGGACTGGCGCTGCTCGGCACCGCGCCGTGGCTGCTCGCGGCATCGGCCTTCGTGTTCGGCTCGGCGTTCTTCGCGGTGGTCACCGCGACCACGGCGTTCGCGCGTTTCAACTACCCACCAGTGGCTTGGCCGAAGGCGATCGGCATCATGACCATCACCTTCAGCCTCGGCCAGACGCTGGGACCGTTCGTCACCGGCGCGATCACCGACATCACCGGCTCGCTCGCCTCGGCGCTCAACGTCTCCACCGCGGCGCTGGCGCTCGGCGCGCTGCTGTGCGCGTTCCAGCGCCCGCTGAGGGGCGAGGCGTGATGAGGGGATGCGTCGCTCGTCGTGGTTCTGCGCGCTCTTTCATCATCGTCATTGCGTGGAGCGGTCACGCCGCGCCTCAACGAATCATCCCGCTCGTCTCATCCCGCCGACGACCCGGCTCGGCGCGCGCGGCGCACGAAGCGCCACAGCCCGCGCGGCGATGAAGCCTCGTTGCCATCCGCCTGCGCCGCCTCACGTTCGGCTTTCGAGAACAGCCGCTGCACCATCACGAAGAACACCGGCACCATCAGAAGCGCCAGCACCACCACCGCGATCATGCCGCCCATGACCCCGGTGCCGAGCGCCTGCTGGCTTTTCGCGCCGGCGCCGGAAGCCACCACCATGGGCAGCACGCCGCAGACGAAGGCGAGGCCGGTCATCAGGATCGGGCGGAAGCGCAGGCGGCACGCGGTGAGCGTCGCCTCGCGCAGCGGCATGCCCTGCGCGCGCAGGGTCTTGGCGAACTCGATGATGAGGATGGCGTCCTTCGCCGCGAGCCCGATGATGGTGACGAGGCCGACGGTGAAATACACGTCGTTCGGCAGGCCGCGCATGGAGGCCGCCAGTACCGCGCCGCAGATGCCGAGCGGCACCGTGAGCAGCACCGCGAGCGGCACGGTCCAGCTCTCGTAGAGCGCGGCGAGGCAGAGGAACACCACCAGCGCCGACAGCGCCAGCAGGAACGGCGCCTGCGAGCCGGACAGCTTCTCCTGCAGCGACTGGCCCGACCAGTCGTAGCCGAAGCCGCGCGGCAGCCGCGCGGCGAGCTTCTCCATCTCGGCGATGGCGTCGCCCGAGGTGTAGCCCGGCTTCGCCTCGCCGGAGATGCGCACCGCAGGATAGTAGTTGAAGCCGACGACCTGGGTCGGCCCCACCGCCCAATGGATGCGCGCGAAGGACGACAGCGGCACCAGATCACCGCGCGCGTTCTTGACGTTGTAGGACAGGATGTCCTCGGGGTTCATGCGGCCGGCGGTGTCGGCCTGCACGATGACGCGCTGCATGCGGCCGCGGTTGGGGAAATCGTTGACATAGGCCGAGCCGAGATTGGTGGAGATGGTGCTGTTGATGTCGGCGAAGGTGACGCCCTGCGCCGCGGCGGCCTCGCGGTCGATCACGAGTTGCACCTGCGGCGCCTCCGGCAGGCCCTCGGCATAGACGTTTTGCAGCACCGGGCTCGCCTTGGCCGCGGCGAGCAGGTCGTCCTTGGCCCGCATCAGCGCGGCATAGCCCTTCTGGCCGCGGTCCTGCAGGCGGAAGGAGAAGCCCGACGAGTTGCCGAGGTTGTCGATCGGCGGCGGCTGCAGCGCGGTGACCTTGGCGTCGCGCACCGACCGCAGCGAGCGGTTGATGTCCTCGACGATGGTCGCGGCGGAATCCTCCGGGCCGCGCTCCGACCAGTCCTTCAGCGTGACGAAGGCCTGCGCGGTGTTCTGGCCCTGGCCGAGAAAGGAGAAGCCGGTGAGGAAGGTGACGTCCTCGATGCCGGCCCGTCCGGCGAGGAATTTCTCCACCTGCGCCACCGCCGCCTCGGTGCGGTTGAACGAGGACTCCGGCGGCGTCTGCACGTCCACGGTGAGGAAGCCCTGGTCGTCCACCGGCAGGAAGCCGCCGGGCATGCGCGCGAGACCGTAGGCGACGCCGGCGACGAGGACGGCGTAGAGCAGCATCAGCCGGCCGGCCCGCTGCAGCGACCAGCCGACGACATGGCCGTAGCGGTTCCTGACGCCGTCCATGGCGCGGTTGAACAGGCCGAAGACGCCGCGCCGCGCATGGCCGTGGCCGGCCTTCACCGGCTTCAGCAGCGTGGCGCACAGCGCCGGCGTCAGCGACAGCGCCAGCAGCGCCGAGAAGGCGATGGCGGCGACGATGGTGACCGAGAACTGCCGGTAGATGATGCCGACCGAGCCGGGGAAGAACGCCATCGGCACGAACACCGCCATCAGCACCAGCGTGATGCCGACGATGGCGCCGGTGATCTGCGACATCGCCTTGCGCGCCGCCTCGCGCGGCGGCAGCCCCTCCTCGCTCATGATGCGCTCGACGTTCTCCACCACGACGATGGCGTCGTCGACCAGGATGCCGATCGCCAGCACCATGCCGAACATGGTGAGCATGTTGATGGAATAGCCGAACAGCAGCAGCGTCGCGCAGGTGCCGAGCAGCGCCACCGGCACCACGATGGTCGGGATCAGCGTGTAGCGGAAATTCTGAAGGAACAGGAACATCACCACGAACACCAGCGCCACCGCCTCGAGCAGCGTGTGCAGCACCTTGGTGATCGACGCCTTGACCACCGGCGTGATGTCGTAGGGGATGTCGTAGACGATGTTGGCGGGGAAGAACTTCGACAGTTCGTCCATCTTCGCCTTCACCGCGCTGGCGGTGGCGAGCGCGTTGCCGGTCGGCGCCAGCAGCACCGACAGGCCGGCGATCGCCTTGCCGTCCTGCCGCGTGGTGAACTGGTAGCCCATGCCGCCGATCTCGATGCGGGCGACGTCCCGCAACCGGACGGTCGAGCCGTCCGGGTTGGCGCGCAGCACGATGGCGCCGAACTCGTCGGCCGAGGCGAGCTGGCCCTTGACCAGGATCAGCGCGGAGATCGCCTGGTCCTTCCGGCTCGGCTCGGCGCCGACGCTGCCCGACGCCACCTGCGCGTTCTGCGCGGTGATGGCTTTGGTGACGTCCTCGGCGGTGAGGTTGTAGCCGACCAGCTTGACCGGATCGATCCAGATGCGCAGCGAGCGCTCGGTGGAATACAGCGTGGCGCGGCCGACGCCGGGGATGCGGCGGATCTCGCCGAGCACGTTGCGGATCATGAAGTCGCCGAGGCCAACCTCGTCGAGGCTACCGTCGGTGGACTTCAGGGTGACGATCTGCAGCACGGCGCTGGAGGCTTCCTCCACCAGGATGCCCTGCTGGATCACCGGCCGCGGCAGCCGCGCCTCGACGCGCTTGATGCGATTCTGCACCTCGACCGAGGCGAGGCTGGGGTCGGTGCCGGGCACGAAGTTGGCGGTGATCTCGACCTGGCCGAGCGAGTCCGAGGTGGATTCGAAATTGAGGATGCCGGCGGCGCCGTTGAGCTCCTCCTCGATCAGGCGCGTGGTGGAGTTGTAGAGTTCCTCCGGTGAAGCGCCGGGATAGCTGGTCGAGATCGAGATCGAGGGCGGCGCGATGATCGGATACTGCGCCACCGCGAGGAACGGGATCGCGAGCAGGCCGGACAGGCAGATGAACAGCGCCACCACCCAGGCGAAGATCGGACGGTCGATGAAAAATGCGGGCATGGGCGGTCCTTCGGAATCCTGTGGCCATCAGGCGGCGCGGGTTTCTTTCACCGATGGGAAGGTGAAATAGATGCCGTCATCGCGAGGAGCGAAGCGACGGAGCAATCCGGCCCGTGCTTGCTGTGAGCGGAATCGGGATTGCTTCGCGGCGCTTATCATCGGGCCGGCGAGGCCGGACCCGTTGACTCGCAATGACGATGGGGAAGCCCCCTCTTCCCGATGGGAGAGGAGCCCTCACCGCGCCTGTCGTGCCCGCGCGACGCCGTCGCTGGCGTCGGAATATTCCGTGCCCTTCCACGGCATGGCGTTGACCGCGTCGCCGACGGCGAATTTCTGGAAACCCTCCACCACCACGCGCTGGCCGGGCTTGAGGCCCTCGCTCACCAGCCACTGGCCGTCGACCAGCGCGCCGGTGCGCACCGGTTGCGCGGCGATGCGGCCGTCGTCCTTGACCACGAACACCTCCGCCGCGCCGGACGCGTTGCGCTGGATCGCCTGCGGCGGCACTGCAAGCGCATCCGGGTCGCGGCCCTGCTCGAGCTGCACCCGCACGAACAGGCCGGGCAAGAGCTCGCGCTTCGGATTGTTGAATTGGCCGCGCAGTGTCACCTGCCCGGTGTTGGCGTCGACCTTGGCCTCGGAGAACAGCAGCTTGCCGTCGAGCGGGTAGAGCGTGCCGTCGTCGACCACGAGACGCACCTTGGCGGCGTCCTCGGCGACGCGGTCGAGGTCGCCGCGCTCGAAGTCGCGGCGCAGGCGGTTGAGCTCGGTCACCGACTGGGTGAAGTCGGCATAGACCGAATCGAGCTGCTGGATGGTGGCGAGCGGCTGGCTCTCGTTCTGCACCACCAGCGCGCCCTCGCTGAGCAGCGCCGCGCCGATGATGCCGGAGATCGGCGCGCGGATGGTGGCGTAGCCGAGGTTGAGGCGGGCGCGCGCCACGTCGGCGTCGCGCGCCGCGCGGTCGGCCGCCGCCTGCGCCAGCGTGGCGATCGCCTGCTCGTTGGTCGCCTGCGAGGCGGCGTGGCTCCGGGCCAGGATCTCGATGCGGGTGGCGTGCTGCGAGGCCTGCTGCAACGCCGCTTCCGCCTTGGCGAGCGCGGCCTCGGCGGCCTGCAGCTCGACCTCGAACGGCTTCGGATCGATCTGGTACAGCGCGTCGCCGGCCTTCACCGTGCTGCCCTGCTCGAACAATCGCGCCACGATGATGCCCGACACCCGCGGCCGCACGTCGGCGACGCGCAGTGGTGCGATCCGTCCGGGCAATTCGCGCACGATGGTGCGCGGCGCCGGCTCCACCGTCACCACCGCCACCTCGGGCCGCTCAGGCGGGACGGCGGCGACGCCGGTGTCGTTGCACCCCGCCAGAAGAACCGTACAGCCGAGAAGAGCGAGGGACGAGATCGCGTGACGACGCGCCAGCATGGTGTATCCTTCTTGAGGTCGCGGACAGCCTGG
>JAFKES010000124.1 GCA_017308495.1 Afipia sp.
CGATCGCCCTCGACCATGCCGGCGACGCCGCGCACCTGGCCTTCGATCCGCTTCAGCCTTTTCAGGCACGACGACTTGATTTCCTGACGCATACGGTACTATATACCCCTAATAGGTATATAGGTCAAGGAGAGTCGATCATGGCGGGCACCAAGGGCGGGACGGGTTGCTGCGGCGGACACGGTCACGCGCATGATCACGGTCACGGTCACGGTCACGGTCACGGTCACGGTCACGGTCACGATCACGATCACGATCACGATCACGATCATGCGCACGGTCATGGCTGCTGTCAGGGCGGGGATCAGGGCGCGGCGTCGCAAGCCGACGCGGGCAAGGCGCTCGATCCGGTGTGCGGCATGAGCGTGACCATCGCCACCGCCAAGCATCGCTTTGTCTACAAGGGGCAGGACTACTTTTTCTGCTGCGCCGGTTGCCGCACCAAGTTCGAGGCCGACCCCGAGAAATATCTTGCGAAAACAGAACAGGCCTGCTGCGGCGATGACCATGGCGCCGGCATGGCTCCGAAGCCTGATCCGGGCAAGGCGCTCGATCCGGTGTGCGGCATGAGCGTGACCATTGCTACCGCCAAGCATCGCGTTGTCTACAAGGGGCAGGACTATTTTTTTTGCTGCGCCGGTTGCCGCACCAAGTTCGAGGCCGACCCCGAGAAATATCTGGCGAAAACAGAACAGTCCTGCTGCGGCGATGACCATGGCGCCTCCGCGGCCCCGAAGCTCGAGGCCGGCAAGGCGCTCGATCCGGTGTGCGGCATGACCGTGACCATCGCCACGGCCAAGCACCGCTTCGCCTACAAGGGACAGGACTATTTCTTCTGCTCGGCGCGGTGCCAAACGCGCTTCGCAGCCGAGCCGGAGAAATTCCTCGCGCCGAAACCGGCCGCGCCCGCCGAGAAGCTGCCGGAGGGCACCATCTACATCTGCCCGATGGACCCGGAGGTGCGGCAGGTCGGGCCCGGTACCTGTCCGATCTGCGGCATGGCGCTGGAGCCGGAACTGGTCACCCTCGACGACAAGCCCGATCCCGAACTGATCGACATGACGCGGCGGTTCTGGATCGCGCTGGCGCTGACGCTGCCGGTGTTCGTGATGGAGATGCTGGCGCATCTCGCCGGCGTGCATCTGTTGCCGCAGCAACAGTCGAACTGGCTGTCGTTCGCGCTGGCGACGCCGGTGGTGCTGTGGGCCGGCTGGTCGTTCTTCCAGCGCGGCTGGCGCTCGCTGGTGACGCGCAACCTCAACATGTTCACGCTGATCGCCATGGGCACCGGCGTCGCCTATCTCTACAGCGTCGTTGCGACGCTCGCGCCCGGGGTGTTTCCGGAGGCGTTCCGCGATCATCATGGCGCGGTCGCGGTGTATTTCGAGGCGGCCGCGGTCATCACCGTCCTGGTTCTGCTCGGGCAGGTGCTCGAACTCCGTGCCCGCGCCCAGACCTCGGGCGCGATCCGCGCGCTGCTCGGCCTCGCCCCGACCACGGCGCGGCGGATCACCACCACGGGTGACGAGGATATCGCCATCGATCTGATCGCGGTCGGCAATCTGCTGCGGGTGCGGCCCGGCGAAAAAATTCCGGTCGACGGCGTGGTCACCGAGGGCTCGTCGCTGGTGGATGAATCCCTCGTCACCGGCGAATCGATGCCGGTGGCGAAGAAGGAGGGCGCATCGGTGATCGGCGGCACAGTCAACCAGAGCGGCGGCCTCGTGATCCGCGCGGAGCGGATCGGCCGCGACACCATGCTGGCGCGCATCGTCGATCTGGTGTCGCGGGCGCAGCGCTCGCGGGCGCCGGTGCAGCGGCTGGCCGATCAGGTCGCGGGCTGGTTCGTACCGGCGGTGGTGACGGCGGCGCTGGTGGCGTTCGCGGCGTGGGCCGCGTTCGGTCCCGAGCCGCGCTTGGCCTATGCGCTTGTCGCCGCCGTCACGGTGCTGATCATCGCCTGCCCCTGTGCGCTCGGGCTCGCGACGCCGATGTCGATCATGGTCGGCGTCGGTCGCGGCGCGCGCTCCGGCATCCTGATCCGTGACGCCGAGGCGCTGGAGCGGATGGAGAAGGTCGATACGCTGGTGATCGACAAGACCGGCACGCTGACCGAGGGCAAGCCGAAGGTGGTCGCGGTCACCGCCACAGCCGGCTTCGAACGCGGCGAGGTGCTGCGGCTGGCCGCGAGCGTCGAGCGCGGCAGCGAGCATCCGCTGGCTTTTGCGATCCTGAATGCGGCGAAAGAAGAAGGCATCGCATTGCCCGACGTGCTGAACTTCGCCTCTCCCGCCGGCAAGGGCGCGACCGGAACGGTGGAGGGCCGCAGCGTCGTGCTCGGCAACGCCACCATCATGCAGCAGTCGGGTATCGATACGCAGGCGCTGGAGGCCGAGGCGCGCCGCCAGCGCGAGAGCGGGGCGACCGCCATCTATGTCGCCATCGACGGTCGCGCCGCCGGCGTTATCGCTGTCGCCGATCCGATCAAGCCCAGCGCGCAAGAGGCGCTCAAGCAGCTGCGCGCCAGTGGCCTGCGCATCGTGATGCTGACCGGCGACAACGTCACCACCGCGCAGGCGGTGGCGAGGGTGCTGGACATCGCCGATGTTGAGGCCGACGTGCTGCCGGAGCGAAAAAGCGATGTGGTGACGCGGCTGCGCGGCGAGGGGCGGATCGTGGCGATGGCCGGCGACGGCATCAACGACGCGCCCGCTTTGGCCGCGGCCGATGTCGGCATCGCCATGGGCGGCGGCACCGACGTCGCCATCGAGAGCGCGGGCATTACGCTACTGCGCGGTGATCTGATGGGGCTGGTGGAGGCGCAGCGGCTGTCGCGGGCGACCATGCGCAATATCCGGCAGAACCTGCTGTTCGCGTTTCTTTATAACGCGGCTGGTGTCCCAATCGCCGCCGGCGCGCTCTATCCGGTGTTCGGCATCCTGCTGTCGCCGATGATCGGGGCGGCCGCCATGGCGATGTCGTCGGTCAGCGTGATCGGCAATGCGCTGCGGCTGTCGCGCACCCGCCTGACGTAACCGGCTGGCCCCTCCGGCGCGGACGCAAAAAAAAGCCGGGCATGACGCCCGGCTTGTTTAGTCTTTGGCCACGTGAGGCCGACACAATCACCTTCCAAGAGGGACAACCGAGGCTCCGGACCGCTGGAGGAGGGGGACAGTGTGCGGCTCCGAAATCTCAGTGTGGGTAAAGTATGGTCCGCGCGATCCCATGCGGACAACTCCGATCCCGGCATGTCAGTCATGCTCAGGGTGCGGGCTCAAACGACCGTTTGAAACCGGCTTGAGCGGTTTTACTCCAGGTGGAATCACCCTTCGACACGCCCGGCGTTATGCCGGGCATCCACGTCGTGGGAACCTCAATGAAACAAGACGTGGATGGCCGAGACCAAAAAGGCCGTTTACACCGGTCTTCGACGGGCTACCCCCGGCCATGACGGATCGCTTCGTATCCATCAAACCGTGACCGGCGTCAGCCCGGCCAGCGCTGCGCCTTGCTGACGATGAAGTCCCGGAAAACCTGCACGCGCGCCACGGATTTCAGTTCTTCAGGATAGACAAAATACGTGTCTAATTGAATGAGGTCGGTCTCGCTGAAAAGCTGGACCAGCCGGTTGTTGTCCTCGACCAGGTAGTCGGGCAGCGCCGCGATGCCGAGGCCCTGCTGGCAGGCGCGCACCAGGCCGAGCACGTTGTTGACCTTGAACGCGGCCTCGCGCGGGCCGGAGCCATTGCGTCCGGCCTCGATCAGCCAGCTCCGGTTCTGCAGGTGCTGCGGCACGTTGATATCGCTGAGGATGATGATCCGGTGGCCGTCCAGCTCTTCCAGCGTGCGCGGGGTGCCGTGGCGCTTGATGTATTCCGGCGAGCAGTAGGCGTGGAAGCCCATCGAGAACAGCTTGCGCTGGATCAGGTCCGGCTGGGTCGGCTTGCGGGTGCGGATGGCGACATCGGCCTCGCGCATGGAGAGGTCGAGTTCCTCGTCCGTCACCATCAGCGAAATGCGGATTTCGGGATACAGCGATGTGAACTCGCCGAGCCGGGGAATGAGCCAGTTGATGCCGACGCCGGGGGTGGTGGTCACCTTGAGGTCGCCGCTCGGCCGCTCGCGGCTGTCGGTCAGCTTGGCGCGCGCCGCCTGCAACTGCATGAACACGTCATGGGCGGTACGGAACAGGAGGTCGCCCTGTTCGGTCAGGATCAGGCCGCGGGCGTGGCGGTGGAACAGCGACACCGACAGTTCCTGCTCCAGCGCGCTGACCTGACGCGACACCGCGGACTGCGACAGCCCGAGCTGCTCGCCGGCATGCGTGAAGCTGCCGGCTTCCGCGGCGGCGTGAAACACCTTCAGCTTGTCCCAATCCATGTCGCTTAATCCATCGCGTGTTCGAGGCATGGTTACTCCGCGGCTGCGCGTTCGCTGGCGCTGTGAGCAAGGAAACGTTCGGCTTCGAGCGCCGCCATACATCCGAGGCCGGCTGCGGTGACGGCCTGACGATAGATTTCGTCGGCCACGTCGCCGGCGGCGAAGACCCCGGGCACCGAGGTCGCGGTCGAATACGGCGCGATGTCCACATAGCCCGAGGGCTTCAGTTTCAATTGCCCGGCCACGAGGTCGGTGGCCGGCGCATGGCCGATGGCGATGAAGACGCCGTCGGTGGCGTGGTCGGTGACGGCGCCGTTCTTGAGGTTGCGCAGGCGCACATGGGTGACCTTGGCAGGGTTGTCGGTGCCGCAGATCTCCGCGATCTCGCTGTCCCAGATCACCTTGATCTTGGGATGCTTGAACAGGCGGTCCTGCAGGATGCGCTCGGCGCGCAGGCTGTCGCGGCGATGGACCAGGGTTACCGAGGTGGCGAAATTGGTGAGGAAGAGTGCCTCTTCCACCGCGGTGTTGCCGCCGCCGACCACGAACACGGTCTTGTTGCGGTAGAAAAAGCCGTCGCAGGTGGCGCAGGCGGAGACCCCGAACCCCTTGAATTTTTCCTCGGAGGGAATGCCGAGCCAGCGGGCCTGCGCGCCGGTGGCCAGGATCACGGTTTCGGCGAGGTAGGTCTCGCCGCCGTCGGTGATGATCCGGAACGGGCGTTGGCCGAGATCGAGGGTGTTGACGTGGTCGGTGACGATCCTGGTGCCGACATGGGCGGCCTGCTTCTCCATCTGTTCCATCAGCCAGGGGCCCTGGATGACGTCCGCGAAGCCGGGATAGTTCTCGACATCGGCAGTGATGGTGAGCTGGCCCCCGGGCTGGATGCCCTGGATCAGAACCGGTTCCAGCATGGCGCGGGCGGCGTAGATGGCGGCGGTGTAGCCAGCGGGCCCCGACCCGATGATGACGACTTTGGCGTGAACAGGAGCGGCCATGACTCGAGCCCTGGTGGTTCTATGGATGGAGTGAACAGCGATCAGGCAGGGAAATGCCCGCAAAATCATCGCTGAAGCGTCGAAAGCAGCAGTTTTGAATTTAGGCTTTCCTGCGAGCTATGCAAGATATGCAACCCATATCTCGAAATTTTCCCCAGCTCGTCACAGCAGACCGCTTGCGAAATAAAATTGCGCAAACCGGCGACCGTGGGTAGAACGGGTCAAGACGGTTGCAAGCCATTGTTCAGGGACCGGAATCCGCGTGTCGAAAAGCCTCGATGACATCGACCTGAAAATTCTCAGCGAAATTCAGGCGGATGGTCGAATCACCAATGTGGAGCTGGCCAAGCGGGTGGGAATTTCGCCGCCGCCCTGCCTGCGCCGGGTCCGGACGCTGGAGGAGGAAGGCTATATCCGGGGCTATCGGGGGCTGCTGGACCCGCCGCTGCTGGGGTTCGATGTCACGGTGTTCGCGTCGGTCCATCTGTCGAGCCAGGCCGACGCCGACCTGCGGGCCTTCGAGGATTTTGTCCGTGGGGAGCCCCTGGTGCGAGGGTGCTGGATGCTGTCCGGCGACGTCGACTTCATCCTCAAATGCGTCGCGCCCGACATGGCGACGTTCCAGACCTTCGTCTCGCGCCTGACGGCGGCGCCGCATGTGCGAAATGTCCGCACCTCGCTGGTGCTGCATCATTCCAAGAACGACCCCGATGTGCCGCTGGAATTGAAACTCCCGCAAGGGTGAGGGCGCGCGTGAAGCTTTCGGCCCTCTCGAGAAGAAGTCGAGAGCCGCCGGCGCATATTCACGCGCGTGTTCGACGCTCCATGGGAGGAGGGAGCGCATTGGGCCTGAGGGATGAGGGAGATGAGGCTGTTCTGCTTGTGATCGCCGGTCGTTTTGCATGGCGTCTCTCCGGCACGAGGCGTTTTCCTCGCGGCCGTGACCCGTTACAAGCATCGTGCCGGGCGCTTGCCCTGCGCCCACTTGCGTGAAGGGATCGTCGTGACACTGCTGCAGATCGCCTTGCTGGCCGCCGCTGGTTTCGCTGCGGGCGCGATCAACGCCATTGCCGGGGGCGGCACCTTCTTCACATTCGCGGCGCTGGTATTCACCGGACTGCCGACCCTCGATGCCAACGCGACCAGCGCCGTGGCGCTGTCGCCGGGCAACCTCGCCAGCGTCGCGGCCTATCGCAACGAGGTCCGCACCTATTTCCGCGAGATGATTCCGTTCGCGATCCTCGGACTGATCGGCGGCGGCGTCGGCGCCCTGCTGCTGATCTGGATGGGGGACGCGCGCTTTCGCCCGACGGTGCCATGGCTGCTGCTGCTGGCCACGCTGCTGTTCGCGTTCAGTACCCAGATCCGCACATTCGTCGCGCGCTGGTCGATGGGCCGGCAGGGGGTGGGGATGGTCATCGCCTATGTCACGATGACCCTGGTGTCGATCTACGGCGGTTTCTTCGGGGCCGGCATGGGCATCGTGATGCTGGCCGCGCTGGCGATCGTCGGCGGCGGCGACTACCACAGGGCCAATGCGACCAAGATGGTGGTATCGTTCCTGATCCAGGTCGTCTCGGCCGCGCTGTTGATCGCCGGCGGCCTGGTGCACTGGCCGCAAGCGCTGGTGACCGTGGTGGCGTCGGTGTTCGGCGGATATTCCGGCGTCGCCGTTGCCCGGATCGTGCCGGAAAAGATCATCCGCGCCGCGGTGGTGGCCATCGGCGCGGTTCTGACCGTCGTGTTCTTCCTGAAGTAGCTGCTATGCCTTGCCGCGCGCGCCATCGACGCTCAACGGGCCGGGGCCGGCGAAGGTGAAAAAGAGGAAGACGAAGCAGTACAGCACTGCGAGTTCGCCGCCGTTGGCGATCGGGTAAAAGCTCTTCGGCGCATGCACCATGAAATAGGCCACGGCCATCAGGCCCGAGCACAGGAACGCCACCGGCCGAGTGAACAGGCCGATCACCAGCAGCGCGCCGCCGATCAGTTCGAACAGGCCGGCGATGCCGCTCAGCGAGGTCGGCGAGACATTGGCGAATTGCTGCATCGCCGGAAGGCCGAGATACTTCGTGGTGCCGTGCTGCAGGAACAGTAGCCCCGCCATGATGCGCAGCAGGCTCTGGATGTACGGTGCGCAGGAATTCAACGTCGTTTGGATTGCCATTGGATCAGCCCCCTGAGTGTGTCGGCCGGATTGTTATCGTGAAGACGGGGCGAGCGAAACCATGGGTGGCCGCGAACCCAATGACGATTTTGTCAGCACGGCGGGAGCGGCCTGCGGCAACGACCGTCATTTCGCCGGTGGCGCCGGGTCCGGCGGAAGGGGCGCGAGGCAGCGAATCGCCTGCGGCTGGCAGGCGACGCCGATATTGGAACAGAGCGGCGGCCCGCCGCCCGGATCGCGCGTGCAGATGACGCAGTCGTCGGTCCAGCGGGTGCAGTTCGGCTGGTCGTGATGCACGAGCGAACCCGCCGGCGCGGGGGTGCCGCCCTGCGGAGCTTCGGGAAGCGTGAGGTCGAGTTCGCCGGCAGCGACGGGCGCGACGCAGAGGACGAGGACGGCGACGGTCAGACAGGCGAGGGTCAGAATGAGGCGTCGCATGTGTCCATCATCGGTGTTGCCGCGCGGGCGGCGCCTGCAAAAAGGGTCAATACCATTGCGATGAGCGCCAGCGACGAAGCAATCCAGTCCTCGTTACTTGGTGAATCAGGCTGGATTGCTTCGCTTCGCGCGCAATGACGAGGATGGATTTCCTTCACGCTTTTCCCATTTTCCACGCATCCGGCATCTCAAAACAAATGGCCGGACTGTTGTCCGGCCATATCGCGCAGAATGAGCTCGAACCCGATGGAAGGGCGCGCCGGCGGCCTACTTCCAGTCGACCTTGGCGATCTCGTAGGCTTTGGCGCCGCCCGGCGCCATCACCTCGACGGTGGTGCCCTTGGTCTTGCCTATGAGCGCCCGCGCCAGCGGTGAGGTGATGGAGATACGGCCCTTCTTGGCGTCGGCCTCGGTTTCGCCGACGATCTGCCAGACGGCCTTCTTCTCGGTGTCCTCGTCGATCAGCGTCACCGTCGCGCCGAACTTGATGGTGTCGCCGGACAGCTTCGACACGTCGATGATGTCGGCGCGCGCCAGCTTGTCCTCGATCTCGGCGATGCGGCCCTCGTTGTGCGACTGCGCTTCCTTCGCGGCATGATATTCGGCGTTTTCCGACAGGTCGCCATGGGAACGGGCTTCGGCGATCGCCTCGACGATGCGCGGGCGCTCGACCGACTGGCGCTGCTTCAACTCAACCTCCAGAGCGTCGTAGCCGCCCTGGGTCATCGGAACCTTTTCAACCATTTCGTCTTCGTCCTTCAATTTCGCGGGACGGCGGACCGTCGGCGCGAAACATGTGATTGTGCCGGGCGGCCGCGCGTGACCGCAGACAACGAAAGAAAACATTGTTGCGGGGGGAGGGTTCCCGCCGCAACCGCCATATTGACGGTGCCGGATGTCGCCAGCGCCGGATGTTGCGCCGGCTAGATGGGACGCCGGCTCAACTGGTCAGAGATCGGAGAAATAACCCTGCAGGGTGCGGACTTCGAGGTCCCCGCCCAGATAGGCCCTGATGCCCTGCGCCGCTGCCAAGGCTCCTGAAAGAGTGGTGTAATACGGAACTTTATGCAAGAGGGCAGCGCGTCGCAACGAGCGGCTGTCGGCGAGCGCCTGCGGTCCCTCAGTGGTGTTGAACACGAGCTGCACTTCGCCGTTGGTGATGGCGTCGACGATGTGCGGACGGCCCTCCAGCACCTTGTTGATCTTTTCCGCAGGCACGCCGTTCTCGACCAGGAAGCGCTGGGTGCCCGAGGTGCCGATCACCTTGAAGCCGAGCGACGAGAGCTGCCGCACCGCGTCGAGAATGCGTACCTTGTCGTCCTCGCGCACCGACACGAACACCGTGCCCTTGCGCGGCACCCGCGTGCCGCCGCCGAGCTGGCTCTTGGCGAAGGCCATGGCGAAGGAGCGGTCGATGCCCATCACCTCGCCGGTGGATTTCATCTCCGGCCCGAGCACCGTGTCGACGCCGGGGAAGCGGGCAAACGGGAACACCGATTCCTTGACGCCGACATGGTCGAGCTTCTTCGGCTTCAGCGCGAACGAGGCGAGATTCTCTCCGGCCATGATGCGCGCGGCGATCCTGGCAACCGGAATGCCGACCACCTTGGCGACGAACGGAACCGTGCGCGACGCGCGCGGATTGACTTCGAGCACGTAAATCTCGCCATCCTTGATGGCGTACTGCACGTTCATCAGTCCGACGACGTCGAGGCCGAGCGCCAATTCGCGGGTCTGGCGCTCAAGCTCGGCGATCAGCGCCGGATCGAGCGAGTGTGGCGGCAGCGAGCAGGCCGAGTCGCCGGAGTGGATGCCGGCTTCCTCGATATGCTCCATGATGCCGACGATGAACGTGTCCTTGCCGTCGCACAGGCAATCGACGTCCACTTCGGTCGCGTCCGACAGATAGCGGTCGAACAGCAGCGGGTTCTTGCCGAGGACCGTGTTGATCTGGCCGGTCTTGTCGTTGGGGTAGCGCGCCTTGACGTCGGCGGGCACCAGTTCCGGCAGCGTGTCGAGCAGGTAGTCGCCGAGCTGGCTGTCCTCGCGGATGATCTGCATCGCGCGGCCGCCGAGCACATAGGACGGACGAACCACCAGCGGCAGGCCGAGATCGGCGGCGACAAGGCGCGCCTGCTCCACCGAATAGGCGATGCCGTTCTTCGGTTGCTTGAGGCGCAACTTGTCGAGGATGCGCTTGAAGCGGTCGCGATCCTCGGCGAGATCGATGGCGTCGGGCGAGGTGCCGAGGATCGGCACATGGGCGTCTTCCAGCGCGCGGGCGAGCTTCAGCGGCGTCTGGCCACCGAACTGCACGATCACGCCGTGCAGCGTGCCTTTGCTGCGCTCGGTGTCGATGATCTCGAGGACGTCTTCGGCGGTCAGCGGCTCGAAATAGAGACGGTCGGCGGTGTCGTAGTCGGTCGAGACCGTTTCCGGGTTGCAATTGACCATGATGGTCTCGTAGCCGGCGTCGTGCAGCGCGAAGCAGGCATGGCAGCAGCAGTAGTCAAACTCGATGCCCTGGCCAATGCGGTTCGGGCCACCACCGAGAATGACCACCTTGTTCTTGGCCGACGGCGCGCTCTCGTCCGCCACCGCGCCTGCGAACGGCGCTTCGTAGGTCGAATACATGTAGGCGGTGGGGGAAGCGAATTCGGCGGCGCAGGTGTCGATGCGCTTGTACACCGGGCGCACGTTCATGGTCCGCCGCAGCGACTTCACCTCGGCCTCGGTCTTGCCGGCCAGCACGGCGAGGCGCGCGTCGGAGAATCCCATCGCCTTCAGCATGCGCATGCTGTGGGCGTTGCCGGGCAGACCGTGGGCCCTGACCCTGGCTTCCATCTCGACGATGCCGCGCATCTCGGCGAGGAACCAGGGGTCGATCTTGCACGAGGTGAAGATGTCCTCGTTGGACCAGCCGAGCCGCATCGCCTGCGCCACCTGCAACAGGCGGTTGGGCGTCGGCGTGCCGAGCGCGGCGCGGATCGCGTTCTTGTCGTCGCCCTGGCCGAGGCCGTCGATCTCGATTTCGTCGAGGCCGGTGAGGCCGGTTTCCAGCCCGCGCAGCGCCTTCTGCAGGCTTTCCTGGAAGGTGCGGCCGATCGCCATCACCTCGCCGACCGACTTCATCGAGGTGGTCAGGGTGGTGGACGCGCCGGGGAATTTCTCGAAGGCGAAGCGCGGAATCTTGGTGACCACGTAGTCGATGGTCGGCTCGAACGAGGCCGGCGTCGCGCCGCCGGTGATGTCGTTGGCGATCTCGTCGAGCGTGTAGCCGACCGCGAGCTTGGCCGCGACCTTGGCGATGGGGAAGCCGGTGGCTTTCGAGGCCAGCGCCGAGGAGCGCGACACGCGCGGATTCATTTCGATGACGACCATGCGGCCGTCTTCCGGATTGACGCCGAACTGGACGTTGGAGCCGCCGGTTTCGACGCCGATCTCGCGCAGCACCGCCAGCGAGGCGTCGCGCATGATCTGGTATTCCTTGTCGGTCAGCGTCAGCGCCGGGGCGACGGTGATGGAATCGCCGGTGTGCACGCCCATCGGATCGAGGTTCTCGATCGAACAGACGATGATGCAGTTGTCCTTCCTGTCGCGGACAACCTCCATCTCGTACTCTTTCCAGCCGAGCACCGACTCCTCGATCAGCACCTCGTTGGTCGGCGAGGCGTCGAGGCCGCGCTCGATGATGTCGAGATATTCTTCCTTGTTGTAGGCGATGCCGCCGCCGGTGCCGCCCATGGTGAAGGACGGGCGGATGATCGCCGGCAGGCCGATTTCGGACAGCGCCATCATCGCCTCCGCAAGCGCGTGGTCCTGATAACGCTTGCGGCGGTCGTTCTCGCCAAGTTCCCACTGGCGGTCATAGTCGGCGAGCGCCTGGCCGGAGAGCTTTTCCCGCTCGGCGAGGTATTTGTCGCGATATTGTTTCTTCAGCGCGGAGGCGTTGGCGAGGCGCGACCTCGGCGTCTCCAGCCCGATCTTGGTCATGGCCTCGCGGAAAAGCTGGCGGTCTTCCGCCTTGTCGATGGCCTCGGCGGTGGCGCCGATCATCTCGACGTCGAACTTGTCCAGCGTGCCCTGCTTGCGCAGGCTGAGCGCGCAGTTCAGCGCGGTCTGGCCGCCCATGGTCGGCAGCAGCGCGAAGCCGCCGGGCAAGACATAGCGTTCCTTTTCGATGATCTTGGCGACGATTTCCGGCGTGATCGGCTCGATATAGGTCGCATCCGCCAGTTCCGGGTCGGTCATGATGGTGGCCGGATTGGAATTGACCAGAACCACCCGGTAGCCTTCCTCCTTCAGCGCCTTCACCGCCTGGGTGCCGGAATAGTCGAACTCGCAGGCCTGGCCGATGACAATGGGGCCGGCGCCGATGATGAGGATCGTGGAGATATCTGTACGTTTAGGCATGCAGTCTCACGGGCAGGACATCGAACAGGAATTTTGGCATAAAAAAAGGGCGCGCATCCGCGCGTCCCTCGAGCCTTGGCGGAGGTTTCCCTCGCGTGCGGGCTGTCTTTAGACCAGATTCCGGGGCGGTGAAAGTCCTTAAAGGCCGCGATCAACCGGCAATGTCGCGCCGTTCGGAGCAGGCCCGTCCCGCGGGCGGGACGGAGGGCTTCCAACTGGCTCTGCGGCGAGGCGCTTTCCGGCAATCCTTGCGGCCGGAAAGCCGGTAACCCCCGGTCAAGTCGGGTGATTTGACGGTATTATTTTGACGCTTTGGAACCGCCGTTCCGGGGGAGGCAGCGGCAAAATCCGCGGGGCGGACTGTGGGATTGGAGACCCGGCCTGGACTTGAACCAGGATAAGGAGCCGTGCGCAGCCCCCGCGTGAACTTCCGCCACCGGGTCACGGCAACACGTTACCGCCTGTTATACCTGCCGCCTAATCCCGCGCGTGGTTATGATTAATATTGTTAGAAGCCGGGCGCGCGATGAAGGTCATGCGGGCGGGATTGTGCCCGACATTGGCCGGGGCGCGGGCAGCTGTGAAGCCCGCCGTCTCGAGCTTCGCCAGCATCTCGGCCGCGCTGTAGCTGCGCAGGCCGATGCTGGTGCGCAGCTTGCGGTAATCCGACAGCGCGGTGCGGACCATGCCGCGCATGGCGTCCATCAGGAAGCCGTGCCGTGCCCCGAGTTTCAGCAGCGCCAGCACGTCCGTCGCCATGCCCACGCCGGGATCGAGAATGTCGCCGACGACGAGGGCGCCGGTCGGCTTCAGCAGGCGCCGGAACAGAGCGAGCGCGGAGTCCAGTTCCGCCGGTGTCATGTACTGCGCCACCGAGATCATCACCGCGAGATCGAGAGATGCGTCGGGGCGCTGGTGCAGGTCGTCCGGTGACCGCACCGAGATGTTCGGGTCAGTCGCGAAGCGGGTTTCGAGCCGGCTGCGCACCGAGGGCGCGGGCTCCGCCAGAATGAGTTCGCCGCAGGCCGCCGCCACCTCTGGCGCGCACAGGGCCTCGCCGCAGGAATAGTCGAGCACCACGGCGTCGGGGGCGGGGATGTACGCGATGATGTCGCGGGCGATGCCGCGGAAATGCACGTCCCGGTGCAGCTTGCTGACATAGATCGTGTGGGTTGAATCGTAATAGTCGATCCAGTCGGCCATCAGGCTTGTCCGTGATGAGGCTCAATCGAGGTTCCGGCGTCGGAACCGGAGCAGGGTCGATGCGTTAGAGGATCGGACGAACCCTGTCCATCGCATCAAGCCCCATTGTCCTAACAGGAAGGTCCGCCGTGAGCAAAACCAAGAGCACCGTTTCGCCCGATCTCGACACGCCTACCGATCTGTCCCAGGAGGGCGTCGACAAGATTTCCGCGGCCGTCAATCCGCTGGTGGCGGATGCGTTCGCGCTCTACATCAAGACCAAGAACTTCCACTGGCATGTCAGCGGACGGCATTTCCGCGATTATCATCTGCTGCTCGACGAGCAGGCTGCGGCGATTTTCGCCTCCATCGACGAACTGGCCGAACGCGTGCGCAAGATCGGCGGCACCACGTTGCGCTCCGTCGGACACCTCGCCAAGCTGACGCAGATCGCGGACAACGACGACGCCTTCGTGCCGCCGCGCGAGATGCTGCGCGAACTGATGAACGACAACAAGAAGACGATCGTCGCCATGCGCAAGGCGCACGACGTGGCTGACAAGTACAAGGATTCCGCCACCACCAGCATCCTTGAGAATCATATCGATGCGGCGGAGCGCCGGACCTGGTTTCTGTTCGAGGCCGCCCGTCAGGAAGGCGACAACGAGGCCTGACCGACTGTCACGTTGCGGCCATCCTCCCAGCCGTGCCGTTCGCAAGCGCCCGCCGCATGGCGGGCGTTTTCGTGAGCGTGGGAGACGATCCGCTTTGCCCTGAGGGGCTGGCTGGCGTAAAGGACGGCTCCCCGCTAGGTGCATTGCTCCAAGGTTGACAGATGGCTTCGAATTCCGACAGCACGCCGCCCGCGGCCGGCGCCGTTCGCCCGATCGCGGTGCTGGTCGATCGCGAAGGGCTCGGCGACACGCTGCTGAAGCTGCCGTTTCTGCGTGCGATCTCGCGCGCCTACCCGGACCGGCCGATCTGGTGGATCGCCACCCACGAAACATCGATGGCGCGCGAGATGAAGCCGATCGTCGGCGACATGTTGAGCCATGTCATCGAAGGGGCCGGCATCACCACGCCGATGCAGCAGGTGGTGCGCAACCTGAAGAGGCTGCCGCCGTTCGATCTCGTCTTCGATATGCGCACCCGGATTCCCACGGTGCTGGCGGCGCGGATGGTTCTCCAGCATCGCGGATTTTATTGCTGCCTGCCCGGCTACATTCTGTCCGACCGGCGTCCGCCGGGCCGCTTTAGCCGCCCGAAAGGGATTGCCGCCCGGGCCCTCTCGATGGCGGCGGCGGCGCTACGCCACCAGCCGGAATGGCAGGGGCCGTTCGCACTCGACGCGAAGGCGCGGCGGATCGCGGCCGAGCGTCTTCCGGCGGGGCCGGTCTATGTCGGCTTCGCCGTCGGCAGCCGCGAGGTGAAAAAGAACTGGCCGCTCGACCGTTTCATCGATCTCGCCCATCGGCTGGCGGCGGCGGGACGGGTGCCGGTGTTCTTCAACGGTCCGCAGGAAGGTGCGGTGGTCGCGCAGCTTCGCGCCGCGGTGCCGAACGCGCTGTTTCCCCAGGCCGAGCCAATCGATGCCGATGTCGCGCCTCTGGTGTTCGCAATGGCCATCGGCGAGCGATTGTCGGCGGCCATCGCCAATGACAGCGGCATGGGCCACACCCTTGGCGCGCTCGGCGTGCCGCTGGTGAGTTTGTTCGGGCCAACCGATCCGGACCGCTGGGCGCCGCTGACCGTGCGCGGTGTTATCCTGCGGGCGCAGGATCATGGCGGCGATGAGATGGCGGCGATTCCGGTGGAGGCGGCGCTGGCTGCCGTCGAACGCCTGCTGTCGGATCAGACCGGCGGGAGCGCCAGCACGGAACGGTAGATCAGCGTGCGGTCTCCGAGCAGCATGCTCTCCAGCCGCCCGGCGTGCTCCGACCAACTGATGCCCTGCTGGTAATGAACGGCGGCCTCGTGCTGCCGGCGCCACAGGTTGTCGTCGGTCAGAAGGGCCACGGCCGCCTCGCCGAACGAGGCGTCGTCGGCGCGCACGAAGCCGGTCAGGTTGTCGATCACCCGCTCGGGCAGCACGGTGAGGTCGGACAGCACGGCGGGCACGCCCAGCGCCTGCGCCTCGGCCACCGCGAGGCAGAAGGCCTCGGCCTTATGGCCGAGATAGAGCATCACGCGCGAGCGGCGCATCTCTTCCATCAACTGCTCGCGGGTCTGCGGCGGCTGGATGCGGACCGAGGCCTTGACCTGCGCCGACATGCCCGGCGGCAGGATGCTGTTTTCCCATTTCGTCCAGGCGTCCTCGCCGGGAGCGATGTCGCTGATGCCATACACGTCGAGCACCGCGCCGGGAACGCGGGGCAGGATGTGCTGCGCCCAGATTTCCACCAGATGGCGCAGGTTGCGGCTCGGGTGCGAGGCGAAGATCGCCCGCGGCGGCGGCGTCTCGGTTACCGGTGGCAGGCCACGCACGTCGTCCGGCAGCGCGTGCGGCAGCACGATCTGGGGATTGTGCTGCGGCAGGAACGGCGAATAGGTCTGCGCCTGATACAGGCTGATCAGGATCGGGATCGGCCGATAGTGCCACAACCGCCAGATCTTTTTGTAGTGCTTGAGCTGGCTCACCGGCCACAGCACCCAGATCGCGTTGCGCCATGGCTTGCGCACGAAGCCCAAGAGTTCGGGCTGGTGGCAGGCGATATAGAGATCGCAGCTCTCGGGCCGCGGGCCGTCGAGCGGCCGCCAGCTGACGCCGTGATCTTCCACCGGAGCGTCGCAGTTCGAGTAGACCTCGACGCGGTGGCCGCGTTTGGCCAGTTCGCGGGCGCAGCGGATGACGCTCGATTCCGTGCCGCCGAGCGGGCGCTTTTCAAGGTCCCGTCCGTCATAGCGGCCCGTCTTGTCCGCGAAGATGATGTGCGCCATGAGCTGTGAGGGCCTTCGCTGTCAGGACCGTCCTCTCCCGCGCGGGGAGAGGGCGCGGATCAGGCCCGCTTGCCGGCGCGCATCAGGTCGGCAAAGCGCTGGAACAGGTAGTGCGAATCGCGCGGGCCGGGGGAGGCCTCGGGGTGGTACTGCACCGAGAACACCGGCTTGTCCTTCAGCGCGATGCCGCAATTGGTGTCGTCGAACAGCGAGATATGGGTCTGCTCGACATTGGCGGGCAGCGTCGCCTTGTCCACGGCGAAGCCGTGGTTCATCGAGGTGATCTCGACCTTGCCGGTGGTGAGGTCCTGCACCGGATGGTTGGCGCCGTGGTGGCCCTGATGCATCTTCATGGTCTTGCCGCCGAGCGCGAGGCCGAGCATCTGGTGACCGAGACAGATGCCGAATGTCGGCGTACCGGATTCGATCACCTTCTTGATGACCGGCACGGCATATTCGCCGGTCGCGGCCGGATCGCCCGGGCCGTTGGATAGGAACACGCCATCCGGCTTCATCGCCAGAATGTCGTCCGCCGAGGTCTTGGCGTTGACCACGGTGACCTTGCAGCCGGTGCTGGCGAGCAGGCGCAGGATGTTGCGCTTGATGCCGTAGTCGATGGCGACGACGTTGAATTCCGGCTGGTCCAGCCGTCCGAAGCCCTTGCCCCACTGCCACTCGGTCTCGTCCCAGTCGAAGCGCTGGGCGCTGGTGACCATCGGCACGAGGTCCATGCCGACGAGGCCGGGCCATTCGCGCGCCTCTTCCTTGAGGCCGTGCAGGTCGAATTTGCCGTCTTTGGCGTGGGCGATCACCGCATTGGGCATGCCCTTCTCGCGGATCAGCGCGGTGAGGGCGCGGGTGTCGATACCCGACAGGCCGACGATGCCGCGCGCCTTCAGCCACTGGTCGAGGTGCTTGAGCGAGCGGTAGTTCGACGGATCGGTGATCGAGGCGCGCAGGATGACGCCGCGCGCGCCCGGCGTCGCCGCCATGTTCACCGTTTCGATGTCTTCGTCGTTGGTGCCGACATTCCCGATATGGGGGAATGTGAAGGTGATGAGCTGCCCGGCATAGGACGGATCGGTGAGGATTTCCTCGTAGCCGGTCATCGCGGTGTTAAAGCATACTTCGCCCACCGCCTGGCCCTCCGCGCCGAGGCCGAAGCCTTCCAGCACGGTGCCGTCGGCAAGCACGAGGAGCGCGGTCGGTTTCAGGTCCGGCCAGGCTGAGGCGTTGTCGGAGTTGGTCATAAGCCCATCACATAGCCTCTGTGCCGCGGCGCGTCAAAGGCAGAACGCCGCCGAATTCATGCTGTTTACACATATTTGACACGCGGCCCGCGCCCCCTAATCTGCCCCTCGCGGCCGGGGCGATGTGCGCCCCGCGACGGGCAGGAGTGCGATTGATGAGTTCAACGGGTGCCACGCCGGAGCTGCACCAGTTGCATAGCGGCGGAACCATCGGGAGCCTGATCGTCAACGCCGTGGCCCGGTTCGGCGACCGTCCGGCCCTGGCGGATGGCCGGGTCCACTGGAGTTACCGGGACTTCGGCGACGCGGTGGGGCGGTTCATCACCCTGTTCCGCGCGCTCGGGCTGACCAAGGGCAGCGCGCTATCCATTTTGTCCAGCAACCGCGCCGAATCCTGGGCCGCGATCTGCGCCGCGCTGGTGATGGGCGTGCGCTATACGCCGCTGCATCCCATGGCCGCCGAGGACGACCACGCCTTTATCATAGAGGACGCCGAAATCGATGTGCTGATCGTCGAGGGCGCCAAGTTCGGCGACCGCGGCGGCGCCATCAGGGCCCGGGTGCCGGGGCTGAAGCATCTGCTGTCGTTTGGGCCGGCGGATGGCGCGCGCGACCTGTTGCCCGACCTCGCCGCCGTCGCGCCTGCGCCGCTGGTCGATGAGGGAAGTGCGGACGACATCGCCTTCCTCGCCTATACCGGCGGCACCACCGGCCGCTCCAAGGGCGTGATGCTGCCGCACCGCGCGCTGGTGACCATGACGCTGCTGCTGTTCTCGGACTGGGATTGGCCGCAGGACATCCGCTTCCTCGCCGCGACGCCGATCAGCCACGCCGCCGGCGTCACGCTGTTTCCGGTGATGATGCGCGGCGGCTACACGCGCCTCGTGCAGGGCTTCGAGCCGGAGGTCTATTGTCGCGTCGTCGCCGAGGAGAAAATGAACGCGACGCTGCTGGTGCCGACGCTGATCTACGCGCTGATCGACCATGCCGATCTGCGCGCGCGCTACGATCTGTCGTCGCTCGACATGATCATCTACGGCGCGGCGCCGATGTCGCCGGACCGCCTGCTCGAAGGCATGAAAATCTTCGGCAAGGTGTTCGTGCAGCTCTACGGCCAGACCGAAGCGCCGCAGGTCATTACTTCAATGCGCAAGATCGATCACGACGTGACGAAGCCGGGACGGCTCGCTTCGTGCGGGCGGCCGAGCCCGTTCGTGGACGTCAAGCTGCTCGATTCCGAGATGCGGGAGGTCGCGGTCGGCAAGCCGGGCGAGATCTGCGTGCGCGGCCCGCTGGTGATGGACGGCTACTGGAAGCGTCCGGACGCCAACGCCGAGACGCTGAAGGGCGGCTGGCTGCACACCGGCGACGTGGCGGTGAAGGACGCCGAGGGCTATTTCTATATCGTTGACCGCACCAAGGACATGATCATCTCCGGCGGCTTCAATATCTATCCGCGCGAGGTCGAGGATGCGCTGATGGCGCATCCTGCTGTGGCCTCCGCCGCGGTAATCGGCATCCCCGACGACAAATGGGGCGAGGCGGTCAAGGGCTTCGTTGTTCTCAAGTCCGGCGCGAAGGCCGATGCCGCCGAGTTGCAGGCCTATGTGAAAGACAAGCGCGGCGCGCCGTGGTCGCCCAAGACCATCGATTTCGTGACGACGATTCCGGTGACCGGGCTCGGCAAGATCGACCGCAAGGCGTTGCGCGCGCCCTATTGGGAAGGCCGCAAGCGCGGCGTGGCGTGATACCCGCTTCGCCATCGCGAGCACTCGGATCGGCGCTTCGCGCCGTCCGAGCACAGGCTCCGCGAAGCAATACAGATCGAACCTGCTGAGCACGCGGATTGGATTGCCTCGTCGCTGCGCTCCTCGCAATAACGGTGAAGTTTTCCTTGTTCACTTAGGACAATGTCCATGCCCCACACACTTCCCATCGTGCTCGTTCCCGGTCTTGCCTGTTCGCCACGCATCTACGCGCCGCAAATTCCCGACCTGTGGCGGGTCGCGCCCGTGCACCTCGCCAATCATGCGCGCGGCGGCGACATGGCCGCCGTTGCGCGGCGGATTCTCGCCGAGGCGCCGCTGCGCTTCGCGCTCGCCGGGCATTCCATGGGCGGCTACATCGCGCTGGAAATGATCCGGCAGGCGCCCGAGCGCATCACGCGATTGGCGCTGCTCTCGACCTCGGCGCGTCCGGAGACGCCGGAAGCGGCCGAGCGCCGCCGCGGCTGGATCGCGGAGGTGAAGGCCGGCGGCTATCGCGCGGTGATGGACCGTCTGTTCGAGAAGTTCGTGCATCCGGCGTTGGCGCGGGATGAGGCGTTGCACCGGATCGTGCTCGATATGGCCGACGACGTCGGCCCCGATGCGTTCGTCTGGCAGCTCGAGGCGATCATGACACGGGCGGATTCCCGGCCGATGCTGGGGCGGATCAGGTGTCCCACGCTGGTTCTGACCAGCGATGCCGACAACATGGTGCCGAGCGAGTTCGCTGCCGAGATTGCCGCGGGCATTGCGGGCGCGAAGCTCGTCACCATTGCTGACTGCGGCCATCTCCCGCAGCTCGAAAAGCCCCGCGCCATGACCGACGCGCTGCTGGACTGGCTGGAGATGTAGCGCCGCCGGTTGTGCGCATCGGGAAAACGCCTTAAATCAACGGCAATCCGATTTGCATGAGAATTCCCGAGGAGAGGCCGATGCTGCGCGACGACATCAACAACGCCGTCAAGGAGGCGATGAAGGCGAAGGACGAGCGCAAGCTGTCCACGCTGCGCATGGTCAACTCGACGCTGAAGAACGCCGACATCGACGCGCGCGGGCAGGGCAAGCCGCCTTTGTCCGACGACGACATTCTCGGCGTGCTGCAGAAGATGATCAAGCAGCGCCAGGAATCGGTCGAGCTCTACGAGAAGGGCGGCCGCGCCGAACTGGCCGCGCAGGAGCGCGAGGAGATCGCGATCATTTCCGCCTATCTGCCGAAGCAGATGGCCGAGGACGAGGTCAAGGCCGCGATCAGCGCGGTTATCGCCGAGACCGGAGCGGCCGGCATGAAGGACATGGGCAAGGTGATTGCCGCGCTGAAGGCGAAATACGCCGGCCAGATGGATTTCGGCAAGGCCAGCGGCCTCGTCAAGGCGGCGCTGACGGGTTAGTTTTTCTTCCCTCTCCCACAAGGGGAGAGGGAAGAATTGCGATCATTGTGAGACGCCCGCCATGCTTCCTCACGCCGACACCTACGACGACCTCGTGAAGAATTTCCGCTGGGACATCCCCGCGCGGTTCAACATGGCCACCGCCTGCTGCGACCGCCATGCCGACGGCTCCGGCAGGCTGGCCTTGATCTACGCCGACGAGGACGGCGGCACCCAGCGGCTGTCGTTCGACGAGATCAGCGCGCTGTCGAAGAGCTTCGCCCATGTGCTCACGGCGGATGGCCTCAAGCGCGGCGATCGCGTCGCGGTGTTCCTGTCGCAATCGGTGGAATTGCCAATCGCGCATCTCGCCGCGTTCCGCGCCGGCCTCGTGTCGGTGCCGCTGTTCACGTTGTTCGGCGAGGACGCGTTGGAATTCCGTCTCGCCAACAGCGGCGCGAAAGCGGTGATCACCGACGAGGGCGGTTGGGACAAGCTGTCGAAGATTCGTGACCGCCTGCCGCATCTGCAGGATATCTACGTCACCAGCGGCGCGGTGCACGCCGGGGCCAAGCCGTTCTGGTCGGCGATCGAGGATGCGCCGGAGGATTTCGTCACCGTCGACACCGCGGCCGACGATCCCGCGATCATCATCTACACCTCGGGCACCACCGGCAATCCCAAGGGCGCGCTGCATGCTCACCGCGTGGTGCTCGGCCATCTGCCCAATGTCGAGATGGCGCACGATTTTTTCCCGAAACCCGGCGACCTGATGTGGACCCCGGCGGACTGGGCCTGGATCGGTGGCCTGTTCGATGCGCTGTTTCCGGCGTGGTATCACGGCGTGCCGGTGCTCGGCTTTCGCGCCAAGAAGTTCGAGCCGCAGGCCGCTATGCAGTTGATGGCCGACCACGGCGTGCGCAACGTGTTCCTGCCGCCGACCGCGCTGAAGCTGATGCGGCAGGCCAATGTCAGGCACGACGGCGTCAGGCTGCGCAGCATCTTCACCGGCGGCGAGTCGCTTGGCGCCGAACTGCTCGACTGGGTGCGCGGCACCTTCGGCGTCGATGCCCACGAGATCTACGGGCAGACCGAATGCAATCTCGTGGTCGGCAACAACGCCAAACTGTTTTCGCTACGGCCGGGATCGATGGGCAAGCCGACGCCGGGCTTCGACGTGCAGATCGTCAATGAACGCGGCGAGGTGCAGCCGCGCGAACAGCGCGGCATCATCGGCGTGCGCGTGCCCAATCCCGTGGCCATGCTCGAATACTGGAAGAATCCCGAGGCGACCGCGCACAAGATCGCGGGTGGCTTCCTCCTGACCGGCGATCTTGGCGTGCAGGATGACGACGGCTATTTCTGGTACGTCAGCCGCGAGGACGACGTCATCACCAGCGCCGGCTATCGCATCGGCCCCTCGGAGATCGAGCATACGCTGATGAAGCATCCCGCGGTGGCGATGTCCGCCGTGGTCGGCATTCCCGATCCGATCCGCACCGAGGCGATCAAGGCGTGGATCGTGCTGCGGCCGGGGTTCACTGCGAGCGACGACCTCTCCCGCGAGATCCAGGATTTCGTCAAGGTGCAGCTCGCCGCTCACGAATATCCGCGCCACATCCAGTTCGCCGACAGCCTGCCGATGACCGCGACGGGCAAGGTGCTGCGGCGCGACCTGCGCGCGAAGGGGTAGAGTGTTTGTGTTTTGACGGAAACGAGGCCCGTCATTGCCGGGCCATGGTCCTTCGAGGACAAGCGTGTTGTCCCGGCCCTCCATCCCCTCAAAGCGATTTTTCTTTTTGATGTACGGGGCACAGGCGAGCGGAGGCGGCGCTGTTCTTGCGAACGGGTAGGCCCGCGCATGACGATTCTATCTCAACCACATCGGGATTAGTGGTGCACGGGCACGTCGACGCCGAGGGCCGAGTACTGCCGGATCTTGTTGCGCAGCGTCCGCACCGACAGACCCAGCACATGGGCGGCATGGGTGCGATTGCCGCTGCAACGGGCAAGGGTCTGCAACACCAGTTCGCGCTCGATTTCTTCGACCGTCGCGCCGATCAGCAGCGGGACGATGCGGTCCGGAGCCACGGCGGGGGCGTCCGGCAAGTGCGGCCAAGCGTTGGCATGTGTGTCCTGGGTCATCGGCACCTCCCGGTTCGATCTGCGTTCGTTGCCGCCCGCGGACCGTTCATACTTACTGATCCCAGCCCTTCTGAAGGGTGGGGCGACAGGGTTAATAAACTCTTAATTTCTTGCTAACCCTTTCATGGAACTTGGAAAATGGAGCCGGATGGAACCCGGCGCGTTGCGCGGCGGATGCGCCATCCTGTCCGGGGTCAGGAAGGAGGCGGGGGCACCCCGCTTCATCGCGCGCCCGATCGCGAACGCGAGCGATGCGGGGCGCGATCAAGCGCAGGTCGCGTATCGGCACCATGCGACCAGGGCGAGAGGTGCCGTCTGTTGCTGCGCCGGCGCGGAGCACACCGAAGGAATATCCGCGCAAGTGATAAAAATCCGGCGATCAGATAGGGTCGAACAGAACCCAGTGATTCGAGCTTCGAAGCAGCGCGGGTCACAACAGGCCCGAACAGCTTCAAGGGAGATCACGCCATGACCTTTTCATCCGCCGCTCGTGTTGCACTGGTCGCCTTGACGGCGCTGGTCGGTGCGGTTCTGTCCTCACCCTCGTCCGCGTGGGCCGAGAGCGGCCGGATTCATCTCTCCGTGGTCAAGGGCGGCTGGTTCATCGGCGCATCCGGCGGCGGCGGAACGCTGCATTTCCAGGGCCGGAGCTATCCGCTGTCGATCGGCGGCCTCAGTGGCGGCCTCGTATTCGGCGCGGCGCAGACGGATCTGGTGGGCACGGTCAGCAATATCCGCAGGGCATCGGACGTGGCCGGCGTGTATGGCGCGGTGGGTGCGGGCGGTGCGGTGGGCGTCGGCGTGCGGGCCATCACCCTGCGCAATGAGAAGGGCGCGGTGCTCTCGCTCTCCGGTCGCCAGCGCGGCCTGATGGTCAACCTCGACCTCAGCGGCCTGGCGATCTCGCTGCGATAGAATTTCGCGCCATCCCATCACGTGATCATGAAAACGGCCTTCCGGACCATGTTCGGAAGGCCGTTGTCGTCGGAGGGTCGTGCGCGTTGGGGCGCCGCCGTCAGCGAGCCGGACTACTTCTTGTCCTTGCGGTGCTTCTTTTTCTTCTTCGGTTCGCCGGCATTGTCGTCATCGCCGACAGGCTCGCCGTCGTCGTGAGTCTGGGCGGCGAGTTCGGCGGTGCGGCGGGCGATCTCTTCCTGCTCCTTGCGCTCCTTTGCCTCGCGCTTGCGCATGCGGCGATGCTCGTCCCAGGCATCGAAGATCGTCTCGAGCCACGGCAGGACGTCCTCGAACGAGGGCAGCCGGCCGTGCGGTCCCTGTTCGCCGCGCGGACCCTGCGGACCGACGGGCCCGGCTTTGCCTGCGAGGCCCTGCTCACCGCGCGGGCCTTGCGGACCGGGCTTGCCTTGCGGGCCCGGCTTACCGTCAGGGGCCGCCTTGCCGTTGCTGCCCGGCTTGCCAGGTTTCCCCTGAGGGCCTTCGGCGCCGCGCTTGCCCTGCGCGCCGGGCAATCCCTGCTTGCCGCGCGGTCCTTCCGGGCCCGGCCGGCCGGGATGACCCTGCGGCCCGGGGCGTCCGGGCTTGCCCTGCGGTCCCTGCGGCCCGCGCCGCACTGCGCGTGAAGTTTCGTCGGCCACTGTCGTCACTCCGAATGAGTCTGTGTTTCATCTCTTGTAGCAGCGTTTTCGGGGCCGCTTCAATTCGGCGATGGTGACATTCCCGCCGCCGGAATGAGATCGGGTCGATTTGGCTTATTACCGCACGACTGTTGCGGGACTGGACGTTTAACGCCAGACTGCCTCAATATTCAGGTTCATCGATTGCAGCGAATATGACGCCTTTTGCCGCTCATGCGTTGCGCGCCGGATGTATTGCCTGGCTTTTGCTGACCGTTTTGAACCAGACCGTCGTGGCGCAGACGCTCGACAGCCGCGCCGCGCTGTTCGCGCAATACCGCTGCCCGCTCGCCGATCTGCTGCGGCAGGTGTTCGAGGCGCCGAGCGCCTATCGGGATCGTGACCGCTTTCTGGTGCTGTCGGCCCCGCTGATCCAGAAAAATTACGTTCAGTGCATGTTCGCCGTGAACCGCACCAAGCTGTTCTGCGAGGCGTCATCCGGCTATTACGATGAAGCGCCCGGCAGACCTCGTCGATCCTTCCCGTCGGACGTCACGAAGGCTGCGTTCGAAAATCTCGGCTTTGCGACCGGAAACGACCAAAAGAATTATTCCTATGAGCGCGACTTCACCGGCACGCCAGATTTCTCCGAGATCGCCACGCTGATGCTGCTCGCGATGCATGACGGCTTTGGCGCGCGAGCGGATGCCCGGCTGACTGTCACCGCTCCGTTCGCAAAGAAGGTGCTGGCGATCTGCAAGCCTGCGAATTAGCCGGGTTACGCAATCGCAGATATGCCGCCATGGGCCGGCGAGGCAAGAAAACAGCGACGCCAATTATGATCGGCGCCGCTGCATGATTGTGAACCAGATCGATGTGCTCACAGCGCCTTGTTGCTGTCCCGCACCGCGTCGGCCTCGACATAGACCTCGCCGCCCATCTTGACGAACTTCTCGCTCATCTGGGCCATGCCGTCGGCGATGACGCCGGTCATCGACAGACCAATGCCGGCGTTCTTCAGGTTGAGCGCCGCCTTCTCGTTGTCGCCGAGCGTTGCCGCGTAATCACGCACGTCCTGCGTGATCTTCATCGAGCAGAATTTCGGTCCGCACATCGAGCAGAAATGCGCGACCTTGTGGGCTTCCTTCGGCAGCGTCTCGTCGTGGAAATTGCGCGCGGTCTCCGGATCGAGGCCGAGGTTGAACTGGTCCTCCCAGCGGAAGTCGAAGCGCGCGCGGCTCAATGCGTCGTCGCGCAGTTGCGCCGCCGGATGGCCCTTGGCGAGATCGGCGGCGTGCGCCGCGATCTTGTAGGTGATGACGCCGACCTTGACGTCGTCGCGGTTGGGCAGGCCGAGATGCTCCTTCGGCGTGACGTAGCACAGCATGGCGCAGCCGAACCAGCCGATCATCGCAGCACCAATGCCCGAGGTGATGTGGTCGTAGCCCGGCGCGATGTCGGTGGTCAGCGGCCCGAGCGTGTAGAACGGCGCCTCGCCGCATTCCTTGAGCTGCTTGTCCATGTTGATCTTGATCTTGTGCATCGGCACGTGGCCGGGGCCCTCGATCATCACCTGGCAGCCCTTCTTCCATGCGATCTGCGTCAGTTCGCCGAGCGTCTCCAGTTCGGCGAACTGGGCGCGGTCGTTGGCGTCGGCGATCGAGCCGGGGCGCAGGCCGTCACCTAGCGAGAACGACACGTCGTATTTGCGCATCAGGTCGCAGATTTCATCGAAGTGGGTGTAGAGGAAGCTCTCCTTGTGATGGGC
This sequence comes from Afipia sp., assembly GCA_017308495.1. GTDB lineage: Bacteria > Pseudomonadota > Alphaproteobacteria > Rhizobiales > Xanthobacteraceae > Afipia. The sequence continues at coordinate 26,383 of JAFKES010000124.1, forward strand.
GAGGCACCACTTGGCCATGATCGAGCCGCCGCGCGAGACAATGCCGGTGACGCGGTCGGCGGTGAGGTGGATGTAGGCGAGGCGGACGCCGGCATGGATGGTGAAGTAGTCGACGCCCTGTTCGCACTGCTCGACCAGCGTGTCGCGATAAAGCTCCCAGGTCAGCTTGACGGGATCGCCGTCGCATTTTTCCAGCGCCTGATAGATCGGCACGGTGCCGATCGGGATCGGCGCGTTGCGCAGGATCCATTCGCGCGTGGTGTGGATGTTGCGGCCGGTGGACAGGTCCATCACGGTGTCGGCGCCCCAGCGGATCGCCCACACCATCTTGTCGACTTCCTCCTCGACCGACGAGGTCACCGCCGAGTTGCCGATATTGGCGTTGATCTTGGTGAGGAAGTTGCGGCCGATGATCATCGGCTCGAGTTCGGCGTGGTTGATGTTGCAGGGGATGATGGCGCGGCCGCGCGCGATCTCGCTGCGCACGAATTCCGGGGTGATGAAGGCGGGAATGTCCGCGCCGAAGCTCTCGCCGTCCTTCAGCGCGGCTTCCGCGCGTTCCAATTGCTGTTTGCGCCCGAGGTTCTCGCGTGCGGCGACATAGATCATCTCCTTGGTGATGATGCCGGCGCGGGCGAATTCGAGCTGGGTGATC
>JAFKES010000028.1 GCA_017308495.1 Afipia sp.
AACGGCGCGCCGAACACTTCGTCCGGCACCTGGCCGCGGAACGGCTCCAGCAGCTTCAGCTCCTCCGGCGACGGCATCCCGCTCGCCATCAGGTCCGAATTCTGGAACGGCGACACGGTGCGCGCATAGGCGCCGTACATGATGGTCTTGTTGGTCCACTCGAAGTCGAAGGCGTCGATCAACGCCTCGCGCACCCGCGCATCCTTGAACTGGGCGCGGCGGGTGTTGAGGAACCAGCCCTGCGCGCCGGACGGCGTCTCGTCGGGCAGGATTTCCTGACGCACCCGGCCATCCTTGATCGCCGGAAAATCATAGCGCGTATTCCAGATGCGCGCGGTGAATTCCTCGCGGTAGAGATAGTTGCGGCCGGTGAAACCCTCGAAGGCGACGTCGCGGTCGCGATAGAATTCGTAGCGTACGGTGTCGAAATTGAACGAGCCGCGCGACACCGGCAGGTCCTTGCCCCACCAGTCCTTGACCCGGTCGTATTCGATGAAGCGGCCCGCCTCGAAGCGGCCGACTTTATAAGGACCCGAGCCGAGCGGAATCTCCAGCGTGGATTCCTCGAACGGCCGCTTGTCGTAATAGGCCTTCGAGAAGATCGGCAGGCCCGCGACATAGAGCGGCACGTCGCGGCCGCGCCGCTCAGTGAAGGTCACCACCAGCGTGGCGTCATCGGGGGCCTGCGCCGTCATCATGTCGCGCAGCTGCTGCTGGATGATCGGATGGCCCTTGCCCTTGAGGATCGTCAGCGAGAACGCGGCGTCGTGCGCGGTCAGCGGACTGCCGTCGTGAAACCGCGCCTGCGGCCGCAGCGTGAAGCGATAGGTCAGCTTGTCCGGCGAGATCATCACCGACTGCGCCGCGAGGCCATACATGCCGTCCGGCTCGTCGGCGGCACGCGCCATCAGCGTGGCGAAGGTCTGGTCCATGCCGGCTGCGCCATCGCCCCTGAGAATGAAGCTGTTCAGCGAATTGAATGTCTGGAACGAGGTGTTGTAGGCGCGCGACGAGGGAATGGTCGAGAACACGCCACCCTTCGGCGCATCGGGATTGACGTAATCGAAATGCTTGAAATCCGGCCCGTATTTCAGGTCACCGAACGCCGACATGCCGTGCGCCACACCGCCGGCATCGGCTGCCGCCGGCTGCGCCGAGGCCGGGCGCACGCGCGTGACGATCAGCGCGCCAGCGCCCGCGATCAGAACGTGACGTCGTGTGAGGCCGCTCAAGAACGCCTGCCGAGCTTGTCGGCCCTCGCCTGATCGAACCACCAGATATCGGGAAACGCGGCCACGCCATAGTTCGGCATGGTGTCGGGACGGCCGAGGCGATCCCAGCGCGCGGTGCGGATCTTTCCGGACGTCCATTGTGGCACCACGAAGTGATGCCACAGCAGCACGCGGTCGAGCGCATGGGTCGCCGCCACCAGATCGGCGCGGTCGGTGGCGAAGATCACGCGCTCAATCAGTTTGTCGATGGCGGGATCGGCGATGCCGATCAGATTGCGCGATCCCGGCCGGCTCGCCGCCTCCGAGCCCCAGAACTCACGCTGCTCGTTGCCCGGCGACAGCGACTGCGGCCACGACCCCACGATGATGTCGAAGTCCCAGCTGCGCAACCGGTTCTCGTACTGCGCCGAATCGACGGTGCGCACGTTGACGGTGATGCCGAGCCGCTCCAGCGAAGGCTTGAAGAACAGCATCACCCGCTCGAAATTCGGATCGTAGGTCAGAAGCTCGATCTCGAACGGCGCGCCGGTCGGGCCGACCAGCTTGCGGTCCTTGATCTCAAGGCCCGCCTCCTTCAGCAGCCGCATGCCCTCGCGCAGGTTGTTGCGCATGTTGTCCGCATTGCCGCCGACCGGATTCTTGTATTCGGTGGTGAACACCTCGGCCGGCACCTGACCGCGGACGGTTTCAAGAATCTCCAGCTCGCGCGCCTGCGGCAGGCCGCGCGAGGCCAGTTCCGTGCCCTCGAAATAGCTCGCGATGCGCGTGTACTGACCGTAGAAGATCTGCTTGTTCATCTCCTCGAAGTCGAAGGCGTAGTTCAGCGCGCGGCGCACGCGCGTGTCCTTGAACTTGTCGCGGCGGATATTCATGGCAAACGCCTGCATAATACCGGAGCTTCGGTTCGGAAACTCCTCCAGCACCACGCGCTTGTCCCTCACCGCGGGAAAATCGTAGGCGGTCGCCCAGTTCTTGGCGCTGTTCTCGGTGCGCCAGTCGACCTGATCGCCCTTGAAGGCTTCGAGCGCCACGGTGGTATCGCGGAAATATTCGTAGCGCAGCTCGTCGAAGTTGTTGCGCCCGATGTTGACGTTGAGATCCTTGCCCCAGTAGTCCGCCACGCGCTCGAGCACGATCGAGCGCCCCGGCACGAAGCTCTTGATCCGGTAAGGCCCGCAGCCGAGCGGCGGCTCCAGCGTGGTGGCGCTGACGTCGCGCTTGCGGCCCTGGCTGTCGGTGCCCTCCCACCAATGCTTCGGCATCACGACCAACTGGCCGATGATCTGCGGCAGCTCGCGGTTGCCCGGCTGGTCGAAGGTGAAGACAATATCGTGCTCGCCGCCCTGCTCCACCTTGGTGACGTGGCGGTAATAGGCCGAATAGAACGGATGGTAGGTCTTCAGCGTGTTGAAGGCGAAGATCACGTCCGCCGGCGTCACCGGCTTGCCGTCGTGCCAGCGCGCCTGCGCCCGCAGCCGGTAGGTCACCGAGGAGAAATCCGCCGGAAAACTCATCGCCTCGGCGAGCAGGCCGTACTGGGTCGAGACCTCGTCGAGCGATGCGGTGGTCAGCGCCTCGAAGGTCTCGCCGATGGCGCCGAGCGAGCCTTTGACACCGGACACCGCCATGTTGAAATTGTCGAAGGTGCCAATGGCGATCTGCCGCACCACGCCGCCCTTCGGCGCGTCCGGATTGACGTAATCGAAGCGCTTGAAATCGGCCGGGTACCTGACGTCGCCGAACAGCGACACCGCGTGCCGCCACGGCGCGGCAGCGGGCTGCGCCTGTGCCGGCGCGATCCCCCGCAAGCCTTCCGCGCCCAGCATCGGGACCACCGCAGCGCACGCTCCGCCCTGGAGAAGATGCCGACGGGAAATGTTCAAATCGAAAAATCCTGTTGTCAGTGGTGGAGGGATGCGGGGCAACGTCCGGACGGATTATGTCGGTTTTTGGATACGATGCCAGCCCGCCGCCGCCCCTTCCTCGCGGTCAATGCCGATGACGCGGACATTGTTCAAATTAACGCAGGTATTGCTCAAATAAAAACGGCCAGGCGAGCCTGGCCGTTCCGGAATTAAATTTCTGTCACGCGACGACTTTTTACTGCGCCGCCGGCAGTGGAGCCGGACTGTCGGCCAGCGAACGCAGATAGGCGATCACGTCGGCGCGCTCGCTGTCCTTGCCGATACCGGCAAAGCCCATCGCGGTGCCCGGGATGAACCCCTTCGGGTTGGCAAGGAACTTGTTGAGGTCGTCATAGGTCCACTTGCCGGTCTTCGCCTTCATCGCGGCGGAGAAGTTGAATCCGGCATGGCCTTCGCCGCGAGCTTCGTTGACGATGTTGAACAGGTTCGGTCCGACCTTGTTGGGGCCGCCCTTCTCGAAGGTGTGGCAGGCCGCGCACTTCTTGGCGGCGGCGGCGCCACGCTCGGCCGACGCGGTCTGCAGCAGCTTCTCGATCGGCTCGCTCGCCGCTGCGGCGGTCGCGGCACCGCCGCTGGCCCCGCCGCTTTCCTTGACGGCGATTTCAAAGCCGGGCTTTTCCGGCGCGACCGGCGCGAAAATAGCGTGGGCCGTGAAGTTGGTCACCAGCAGCACCAGGCAGG
>JAFKES010000125.1 GCA_017308495.1 Afipia sp.
GGCTTCATACGTCCCCTCTCCCATATTTGCCATCACACCGGTCGCGGCCTTACGAGCCCGATCCGAATTGTTCGGCTTTTTTTTATTCCTTATCATACGTAACGGAACTCCGAAATAACAATCTAACATTCGTTTGGCGCAATTGATTTATGCTGGCGCTTTTCACGAATTCGTTTTCGGAAGTATGGGGAGTGCTGGGATGTCGCTTCGGACTTGGCCATGCAAGCAGCGAGACCGAATGGCCAGGATTGCCCGGAAGACCAAACGCTATCCGTCTGACCTGACGGACTAGGCGTCGATGCGGAAGCCCGGACACAGGGGCAGCCCCGCGCGATCAAAGTGATCAACGCGTGTATTATTTGATATGCTCGTGTTGCGGCTGATGGCTGGTTCGTGCTCGAAATTGTCCGTCGCCGCGATGGGCACAAGGGCTTCGAGGTTCTGCCGCGTCGCGGGATGATTATCCCGTCGTCTCACCGCAGCGGGGCGGAAATAAAGGATCTACGGCCCCGCCACAGCCGAGTTTGCCGGGCGTGCGCCGCACCATCGCCGAACTCTTTCTTCGGCTACCAAATCGATGATGTCCTTACTGCAGAAAACAAATCCGCAGAATGCAACGCCCTGAATTATTCTGCCAAAGTAATGCTAGTGCGCGATAGTGACGGGCTTTGGTTCGGGATTGGCCGGACTGGGGTGCATATCGGGCTTGCTGATATCCCGCAGGGTCTTCCGCATCCAACGATGCAATCCGCTTTCGTGGGTGCGATCGTGCCAGACGAGGCTCATGCCGAGATTGGCTATCTCAAACGGAAACGGGAAAATCGAAATATCCAGAGACGTTGCGTGATGTTGTGCCAGGCCGCGACCCATGGTCGCGATCAGGTCCGTCTCTGCAACCATCGGGGCTGATAGCAGCAAGGATGCAACGCTGACGTCGATGCGACGCTCGACGTGCTCCCGGTTCAGTGCTTCCCGCACGGTCACCTCAAGCGTTGAAATGCCTGAAAAGGGAGAGGTGAAGACCACATGCCTGGCCTGGGTGAACATCTGTTTGGTGAGATGTTTTCTGATCAAGGGGTGATTCCGCCTTGCAATGCAGACGATGGGCTCCTCCAGCAGAACCGAGGTCCGGAGGCTCGAGGCCAGGCGAGGAAAATGCCCGACGGCAAGATCACATTCGCCTTCTTCAAGCCATTGCTTGATATGCTGTGGGTCCGGGAGGCGGAGCTTGACTGAAATCCCGGGCGCTTCCGTCTGCAAGCGGTACATCAGGCGAGGAATTAGCCGCACGCCCGCATAATCGGTAGTCGCGATCGTGACTTCGCCGGTCGCTTCCGCAGGATTGAACGGGCCATGATCGGCAAGGACGGCATCAAAAAATTGCAATCCGTATCTTATCGACTGGGCAAGTTCGATTGCGCGCGGCGTCGGTACCATGCCTTGCGCGGTATTGACGAGCAGGGGGTCACGCAGCGCCTTCCGCAGTCTGGCCAGCGCATTGCTCATGCCCGGCTGACTTAATCCGACTTGCGCGGCCGCGCGCGTGACCGAACGGGTCGTAACCAGGGCTTCAAGACAAATGAAGCTCTGAATATCCAGCTTTTTTTCTTTCACGCCAGTCGGTTCCTGCTGTGATCATTGATGCCGTGAATGGCACTATTTGCGGCGCTGTATTGCGAGGTGGCGGTCTCGTTGATCTAGTTCATCTCAATGCTCCGATGTTGTCAGCGAAATCGAACGCAGGGAAGGCTTTCGGTTTGCAGATACTCGGTTGTCAAAAGCCATCTGACGGCGAACGCGTGTGAATTGAGGTCTCGATTGTGTCCCGATAGCTGCGGGTCTTGGATCGACAAAATACAAAGCAAGTAAGGTGCCAATTGCGCCGGGATGAACTGTCTCGGTAACGTGGGGGATTGACTATGGTCTCGATTGTGACGGTCGGTAGTAGGGCGCTCAAGCGCTTGCTGCAGTGCGCTGCCGCTATTGTTGGTTTGTTCGTCGGCTCACAATGTCTGGCTGCCGAGCCGATTAAGATCGGTTTCAGCATGCCGCTGACGGGCGGTCTCGCGTCCGGTGGCAAGGCCGCGCTGTTGTCGATCCAGATCTGGGCTGAAGGCGTCAATGAGAAAGGGGGGCTGCTCGGCCGTCCGGTCAAGCTCGTTTATTACGACGATCAGAGTTCGCCCGCCGCCGTTCCCGGCATCTATACCAAGCTGATCGAGATCGATGGCGTTGATTTGCTCGTCTCCAGTTATGGCACCGCGTTGCAAGTCCCCGCCATTCCGCTGGCGATGCGCAACAAGCGGGTCATGATGGGGATGGTCGGCGTCGCCTCCAACAAGCAGTTCAATTATCCGGGCTTTTTCCAGATATCTCCCGCCGGTCCCGAGCCTCATCTCGAATTCTCGCGCGGCTTCTTCGAAACCGCAATGGCGCAGACGCCGAAGCCGACAACGCTTGCCCTGGTCGGCACGGATGTCGAACTCAGCAAGGTTGCCCTCGACGGTGCGCGTGAGTGGGCCAAGCGCCACAATCTCAAAATTGTCTATGACAAGACGTACCCGCCGAATGTGGTCGATCTGTCGCCCGTCATTCAGGCGATCCAGGCCACCAAGCCGGACCTGGTCTATGTCGCCTCCTTCCCCACCGATACCGGCAATTTTATCCGCGCCGTCCATGAGGTCGGATTCCGCCCCAAGATGCTCGGCGGCGGCCTCACAGGCTTGCAGTATGCGGCTCTGAAGACGCAACTCGGCGACATGCTCAACGGGCTTGTGAACTACGAGTTCTATGCTCCCGAGCCGACGATGGAATCCCCCAGCATCAAGGCCTTCCTCGCCGAATATCAGAAGCGTGCGGCCAAGGAAGGCGTCGATCCGCTGGGCTTTTACATCCCGCCAGTCGTCTTTGCCGCCATGCAGGTGCTGCAGAAGGCCGTGGAGAATGTTGGTTCGCTGGATCAAATGGCCATCGCCGCCGACATTCACGCCAAGGAATTCGATACCATCGTCGGCAAGATCAGCTTCGGTCCCGGCGGCGAATGGACCAAGGGGCGCTATCTCCTGACACAGTATCAGAACGTGAAGGGTAACGATCTCGATCAGTTCCGCTCGTCGGGCAAGAACGTCATCGTCTATCCGCCGCAGTTCAAGTCCGGTGAGTTCGTCTATCCGTACGCTCCGACGGTGAAGTAAGGCGATCCGTCGATGTCCCAGCTTGCGCTGAATGCGGTCGTGTCAGGCATTCTGCTTGGCGGTTTCTATGCCTGTATGGCGCTCGGGATATCGATCGCATTCGGCATGCTGGACGTGACCAATATCGCCCATCCGGCGTTTGCCGTTCTCGCGGCCTTTATCGCCTTCAAGCTCAATACGATGGGCGTCGACGTCTTGCTCGGCTGCCTGTTGATGCTACCGCTCTTCTACATCGCCGGCCGCGGCACGTTCCGGTTCTATCATGCGGCCTTCGAACGGCATGGCGAGGACGCCATGCGCGGGCTTGCCTTCTTCTTCGGCCTTATGTTTGTCATCGAGATCGGCCTGGCGCTGACATTCGGCGTCGATCTGCGCGCGCTGCGGACTGATTATACCCAAGGCGTCTTCCGGTTCCATGACGTTATCTTTCCGAGGCGCACACTGGTCTGTTTTGCGGTTTCCGCCGTTGTCTTCATCCTGCTCCAGCTTCTGCTGACGAAGTCGTTCGTGGGCAGGGCGATCCTTGCAGGCGCGCAGAATCCTCATGCGCTGCGCTTCATGGGGATCAATCCGACACGGATTCGGGAGATCGCATTCGGAATCTCCGTCGCCGCGGCCGCCGTGGCGGGTGTGCTGCTGTTGCTGGTGCAGCCGGTCGAGCCATTCTCCGGCCGCGAATATATCGGGCGCGTCTTTGCCGTCTGCGTGCTGGGCGGGCTCGGCAGCATCCCGGGCACCTTCCTCGCCGCGATCATTCTCGGCGTCTGCGAAAGCGTGGTCAGCACGTTCTTCGGCCCGTCATGGTCGCCGGCGGCCGCATTCGGAATCCTTCTCGCCACGCTGGCATTCAAGCCGTCGGGATTGTTCGGCAAATGAACACGAATCTTCGTTTCGGTCTCGCCTGCCTGCTCATTCTGGGTGCCGGCATCCTCGCTGCTCTCACGCTGCGGTCGGAGTACATTTTCTTCGCTTGCTATACCGTGCTGCAATTCATCGTGCTCTCGGTGGGCTGGAATATTCTCGGCGGCAACGCCGGCTATATCAATTTCGGCACAGCCGCGTTCTTTGCTCTCGGGGCCTATACGACGGTCTTCCTGCACAAGGCATTTGCGGCACCGTTCTGGCTGTCGCTGATAGCGGCCGGGGCGATATCGGGCCTTGCCGGCGCCGGCCTTGCCTATCTGACGGTGCGCCTGCGTGGCGTTTATTTCGCGATCGCAACGCTCGCGATGGGCATCGTTCTGCATACCTTCATCGTCAATTGGGATTTTGTCGGAGGTGCGCGCGGCATGATTGTGATGCCGTCCGAGGAGTTTCTGTTCAGGGGATCGGCCAACAAGTCGCTGTTCCTGATCATGCTCGGGCTTGCCCTCGGAGCGATCTGGATCTCGCGCCGCATCCAGTATTCGCGGATTGGCCGCGGTCTCGCCGCCGTGCGTGACGACGAGGTCGCGGCGGAATGTTCGGGTGTGCCGACCTTGCGGCTCAAGGTGATCGCCGCCAGCCTCAGCGGCATGTTGATCGGACTGGCAGGTGCGCCCTATCCGCTGTTTGCCACTTACGTGGACCCCGCTTCGGCCTTCTCGCTGTCTTTGGCGATTAATTCGCTGGCGATGCCGCTGATCGGCGGCACGGGATCGTGGATTGGGCCGGTGGTCGGCGCCATCCTCATCGCTGGCATTCAGGTGATTACCACTGTGACGATATCCTCGGAGCTGAATCTCCTCATCGTCGGCGTCTTGCTGATCGTCTTCGTCACCATCGCGCCGAAAGGCATCGTTGGCTGGTTCAAGGCCGCCGATAGAAAGCGGTTCGCATGACTGGAACTGTTCTCGAACTGAAAAATATCAGCAAGCGCTTTGGCGGCTTCAAGGCGCTGACTGGCGTTTCTTTCGACATCGCGCTGGGTGAACGCATCGGCGTACTCGGTCCCAATGGGGCCGGCAAGAGTACCCTGGTCAATTGTATCGCCGGGACGCTGGCCTGTGACACGGGTGTGGTTGTGTTGAATGGCCAACGCGTCAACGGGCTGCCGCCACACAAGCGTGCGCAGATGGGCCTCGCGCGCACGTTCCAGATCCCGCGTCCGTATCGGAGCATGACAGTTTTCGAAAACGTCAGCATCCCCATCGAGTTCCTGTCGAAGGACCGCGCGCTTGAACAGGAGGAGAAAGCCTATGCTGCACTTCGGCTTGTCGGGCTTGAGAGCAAGAGCAACGTGCTTCCCGAGAAACTGTCGCAGGTCGAGTTGCGTAAGCTCGAACTGGCCAAGGCGCTGGCGCTCGATCCGAGCCTGCTGATCGCCGACGAGGTGATGGCAGGTCTGTCGGCTTCCGAGGTCGACGAGATCGTCGCCCTGCTGCGCGATCTCAATGGCCGCGGCGTCGCGGTGCTGTTGATCGAGCACATCATGCGTGCCGTTGTGGCTTTCGCCGAGCGAGTCATTGTGCTGGTGACGGGGGAGACGATCGCGGACGGCCCGACTGCCGAGGTGATGAAGGACGAGCGTGTTGTGAAGGCGTATCTCGGTGAGTAGCATTTCCATTCGTTCGCTCAATGCAGGCTATGGCACCGTGCAGGTTCTGCACGATGTGTCCATGCATATCGACGACAGCGAGATCGTAACGCTGCTCGGTACCAATGGTAACGGCAAGAGCACCTTGCTCGGTGTGATGATGGGGCTGGTGCGTCCGACCGAAGGGCAGGTGGTGTTTGAGATCGACGGCAGAGTGCATGACGCTGCAGCCATGTCGACGGAGCAGATTGTCGAGGCCGGCGTCTGCATAGTGCCCGAAGGGCGTCAGCTGTTTCCGAAGATGTCAGTCGAACAGAATCTCATGCTCGGCGCCTATCGTAGCTCGGCCCGCTCGATGGTATCGCGGACGCTGCAGGAATGCTTCGAGCTGTTTCCGATTCTGAAGGAGCGGCGGTCGCAGGCCGCTGGCAGCATGAGCGGCGGCGAACAGCAGATGCTTGCGATCGGGAGGGCCATGATGGCGCGTCCCAAAATCCTGCTGATCGACGAGCCGTCGGTCGGGTTGGCGCCGATCATGGTGAAGCGCACCATCGACAAGATCCAGGAACTGAAAGAACACGCCAAACTCACGGTGTTGATGGCGGAGCAGAATCTGGCGCAGGCGATCCGGATCGCGGATCGCGGCTACGTCATCGTGAGTGGCAAGATCGAGGTTAATGGTGAGAACCGCGCCGAACTTGAGAACAACGCGCTCATCCAGAAACTTTATTTGGGGACTTCCTGAACTCGCCAGCCCTCGCGGGCTGTTGAAGGTCGCGATCATCACTGGATATTTGATCGACCACCCACCGCTCCCCGACCTGTCAGGAGCTGGATCATGAAAACGAAAGCGGACGTATCGATGACTGCTGACCTGACGACGATGACGGCGACGGAGCTTGTCGCAGGATACCGGGCGCGTAAGTTCTCTCCTGTCGAGGTCGTGCGGGAAACGCTGGAGAATATCGAGGCGCTAAATCCTGCGCTCAATGCTTTCGTCTACCTCGATGTCGATGGCGCTCTGGCGGCGGCCTGTGAGTCGGAGGCGCGCTGGGAGCGCGGCGAGCCCGCAGGGTTGCTCGACGGCGTTCCGACCACGATGAAGGATCTCACTTTCGTCAAAGGCTGGCCACGCTATGGCGGCTCCAACACCGCGCCGGCCGTCCCTGCGCCGGACACGTTCGACGGCCCCCCGGCGGCGCGGCTGCGGGAGAGCGGCGCAGTGCTGCTCGGCAAGACCGCGCAGCCTGAGTTTGCCTGGAAGGGTCTAACCGACAGCCCGCGCTTCGGCATCACCCGCAATCCGTGGGATTTGACGCGCACGCCCGGCGGAAGCAGCGGCGGCGCAGCCGCAGGCGTGGCCGCCTATCTGGGACCGCTGGCGCTCGGGACCGATGGCTCGGGTTCGGTGCGAATTCCTGCCGCCTTTTGCGGCCTTGCGGGCCTGAAGCCGACCTACGGCCTTATCGCGCAACATCCGCGCGCGACGCATATGGGGGATATCGTCCATACCGGCCCGATTGCGCGGAGCGTCGCGGATGTTGCTCTCATGACCCAGGTTATGGCGGGCGCTGACATCCGTGACTGGACAGCGAGCCCACTCCGGCTTCGGTGCTATGATGAGCTGAAGCCAGCGATCGTGGGGCGCAGGATCGCTTACAGTCCAACAATGGGCTTTGCCACTGTCGATCCGCATATCGCGCGCATCGTTCGGAAAGCGATCGATCGGCTCTCGGATCTCGGCGCAATCATCGAAGAAGTCGATCCGGGCTTCGATGATACGCGCGATATCATCGACATGATCTACAAGGCGGGGGCGGCGTGCACGGCCTACAGCATGTCGGAGGAAGAACGCGCGAAGATGGATCCGAAGTATCTGGCTTTCGCGACATCCGGCCTTGAATTCGCCGCGACCGATTACGTCGCGATCGCCAAGATCAAGCGTGACGCCTTGTGCGCGCGGATGGTGGAGTTCCACCAGACCTACGACCTTCTGATCACGCCGCAACTGGGTCTGACCGCGGTGCCGGCCGACGAAACGCTGTCGCCGCCATTCTACTCCCACTGGTTCGACTGGGCGCCCTTCTGCTACCCGTTCAACCTGACCCAGCAGCCAGCGGCGACAGTGCCTTGCGGAGTGGCGCCTGACGGTCTTCCAGTCGCGCTTCAGATCGTTGGTCCGAAATATGCCGATCAGAGCGTTCTGAACGCGGCGCTCGCAGCCGAACAGGTGCTCGGCTTTCAGTCGCTTGACAAGGCGAAGGTTGCTGACAACTGTTCGGCCTTCATCAAGGAGCAGACGTGCCATGCACATTGAAGACACAGAGGAGGCGAACTCCCGTCCAAACTCGATCGACGCGCGTGACAAGGCCTATGTTGTTCACGGTCTTACCAATCTGCGCGATCACCTCGAACGAGGGCCGCTCGTCATCGAAAGCGGGCAGGGTGTCTGGGTCCGCGATCAAGCGGGGCGCGACTATCTCGAAGGCATGTCCGGCCTGTGGTGCATCTCACTCGGTTATGGCGAGAAACGGCTGATCGAGGCCTGCCGCCGGCAAATGGAAACGCTGGCCTATTATCACCTGACCAATCATCGCTCCCACGTGCCGGGGATCGATCTCGCGGAGAAATTGATCGAAATCGCGCCGGTGCCGATGTCGCATGTCTGGTTCGCCAATTCGGGGTCGGAAGCCAACGACTGCGCCGCCCGTCTCTGTTGGTATTACTGGAACGCGAAGGAGCAGCCGGCGCGGCGCAAATTCATCGCCCATCGGCGCGCCTATCATGGCAATACGATTGCATCGGCGAGCCTGTCGGGGGTCGGCTACGCGCATGAGCAGTTCGGGCTGCCGCTGCCCGGATTCCTCCACGTCGAATGCCCGGATTTCTACGCGGCCGGCCTGCCGGGTGAAAGCGAGGAGGAATTCTCCGACCGACTCCTGGAGACGCTCGAACGCCTCATTGAGAGTGAAGGGGCCGACAGCATTGCGGGCTTCTTCACCGAGCCGATCATGGCGGCGGGCGGCGTCGTGATTCCACCCCGGCGCTATCTCGACGGCTTGCAGCGACTGCTCCGCGAGCACGACATCCTTCTCGTTGCGGACGAGGTGGTCACGGCCTTCGGCCGGACCGGTGAGATGTTCGGCACCACAACAATGGGGCTGGTGCCTGACATGATCGTGTGCGCCAAGGGAATCACGAGCGCCTATTTCCCGCTGTCCGCAGTGCTGATCAATGACCGGGTGTTTCAGGCCATGGTTCAACAGAGCGAACGGCTCCCCCTGTTCGGTCTCACCATGACCTATTCCGGTCATCCCGTGGGAGCCGCGATAGCGCGCGAGGCTATTCGAATCTATGAAGACGATGGCATCGTGCAGCGCGCGCGCCGGATGGAGCATGTGTTGCTCGGCGGATTGACCGAGCGGATTGGAGCATCGCCGATCGTGGGGCAGATCCGCGGACGCGGCCTGCTGGCCGGCGTCCAGCTCGTCGCCGACCCGCTCAATCGGCGTTTCTTCGATCCTGCCCTGCGGGTAGGTCCACGGGTGGCTGAGGCCGCCGAGAAGCACGGCCTGTTCGTGCGAGCGATCGGCGATGTCATCGCTATATGTCCTCCTCTATCGATCACAGAAGACGAGTTGCACATGCTGACGGACCGTCTGGCGCGCGCTGTCGCAGATGTCGAAGCGGAGCTGCGATGAACGTGTCGTCGCAAGGTGGTGCAGTCGATCCCCAAGCCTTATCGGAGCTTGCGCCGACAGGGCGGCTGCGCGTCGGCGTCATCCAGGCTCCCGTTGCTGGTGTCTTGTTCGTGCAAGTAGACAACGTCAAAGGACCGGTTGGCGTGACGGTTGATATCGCAAGTGCGATGGCCGACGCGCTTGGTCTGCCTGTCGTGTTTGAGGTCTTCGCCAATTCGGGCAAATGCACCGAGGCCCTTGCCGTTGGCGAAATCGATCTTTCCTTCATGCCTGTTGATGAGGAACGTAGGCGCAAGATCGCGTTCGGCCCGGCCTATTATAAACTGCGCAGTACCTTGATCGCTGCCGCTGAGTCCGGTTGTCTTAGTTTGGCGGACTACCGGATGCGAGGCCGACAGGTTGCTGGCATCTCGGGAACGACGACGCTGCGCGCGGCGATCAGGCATTTGGGGGCGGAGCGGGTGATGGAGGCCGATGGCGTCGATGAGGCGCTTGATCTCTTTAGAACCGGCGTGGTGGATGCCTTGGCGCTGTCGGAAGACTATCTGCGCTTGATGCTGCCGGATTTCCCCGGCGCTTGTATTTTTCAGGAAGCGCTTCAGGAAACCAGCATTTCATTGGCGGTCGGAAAGGGCCGTTCAAGGGCTTTGGCGCTGGCCGGCAATTTTGTGAATTGCAGTAAAGAAGACGGATTGATACGGCGCATCTTCGACGCGCACGGGCAACAAGCCGAGGCTGTCGAGCCCGTAGAAGCGATATGTACGTGATGCATTCTCTCCTTTCGCGGGCCAAATAACGCGGGAGACACGTTCGCGCACGACTGCGTCCACCACCTGTTTCCCTCGTCTTCGGTAGACTTCGTCCTTCGATAGACCGTGTCTCCGGCCAAAAGACCGTGTGCACGCGAGCCTTTCGGCGCGGTGCGCAACGTGCATTGCCGGCGTCTGCTTTCGCCGTGAAGGAGAGAGGTTCACACCGCGCGGCTGTGGGTGGCCGCGGATTGCGGCAGATGTGCATCGAACGCGGAGGCGACGCTGCGCACCAGGAATTCGGCGCCGTCGCTGATGGAAAGACGGTCTTTCTCCAGCGTCACGACGCCGTCGGCGATCAGGTTCTCGATCCGCGGCCGGTCGACGATGGCCGAACCTGCTGCCCGGCCGTGACGCCGTGAAATCCGCGGCAGATCGACGGCCATGTCGCACATGATCCGCTCGATGATATCCGCGCGGAAGCGATCGTCGTCGGTGAAGGCGTAGCCCTTGGCGGTGGCCAGCCGGCCGTCGGCGATGCGGGCGAGATAATCGCGGGTCGTCACGGCATTCTGCGCGAAGCCGTGAGGCGTGCGGCCAATCGCGCTGGCGCCGAGGCCGATCAATGTCGTCGCGGAATCGTCGGTGTAGCCTTGGAAATTCCGGTGCAGCCGGCCTTCCTGCTTCGCCACAGCCAGATTGTCGTCGGGGCGGGCGAAATGATCGAACCCGATGCGCACATAGCCTGCGTCCGTCAGGGCTTGCGCGATCGCCTCGGACTGCACATGCCGCTCGACGCTGTCGGGCAGGACGTCTTCGGCGATCTTACGCTGGTGCTTCTTGAACGAGGGGACATGGGCGTAACCGAACACGGAGAAGCGGTTGGGCCGCAGTTCGATGCATTTGGCGACGGTGTCGAGGCAGGATTGCACCGTCTGCAGCGGCAGGCCGTAGAGCAGGTCGAAATTGAGCCGATCGATCCCGGTCTGACGCAGGCGTTCGACAGCCGCGGCGGTCTGATCGAAACCCTGCACGCGGTTGATGGCGCGTTGCACGGCGGGATCGAAGCTCTGCACCCCGAGGCTGGCGCGGTTGACGCCGCCGGCGCCGAGCGCCGCCGTCATGGCATCGGAGAGGGTGCGCGGATCGATCTCCACGGCGATCTCGGCGTCCTGTTGCACGGCATACGAATAGCGCAGGGCACCCATCAGATCGGTGAAGCTTTCCGGCGTCATGATTGTCGGCGTGCCGCCGCCGAAATGGATGTGCGAGATCGACAATTGGTGGCCGATGGCCTCGGCCACCAGTTGCGCCTCGTTGCGCAGGCCCGATGCGTAGATTGCGATCGGATCGTCGCGCTTCGTCACCGAAGTATGGCAGCCGCAGTACCAGCACATGGATCGGCAGAAGGGCACGTGCAAATAGATCGAGGCCGGCTGCGCGGGCGATAAGGATTTGAGCCACTTGCGATAATCCGCCTCGCCGATCGCGGGGGAGAAATGCGGGGCGGTGGGATAGCTGGTGTAACGCGGCAGCCTGTCCTGACCGTAGGCCTGGGCCAAGTTCGATCGCATGGGTTCCACTCTCTTCGACCTGTCCCGTTCTGCTACCGCGCCTGAGGTGGAAAGACTTTGCGATGGCGCAATTCGGCCGCCCTTCTTGGGCCGGTTGGAGCCGGCGTCAGGGAACGCAACGCGGCTTTCTCCCGGACCGCGACGGAAGATCGCAGGCCGGGAGCCGCGTCATCAGGATGGGGCTATTTCTTTTCCAGCATCCGGGTGGCGCGGGCGCGGATCATCGCCTGCGCGCCATGGGCCATGCCCGCCAGCAGCCACGGCAGCACCACTTCGAGCCGGACGTGATCGTCGGCGACATCGATCGTTCCGTTGACCTTCTGCTTCAGGGCGGTGAGGCTGAAGGCGAGTCGCTCGCCGCTCCAGATTTCTTCGTGAACCTGCAGCAACTGTCCGTATTCGGATCGGATATTGCCGAGGCCGGCTTTCATGCGGCGGACGGCTTCGTCCTTGCCGAGCTTGTGCGGAATCGACACGATGAGGGGCTGGGCCAAGGGCGGGACGCTTTCGCAAGAAGTAACGTGCCCGTCATCTGGGTGGCGCGCGCCGTCGCCGCAAGAGGCGCGGCCATAGCTGGATCGATCCGGCTCCGCGCTATCGCCATCGCCGCGGGAAGCGGCGCTGCGGCTGCCGGCTGATCATCAGCGCAAGCAGGAAACCTGCCGCACCGGCGGCAAGCAGCGCGCCGAGCGGCTGGTGGCGGATCGCCGCGGCAGCGGCGCGATGGCTGTCGCGGTAGAGATCGGTCCCGGCATCGACCGCGTCCTTGGCGTAGCTGCTGGCGGCATCGCCAATCTCGTGCATGGTGTCTTTCGCCTGACCGTAAAGCTGCTCGACGGTGCCGGCCGCCTCCCTGGCTGCGCCTGAAATGCGATCCTTGTCCATGTCGTGGTCTCCGGGGCTGAATGCCGCGACGTCACAACGGGGAAGGTGCCATTCGGTTCCGCACGGGCGCGATCGCTGCGTCTCACCGTCCACGATCAACGGGGCGGCCGAGGTCGGATACGACACGCAAGATCGCTGGCCATGGCGCACAACGGTCCGCGCAGGAGATGATAAAAATACATTGCTTCGATCATGGCTCGATCCGATCGCTTGCATCCGGACAGAGCGGCGGCGCAGGCGTCCGCGCCGCCGCTGGATGTTGTCAGCCGTGAAGTTTCAGCCGTGAAGTTTCTTGGCGGTGTCCGCGATGGTCTTGCCCTGATAGCGCGCCGCGGCCAGCTCGTTGGCGCTAGGCTGGCGGCTGCCGTCGCCGTCGGTGAGGGTGGTGGCACCGTAGGGCGCGCCGCCGGTAACCTCCTTGACGCCCATCTGCCCGGCGAAACCGTAGTTGAGGCCGACGATCACCATGCCGAAGTGCAGCAGATTGGTGATGATCGAAAACAGCGTGGTTTCCTGGCCGCCGTGCTGGGTCGCGCTGGATGTGAAGGCGCCGCCGACCTTGCCGTGCAAAGCGCCCCTGGCCCACAGGCCGCCGGCCTGATCGAGGAAGTTCGCCATCTGCGACGCGATGCGGCCGAACCGCGTGCCGGTGCCGACGATGATGGCGTCGTAGTTCGCGAGGTCCTCGATTTTGGCGATCGGGGCGGCCTGATCGAGCTTGTAATGCGCGGCCTTGGCGACCTCCGGCGGGACGAGTTCGGGCACGCGCTTGACGTCGACGGTCGCGCCGGCTTCGCGCGCGCCTTCGGCCATGGCATGCGCCATCGCTTCGATGTGGCCGTAAGCGGAATAATAGAGAACGAGCACCTTGGCCATGATGGCCTCCTTTGGTTTGCGTGTTGGGTTGAATGGGTTGGAGAGGCGCGGCTTACGCAGCGTCCACCAGCACGAGTTCGCTGTCTTCCAGCGCGGTGATCTTCACCGTGGATTCCTGCGCGATGGCGACGCCGTCGCGGCTGTCGGCGCGCACGCCGTTAACCTCGATGGCGCCGGTCGCCGGAACGAGATAGCCGAAACGCGTCGCATCGAGAGCGTATTCGGCGGTCTCGCCGGCTTTCAGCGTGGTGGCCAGCACGCGGGCGTCGGCGCGGATCGGCAGCGCATCATTGTCGGCGGCAAAACCGCTGGCGATGGTGACGAATTTGCCGGAGCGGTCGGCCTTGGGAAACGGCTTCGCGCCCCAGGTCGGCTGCCCGCCTTGCTGCGTCGGCATGATCCAGATCTGGAAGATCTTGGTCGTGACCGGCTCCAGATTGTACTCGGCGTGGCGGATGCCGGACCCCGCGCTCATCACCTGCACGTCGCCGGCTTCGGTGCGTCCCTTGTTGCCGAGCGAGTCCTGATGGGTGATGGCACCTTCGCGCACATAGGTGATGATCTCCATGTTGGCATGGGGATGCGGCGGAAAGCCGGTGTTCGGCGCGATCTCGTCGTCGTTCCAGACCCGTAGGCTGCCGTGATGGATATTGGCGGGGTCGTGATAGTCGCCGAACGAGAAATGGTGCCTGGCGTTCAGCCAGCCGTGGTCCGCGTGGCCGAGTTGATGGAAGGGACGAAGCTCGATCATGGGAAACCTCCGTGAATTCGCTTGCCGCGATGTTCGATGGGGAATGGATAAGCGTGCTTTGGTGATGTATAAATAGAAACTATCGAAACACATTGTTTCTATTTTCGACATTTGGGGAGGTCCGCATGACCAAGCTTCCGGACTTCGAGGCGCTGGCGATCTTCGCCAGGGTCGTGGAGATGCGCTCGTTCGCAGGGGCCGCGCGTGAACTTGCGCTTTCGAAAGCCACGGTGTCGAAGGCCGTCAGCCGGCTGGAGGAGCGGCTCGGCACCCGGCTGTTCAACCGCACCTCGCGGCAGTTGGCGTTGACCGACGCCGGGCGCAGACTGGCCGGGCGCGCGGCGCAGATTGTGATCGACGGCGAGGCGGCGGAGAGCGAGACGCTGGCGCAGTCGACCGCGCCGCGCGGACTGGTGCGGCTGGCGGTGCCGATGACCTTCGGGGTCAAGGTGATCGCGCCGCTGTTGCCGGAATTCCTCGCCGCCTATCCGGAGGTGTCGATCGATCTGCATCTCAGCGATGCGATGGTGGACTTGATCGGCGACGGTTTCGACGCCGGCGTGCGCATCGCGCGTCTGCCGGATTCGTCGCTGGTGGCGCGCCGGCTGTGCGACGTGCGGCGCTATACGGTGGCGGCTCCGTCCTATCTCAACGCGCACGGGCGGCCGACGCATCCGATGCATCTCGCGCATCACCGTTGCTTCGGCTACGCCTATCTCTCCACGCCCGGCGTCTGGCACTTTGCCAACGCAGCAGGGGAGCAGGCGTCGGTGCGGCCCTCCGGGCCATTGCGGGTCAACAACGGCGAGGCCATCCTGCCGGCGCTGCTGGCCGGGCTCGGCATCGCCGATCTGCCGGATTTCATCGTCAGGGAGGCGATCGACGACGGCCGCGTCGAAGTCATCCTCAAGGACTGGAAGCAGCCGGAGGGCTCGGTGCATCTGGTGCTGCCGCCGGGCGGCCCGCGCCCCGCGCGCGTGGAGGTGCTGGCCGATTTTCTTGCCGCCCAACTCGGACGCGGCCGGCGGCTGGCGCGATGACCTGCCCTGCATTGCGGTTCTTGCGCGAGGCTTGTGGGGCGGGTTAAGCCCACTGGCAGGAAACGGTCATTCGCCAAGGTGGCTCCCGATGCGCAATTTCATCACGCCGTCCCGCTCCGTCGCGGTGGGCGAGCGCGGCATGGCCGCGACCTCGCACCCGCAGGCGACGCTCGTCGCGCTCGACATGCTGAAGGCTGGCGGCAATGCGATGGACGCTGCCATCGCCGCGGTGGCGTTGCAAGGCGTGGTCGAGCCGCAGATGACCGGCGTCGGCGGCGACTGCTTCGTGATCTATTCGCCGAAGGCGGGAAAGCCGGCGGCGTTGAATGGTTCGGGGCGCACGCCCGCGCGCACCGACCTCGCCGCGACGATGGCCAAGGGCGCGCCGGCTCTTGGCCCGACTTCCATTGAAGGCATCACCATTCCCGGGGCCATCGACGCCTGGTGCCGGCTGGCCGCCGCCCATGGCAGCAAGCCGCTCGATGAAATTCTCGCGCCCGCGATCGCCGCCGCGGAAAACGGTTTCCGTATCACGCCACGCGTCGCGGCGGACTGGTCGCGCAATCGGGCGCGGCTCGAAAGCAACCCGGCCGCGGCCGCGCATTATCTGCCGGGCGGCGCCGCGCCGGCGATCGGCGACCGGCGCGATCAGCCGGCGCTCGGCCGGACGCTGCGGCGGATCGCGCGCGAAGGCCGCGCGGCGTTCTACGAGGGCGAGGTCGCGGAGGAGCTTGTCGCGGTGCTGCAAAGCCTCGGCGGCGTCCATAGCATGGAGGATTTCGCGGCGAATGCGCCGGAGGACGTGACGCCGATCTCAACCGGCTATGGCGGTCACGACATCCTCGAATGTCCGCCGAACGGGCAGGGCCTCGCCGCGCTGATGATCCTGCGCATCCTGGCAGGCTACGATATCCGCGCGCTGGCGGAGGTCGATCGCGTCCACGTGCTGGCGGAAGCCACCAAGGCCGCCTATCGCGCGCGCGACGCCTTCTTCTGCGATCCCGCCTTCGGCAGGCTCGATGCCGCGCACTTCCTGTCGGGCGGTTACATCGATGCGATCCGCCACAGGATCGACATGGCGCGCGCCACCGCCAGCGTCGACTGGGACGACATCGAGCACAAGGATACGGTCTACGTCACGGTGGTGGACCGCGATCTCAACGCGGTGTCGTTCATCAATTCACTGTTCCAGCCGTTCGGCAGCGGCGTCTATGCGCCGAAGTCGGGCGTGCTGCTGCACAATCGCGGCTGGGGCTTCCGGCTCAAGGGCGGCCATCCCAACGCGCTCGCGCCGAACAAGCGGCCGATGCACACCATCATTCCCGGAATGGTGATGCAGAACGGCCGCTGCATCATGCCGTTCGGGGTGATGGGCGGCCATTATCAGGCGACCGGCCATGCCGGCTTTCTTTCCAATGTGTTCGATCTCGGCATGGACATCCAGGCGGCGGCGGAAGCGCCGCGCTCCTTCGCCTTCGAGGGCGTGCTGTCGATGGAGCCGACCTATCCCCGGGAGATCGGGCGCGAACTCGCCGCTCGCGGGCATGATGTGAAATGGGCGGACGCCGCCATCGGCGGCTGTCAGGCGATCTGGATCGATCATGCCCGCGGCGTGCTGCTCGGCGCCAGCGACCATCGCAAGGACGGGGTCGCGCTCGGCTTCTGAGCGCGCTCACGGCGCAAACATGCGGATGCGGCGGCGCGCCGGCGTTGGGGCCTGTCCGGATGTGCTATCGTGCCTCCCATAAACAACAAGAGAATCCGGGAGGTCTCATGAATCGGCGCGAAGTTCTGAAAGCGGCCGCGGCTTTGCCGCTGGCGCAGGGTGCGTTGCAGTTGTCGATCGGTTCTGCCGGAGCGCAGGCGGCATGGCCGACGCGCAACATCACCATGATCGTGCCGTTTCCCGCCGGCGGCCAGGCGGATCTCGCGGCGCGACCGGTGGCGCTGGCGCTGGAACGTATTCTCGGCAAGCCGGTGATCGTGGACAACCGTGCCGGGGGTGGCGGCGGCTCCGTGGGCAACGCTGCCGCGGCCCGCGCCGAGCCCGACGGCTACACCCTGCTGATGACGCTGTCGTCGCTGGCGGTGCTGCCCGAGGCCGACCGGCTGTTCGATCGTCCCGTCGCTTATGAGATGTCGCAGTTCGCGCCCGTGGCGCGGGTGCTGGCCGATCCCACCATGCTGGCGGTGCCGGCTTCCGCGCCGTGGAAGACGGTGAAGGATTTCGTCGAGGACGCCAAGGCGCGCCCCGGGCAAATTCCTTACGGGTCGTCTGGTCCCTATGGCACCTTGCATATCGCCATGGAGATGTTTGCGGCGAGCGCCGGCATCAAGCTGCTGCACGTGCCGTTCCGTGGCGCGGGCCCGGCCTTGACCGGCCTGCTCAACGGCACGGTGCAGGCGGTGGCGTCCGCGCCCGGCACGCTGCGCGCGCAGGTGGATGACGGCAAGATGCGGGTGCTGGCGGGATGGGGCGCGTCGCGCGTCGCGAGTTTCCCGGATGTGCCGACGTTTCAGGAACTCGGCTACAAGGATGTGGAGTTCTACATCTGGGCGGGGCTGTTCGCGCAGCGCGATGTGCCCGCGCCGATCATGACCAAACTGCGGGACGCCATGGGCGCGGCGGTGCGGGCGCCGGAAGTGATCCGCACGTTCGAGGCCGCCGGCAGTCCGGTTGCCTATCTCGATGCGCCGGAATTCGCCAAGTTCGTCGCCGCCGACAGCGCGCGTCTGATCGCTGCGGTAAAGCGGATCGGCCGGGTGGAGTAGCGATCGCTTACCCCGCCGCCGCTTCGCGCTGTTCGCGAATCTCGCACACGTCCACCCATTCGGCGCGGGTCAGTTCGGCCATGCGCGCGGGGGAGATGCGCACCGCGCTGTTGATCGAGCCGGCGGCAGGGACGACTTCGCCGAAGGCCCGCAGCGAGACGTCGCAATAGATCGGCAGCGGGGTCTTCAGGCCGAACGGGCAGATGCCGCCGACCGGATGGCCGGTGGCCTCCAGCGCCTCCTCGGCATTGAGCATGCGCGGCTTGCCGCCGAAGACCGCGCGCGCCTTCTTGTTGTCGAGCCGGGCGGTGCCGCAGGTGACCACCAGCAGCACGCGGTCGTTGACGCGCAGGGACAACGTCTTGGCTATTTCCGCAGGCGTCACGCCGAAGGCCTCGGCGGCCAGCGCCACGGTGGCGGAACTCTGGTCGGATTCGATCACGGTGATCTCGGGCGCGTTTTCGGCGAAAAACGCGCGAACCGATTCAATGCTCATGCTTTGTCCTGTCTGCAATCCCTGTGGCCGCGCGGGCGCGGGGCCGTACTGTCGACGGAGGACCTATCATGGCGAAAGCTGTACGCAAATGGTCGGGCCGCGGCTTACGCCTTGCCGTGGCCGTGCTTGATGCGGGACAGCAGGATCGCCATCACGATCACGACGAAGGGGATGCTGATGCCGGTGGCGACCGTCGCATTGATCGGCCAGTAGTGCGAGACCGACTCGAAAATGTAGTGCAGCAGGCTTGCGACGTAGTAGCTGATCGCAGCCACCGACAGGCCTTCGACCGTCTGCTGCAGCCGCAGTTGCAGCCGCGCTCGCTCGCTCATCGCGGCGAGCAGGTCGCGGTTCTGCTGCTCGATCTCGACGTCGATGCGGGTGCGCAGCAGGTTCGCCGCGCGGGTCAGCTTGTTGTTGAGGTCGAGCAGCCGCGCATTCAGCGTCTGGCATGTGCGCATCGCAGGATTGAGCCGCCGCGCCAGGAAGTCCGCCAGCGTCGGCCAGCCGCCAAACGATTTTTCTCCGATCACTTCGAGCCGCTGCTGGACGATGCCGTCATAGGCAGCGCTCGCCGCGAAGCGATAGTTGGCCGTCGCCGCCTCGGCCTCGATCCGCGCCGCGAGCGAGGTGATCTCGTCCAGCAGTTCGCGGTTGGTGTCGAGGCCGCTCGACGTGCTCATGGCATTCATGATGCCGGTTAGTCGGTTCTCGGCGTCGCGCACGATCGGGGTGACGCGGTGCGACAGCGGCAGGCCGAGCAGGGCGAAGCAGCGATAGGTTTCGATCTCGAGCAGCCGCAGCACCAGGCCGCCGACCTCGATCGGCGTCAGTCCGCGATCCTCGATCTGGAAGCGAACGAAGCCGTCGGCATCGGCCTTGAAGTCGGTGGCGATCGTCGCGTGCCCGTTGAGCACCTGCGACGCCGCGAGCGAGGCGGGATCGAAGGCGTGCGCGATGTCGTGCGCCGGGTCGGGCGTATTGAGCCGCAGATCGATCGATACCAGATGCGGTCCGGGCTGGCCGAGGTGCGCCATGGTCGAAGCCACGGTGGCCGGCAGACGCGACGAGGCATGCTCCGTGTCCGCATCGAGAATCCAGGTGTAGGTGGTGAACTCGCTATGCTGCTCCCAGCGCAGCACGGCGTCCGGAAAGACGATGCGCTGGTGTTTCGCCCCTGGCGGCCATTCGCCGAGCCGGTTGTCGGCGCAGAAGCGGCGCAGCGCGCCGGCATCCGCGCTCATCTGGGCGAGGTCGGTCAGGAAGGCGAAGCGGATGGCGCGACAGGGCGACCGGATCGGTTCGAACGGGCGCGCATGCAGTTCGTCGAGCACGGCCGCGCGCTCGGCATGCGGCGTAAACGTGAGTGGCCCGCCTTCGGTCGGCGTGGCGGATGGCGGACGACGATCGTTCGGCTGGCTCATGCCGGCCATTCACAATCGAAACGAACGTCAGCGCAAGGCCAAAGTTCGATGGGCGCCGGCTCCGCGCCGGTCAGGCGTGGCCGCTGGCCGAGGTCTGTGAGCGGATGTCATGCGCGGCGCGTTTCAACGCCGTCAGGAATCGCTCCTTCGCCGCCGCCTCGTCGAGCGTGCCGGAGATGGTGTTGATGCTGGCGGCGGCGACCACGCGGCCGGACTGGTCGCGCACCGGCACCGCCATGCCGCAGATCCCCGGATCGAGTTCGCCGTCGATCCAGGCATAGCCCTGCGCGCCGATGCGCTCCAGTTCGTGTCCGAGCACGGTCGGATCGGTGATGGTGCGTCGTGTCACCGGCTTGAGCTCGACGGTCGCGAGATAGCGCGCGCGCTCGTCCGCGGGCAGCGCGGCGAGCAGCACCCGGCCGAGCGAGACCAGATAGGCGGGCAGGCGGCTGCCGATGCCGAGATTGGCCGACAGAATGCGCCGCGCCGGCAGGCGCAGCGCATAGACGAGTTCGGTTTCGTCGAGCACCGCGAGCGCGCACGATTCGCCGATCTCGTTGCGGAGGTCTTCCAGCGCGCGCTGGGCGTAGCCCCAATAGGGCAGGGCGTTGAGATAGGACAGGCCGAGGCCGAGCGCGCGTGGCCGCAGGCTGAAATAGCGTCCATCGGCTTCGCAGTATCTCAGCGCCACCAGGGTCGCGAGAATCCGCCGCGCGGTGGCGCGGGTGAGTTCGGCATGGACGGCGACTTCGGACAAGGTATGTCGGCCCGGCGGCAGGCCGAGCGCCTCCACCACCGAAAATCCCCTCGCGATTGCACGTACGAATCCATCGCTGTCCTTTGCCATCCCGATCATTCCTTCAAAAGCGCACTTGCGACCCACGAAAGGCCGGGTCATAGTGTTCGTAAGGCGACGAAAATGTTCGTCAAGCGAACAATACGAGAGAGGACGATATGGCGCAAGCCCAGGCTTTCGAAACTGATTTTTGGAAAGACGCCAACCTGCGCAAGGTGTGGGACGACATCGTTCCCGGCGAGCCGCGCAAGACGATTCCTTATGTCCTGACCAAGGAAGCGATCCAGCTCTATTGCCGCTCGGTCGGCGAGGATCATCCGCTCTACTTCGACGAAGCCTATGCCAAGACCACGCCTTATGGCGGGCTGATCGCGCCGCCGTCGATCCACATCCTGCTGATGTTCGCCTGCACGTCGACCGACGACTGGATGCGCTCGCCGGGCACGGTGAATGCCGGCCAATCGTGGAGCTACAACAAGCCGGCGCGGCCCGGCGACACCATCACGCTGCAGGCCCGCGCCCTCGACAAGTTCATCAAGCGCGAGCGGCTGTTCGTGGTCCACGACAACGTTTTCTTCAACCAGCACGGCGACGTCATCTGCTCCGGCCGTGGCCAGACCATCCGGCCGGCTTAATTCGAGCGCGAGGGACAACGATCATGACCACGACTTTCGAAAGCCTGACCGTCGGCGACGCCATCAAGGGCCCGACCTTCGCCGTATCGCGCGAATCCATTCGCCTCTTCTGCGATGGATCGCTCGACTACAATCCGCTGCATCTCGACGACAACTACATGAAGGGTAATTTCGGCAAGACCAATTTCGGCGGCATCATCATGCATGGCATGAACAATTTCGGGTTGATCACCCGGATGCTGACCGACTGGGCCTATCCTGCCGGCGCGATCCATCGCCGCCTCGAGACGCGCTGGCTGAAGCCGGTGAAGCCCGGCGACACCATCCAGCCCGAAGGCATCATCAAAGCCAAGCAGATGACGCAGAAATCGCGCTGGGTTCTGATCGACGTGCTGGTGAAGAACCAGAATGGCGACAAGGTCGCGACCGGCGAGGCGATGGTCGAATTCCCGCCGGCATCTTCGGCAGCGGCCTGACGGCTCTGGGGCGGGCGCGATGTCGATCGTCATCGTCGGAGCGGGAATAGGCGGGTTGACGGCGGCGCTCAGTCTGCACGCCGCCGGCCGGAGCGATGTCGTCGTTCTGGAAGCCGCGCGCGAGATCCGCGATATCGGCGTCGGCCTCAACCTGCCGCCCCATGCCGTGCGCGAATTGAGCGAACTCGGCCTCGGCGACGCACTTCACCAGATCGGCGTGCTGACCCGGGAACTGGCCTACTACGATCCGGCGGGACGGCTGATCTGGGCCGAACCGCGCGGACTAGTGGCGGGCTATCGCTGGCCGCAATATTCCATCCACCGCGGCGCATTGCAGCGGCTGCTTGCCGATGCGGTGAGCGAGCGTCTTGGCGCCTCGGCGATCAGGACCGGCCAGCGCGTGACCGGCATTGATGCCGGCCGCGGCGATGGCGTGACGATCGAGGTGACCGATCACGATACGGGACGCACGACGTCGCAGATGGCTGATGTTGTCATCGCCGCCGACGGAATCCGCTCGTCGGTGCGCAACAGCCTGTACGGGTCGGCGATCCCGCTCGCCTCCAACGGATGGGTGATGTATCGCGGCACCACGCGCGCCGCGCCGTTCCTGAACGGCGGCTCCATGGTCATCATCGGCGACGAGACCCAGCGCGTCGTGGTTTATCCGATCGCCGACGGGGTTCTCAATTGGTTGCTGGTTCGTCCGAGGGATGAAACCCGCGCGGAAACGGAGCGGGGCAACTGGAACGTTCCGGTTTCCATCGAGATGACCGCATCCTTTGTGAAGGACTATCGTTTCGACTGGCTCGACGTCCATCAGCTGGTGGCGTCCGCGACGGAAGCCTACGAATATCCGATGGCGGATATCGATCCGCTGCCGCAATGGCTGTTCGGCCGCTGCGTGCTGCTTGGCGACGCCGCGCATGCGATGTATCCGTTCGGCTCGAACGGCGCGTCGCAGGCCATTCTGGATGCGCGGGTGCTGGCCTATGAATTGGCCACCGCCGCCACGCCCGACGATGCGTTGCGGGCCTATGACGCGCAGCGCCGGCCGGCCGTCAGCGAAGTGCAGCTCGCCAACCGTCGCCAGGCCGGCGACGTCATGGCGCGGGTGAGCGCGCTGGCGCGGCGCGGCGCACATGGCGATGCCGCGACCGAGCTCCAGGATATCGAGCGCCGCTACAAGCAACTCGCGGGCTTCGATGTCGAGGCCCTGAACAACCGAAAATCGTGGAGCGTGTCCGCCGCGACTGCGTCGGCGGGCTGACTGCCGCCCAACGGCAGCAACCGGAAAAATCCGGAAGCCTATGTATGGAGGAAATGAGAATGAATCTGTCCCGCTTTTTGTGTGGTCTCGTGTTGGCCGCAGTCGTCGGATTGGTGGCCAGGCCCGCTTTGTCGCAGGATTATCCGACGCGGCCGATCCGGCTGCTGGTTGGCTTCGCGGCGGGCGGTGCGACCGACACCACCTTCCGCAAGCTCGGCGAACTCGCCGCCAAGGAGCTCGGCCAGCCGATCGTCATTGAAAACCGCCCGGGGGCGGGCGCGACGCTGGCGCCGTCGACCATGGCGAAAGCCGATGCGCCGGACGGCTACACCATCTCCGCCGCCACCGCCGGATTGTTGCGCTATCCCTACATGCAGAAGGTGGACTGGGATCCGCTCAAGGACTTCACCTGGATCGCGGGTCTCGGCGGCTACACCTTCGTGCTCGCGGTGAATGCCGACTCGCCGATCAAGACCGCCGCGGATTTCGTGGCCTACGCCAAGCAGAATCCCGACAGTATGACGGTAGCCACCGCCGGCGCCGGCACTACGATGCACCTGCTGGCGGAAGCGCTCGCCGGGATGGCGGACGTGAAAATCACCCATGTCGGCTACAAGGGCAGCAGCGAGGCCGTCACCGCGGTCCTCGGCGGTCACACCAAGGCGACGGTCGATGCCATCGGCACCATCCTGCCCCACGTCCAGTCGGGCAAGATGCGTGTGCTATTGACCTTCGATGCGCAGCCGGTGGCCTCGCTGCCGGGCGTGCCGACGGCGAAGAGCCTCGGCTACGATCTGGTCTATCCGGCGCCCTACGGTCTTGTCGGCCCAAAGGGCATGCCGCCGGCGATCGTCGACCGGCTGTATAAGGCGTTCAAGACCGCCGCCGACAGCGACGAGTACAAGAAGCTGCTGGTGACGCTCGGGCAGACGGAATGGCAGAAGTCGCCGGCCGACTATCAGAAATGGGCGAGCGAATTCTACGTGTCCGAACGCTCGCTGGTGGAGCGCGCCAAGCTGCTGCGCGCGCCATGAATGCGTCATTGGCAACGAAACGTCTCACGTCACCATCACAGTTGAGGGTATCAAAATGAGAATTCTGCTTGCGGCGCTCTGCGCCATGCTGGCTCTCGTATCTCCTTCGGGAAACGCCAGCGCTGCTGACAAATTTCCGGTCGAGAACGTTAGGATCATCGTGCCGTTCCCGGCGGGCGGCACCACTGACATTCTCGCGCGCTTTGTCGCGCAATATCTCGGCGACAAGCTCGGGGTCTCGGTCATTGTCGAAAACCGCCCCGGCGCGTCCGGCACCATCGGCTCGGAGATGGTGGCCAAGTCTCCGGCCGATGGCAGCGTTCTTCTGCTGACGGCGACGCATCACGTCATCAATCCGAGCCTGTTCCGCAAGCTGCCTTACGATACGCAGAAGGATTTCTCCCCCATCGCCGTGGTGGCGAGCGCGCCGAACGCGCTCGTTGTCACCAAGAATTTTCCGGCGAAGAGCGTCGCTGAACTGATCGCCATGGCCAAGAAGGAGCCGGGCAAGCTGTCGTTCGGTTCGGCCGGTATCGGCGGCGCCAATCATTTGTCCGGCGAGATGTTCAAGCAGATGACCGGCATCGATATCGTCCATATCCCCTACAAGGGCGCGGCGCCGGCGATGAACGACCTGATCGGCGGCCATATTCCGATGATGTTCGATACGCTGCCGACGGTGCTGCCAGCGGCGGCGGCCGGCAACATCCGGGTGCTTGCGGTCACGAGCAAGCAGCGCGCGGCCTCGCTGCCGGACGTGCCGACCCTTGATGAGGCCGGCGTCAAGGGCTTCGAGGCCACTGCGTGGTTCGGGCTTTATATGCCAGCGGCCAACGGCAATGCCGCCTATACCCAGCTGGTTGCCGCGATGAAGGACATCCTGTCCTCGCCGGTGACGCGCGAGAAGTTCGCGACCCAGGGCGTCGACCCCGGCAAACTGACCGGTGCCGATTTCGCGAAGTTCGTGGATACCGAGATCGCCAAATGGGCCGCGGTGGTCAAGGCCGCCAACGTTCCGCAGGAGTAAGTGGCAGCGGGGACGGGGCGGCGATCGCGATCACGCCCCGTCCACCGTCGATCCCGCCGGGCCGTGGGTGGCGATGCTCTGGCCGGCCTTGGCCATGACAGACGGGCTCGGGCCGATGATATCGGTCGCGAGCCCGAGCTTTTCGAACAGGCGGATGGTGAGGAACGTGGTGTCGAACTCCCACCATTTGTGGCCGTG
>JAFKES010000126.1 GCA_017308495.1 Afipia sp.
TCGGCCTCGAGCTCGAACACCCAGTGGCCATCCGGCTGGCTATAGTCGAGCACGGCGCGGCTCGCGGCGGCGATGCTGCCTTCGAGCGCCGCCACTGAGAGAGCGGCATCGGGGGTGCGGTCATCGATGGTCATAATGCGAAAGCGTATCCGTTGATGACGTCGGTTATTGCATGTTCAGCGCGGCATCGGCGGCGCGATCGCCGGAGCGGATCGAACCTTCGATGGTCGCCGGCAGGCCGGTGTCGGTCCAGTCTCCGGCAAGGAACAGGTTCCTGAATGCGGTCAACGTGCCGGGCCGCAGCTCGTTCTGTTCCGGCGTGGCCTCGAAGGTGGCGCGGCGCTCGCGCACGATCTGCCACGGCGGCAGCGGCCCTTCCGCCACCGCATCGCCGAGTTGCGCCAGCTTGCAGATATCACGCCAGATGTCGCGGGCGAGATCCTCGCGCGGCGCGTTCACCAGCCGGTCCGCGTCGCTGATGGTCACCGATAGCCGCTGCGGGAACGCGAACAACCATTCCACCAAGCCGCCGATCACGCCCATCATCGGCGGCAGATGCGCCGGCGGATCGTAGCGGAAATGGGCGTTGACGATGGCGCGGAATTTGGTCGGGGTCTTTATCCCGGGCAGCAGCCCTGCAGCCGAACGCGGCGGTACCGCGAGCACGACGACGTCACCTGATCCAAGCGCAACGCTATCGTCACCGAATTCAAGCGCGCCAACCTGTCCGCCGTCCATCTGGATCTTGCGCAGTTCATGACCGAGGCTGACGCTTCCGCCCTTGGCGCGCAGCAGGCTCAAGGCCGGATCGACCAGCACGGAAGACAGGCCCTCGCGCGCGATCAGCGGACGGCACGCCTGCCCGCCCGCGAGCAGCGTGCCGCGCACGATGGCGCCGGCCAGCCCGGCGGAGCCCTGCGGCGGGTCGACATTGAGCGCGGCGAGCAGCAGCGGTTGCACCAGACGCCGATAGAGCGGTCCTTCGCACTTGATGGTGTCGCCCACCAGAGTTTGAGTCCCGGCCCATATCAGCGGCATCAGCGCGAGATAGTCACTGACGCCCGTGTCCGGCACGCGGCGCGATGCATCGAACAGCCAGAACGGCACCCGTCCGGTGCCGAGATCGAGCCGCCAGCGCGCCCCACTCCTCAGGTCGGCGAAATCGAACAGCGCGCGTTCGGGGCCCACGAGCCCGGCTTCGCTGCCGATCGACCGCGCATAGGCGCGCGCGTGATCGTTGCCCGACAGCAGCAGATGATTGCCGTTGTCGATCACCATGTCGGTCGCGCCATCGTAATACGACCGGCAGCGGCCGCCCGCCTGCTGTGTCGCTTCATGAACGTGGACCTGAAATCCCGCATGCGCGAGCCGCACCGCGGCGGACAGGCCGGATACGCCGGCGCCGATGATGTGAGCCTGTTTGGTCATCAGATGAACGCGTACCGGATCAGGATGAAAATCTTGGCGGCCTTCGACAACCCGACAGGATGGCGAGGCGGCGCGAAGCCGCGCGCCACCAGTCTGTCCAGGATCGCGTGATAATAGTTCGACATGATGCGCGGCGCGCGCACCACGCGGCGCGGATTGCGCGCCATGATGGCGTCGGACGCGGTGAAATGCGCGCGCGCCTGACGCACCAGATCGGCACAGACCTTTTCGACGCGCGGATCGGATGCCACCACGCGCGGATCGTCCGAAGCGATGCCCGCGGCCGTGAGCCCCTCGCGCGGCAGATAAAGCCGGCCGATGTCGGCGTCCTCGTCGATATCGCGCAGGATGTTGGTCAGTTGCAGCGCGCGGCCGAGATGATGCGCGAGCGCGATGCCGTCCTCCTCGCCGAGGCCGAACACCCGCACCGACAGCCGCCCCACCGCGCTCGCCACCCGGTCGCAATAG
The DNA here is from genome assembly GCA_017308495.1 of Afipia sp. Lineage (GTDB taxonomy): Bacteria > Pseudomonadota > Alphaproteobacteria > Rhizobiales > Xanthobacteraceae > Afipia. Next base: position 1,897 of record JAFKES010000126.1, read on the forward strand.
AGATCGAGGGTCGCAGCATCCGGCGCGCGGATGTCAGCGGGCACGTCCATGGCCATGCCGTCGATGATGGCGATGAAATCGTCGCGGCGCAGGCCAAACCGCTGCACAGAGGCGACGGTGTCGCGCAGGCGCAGTGGCGGATTGCCGGCATAAAGCGCGTCGATGTCGCGCCGCCACTGGTCGAGCGCGGCGAGGCGTTCCGCGCGCGGGCCGTCCGAATCCGCGATGTCATCGACCTGGCGGCAGAAGCTGTAGATCTGGAACATGGCATCGCGCTGCGCGCGCGGCAGGATGCGCATCGCGGCGTAGAACGAACTGCCGGACGCCGCACCTTGCGGAGTCGCCGGCGGCGTGATCGGCGCTGTGGTCCCGGCGGCGGTCATCTTGATGAGGCTCCGAAAGCGCGGCGAAACAGGCCGCAGGTCACCGCGGCAACCGCAAGCCGCATCATCTGCCCCTTGGACAGATGGACGCGCTCGCTCAAGGGATCGCGCACCTTAAGCAGATTGACGATCCGGTCCGCGAAAGCATCGATCACGCCGATCTCGAGCCCGAGGCGCGTGTCCTTCACCGCGCCCGCGAGCGAGCGGCCCTGCTGCAGAAGATCGTCGGTCTGCCGCGCCAGCGCGCGGATGCAAGCCAGCAGTTGCGGCGTGGCGCGCGCCTGCCCCAGCATCTCCACCGTCGCGCCGCTCGCCGCCAGCGCATCGCGCGGCAGATAGACGCGATTGAGGTTGCGATAGTCCTTGCCACAGTCCTGCAGATGATTGTTGACCTGCAAGGCGGCGCACAGCGCGTCCGACGCCGCCCATGTAGCGCGATCCTCGCCATGCACGTCCAGCATGAAGCGGCCGACCGGCATCGCCGAATAGCGGCAATAGTCGATGACGTCGTCCCAGGTCTCGTAGCGGTGCTTGGTGACGTCGAGACGGAACGCCTTGAGCACGTCCTGCGCGTGCTGCGGCGACAGGCCGCGCTCGGCCAGCGCCGCGCGCAGCACCACGGCCTCGCGCTGGGTCCCGCCCTTGCCCAGCAGTTCGGCTTCGAGCCGATCGAGCTGTTCGAGCTTGGTCGGCGCATCGAGCTGCGCATGATCGGCGATGTCGTCGCCGGTGCGCACGAAATTGTAGAACGCGAGGATCAGCGCGCGGTGGCGCGGATGGATGATCCGCGACGCCACCGGAAAATTCTCGTCGGTATGACCCTTGCCCGAACGCAGATCCCCGGCGGCGGCGGTCGTCCCGGCCATGGCTGTAGGGTGTACGGTGGTCATGTCGTCTGCGATTGTCATGACGAGCCGGATACCTGCGCCTGGGCGCGGCCTTTCCACATCCCGCCCCGGCCCTGAAAATGCTGAACGGCGGAATTGACGGTGAAAATCATATAGGCAAAAGCAATGGCGGGAAGCGCGGGTCCCCACAGTGCCGACTGGCCATAATATCGCAGCGTCGGGAGGAAGGCGAGCGCCATCACCAGCCACGCCGCCGCAGCAATGGCCTGCGCGAGACCGTGACCGAACAGCGCGATCGGCACCGGCGCAAGAAACACGATGGCCATGATGACGATGACGCCGATCAGCAGCGCGGGCGAATAGCGCAGCTGCGCATAGGCCGAGCGCGAGATCATCTGCCCGACATCGCCGATGGTGTCCGACGCACGCGTGCTGCGCACCTCCTGCGATACGCCGAGCCACACCGGACCTTGTGTCTTGAGCCTGGCGCCGAGCGCGCAATCGTCGATCAACGAACCGCGGATGGACTCGATGCCGCCGATGGCGCGCAGCGCATCCCACCGCGCCAGAATGCAGCCGCCGGCGGCGGCCGCCGTGGCGCGGTCCCGCCGGCGCACCCACGCGAACGGATACAGCATGCCGAAAAAGAAAATGAAGGCCGGGATCAGGTATTTCTCGGCGAAGCTGTCGCAGCGCAGCCTGGCCATGATCGACGTCATCGCCAGCCGCTCGTTCTGCGCGCGCGCGACAAGGCGCATCAGCACGTCACCGGAATAGACGATGTCGGCGTCGGTCAGCAGGATGTAATCGGGCTGAACGGGACGGCTCTCCACCAGCGACAGTCCCTGCTTCACGGCCCACAGCTTGCCGGTCCAGCCCTGCGGCAGCGGCCGGCCGGACAGCACCGTCAGGCGCTCTGCCGCGCCGATAGCAGCGGCGGCCTGTTCGGCGATCTGCGCCGTGCCGTCCTGGCTCTGATCGTCCACCAGCACCATCGACAGCTCGCCGGGATAGGGCTGGCCGAGAACGGACCGGACGCAATCGGCCACGCCGGCGGCCTCGTCGCGCGCCGGCACCACCACCGCGATGGACGGCCACGCCATGAAGCCCGGCGCGGGCCCGAGATCGTCGAAACCGGCTACGCGCCAGAATCCGCCCCGGGCCACCACGAGGTAGACCCAGACAGCGAAAGCAAGCGAAGCGATGGCGAGTGTCACGTCGGCGAACAAAGCGGGCTCATGGGGCTGAGGAGGAACGGCAAAAAGCAGCATTCCGCCGCCACCGCTTAGCAGGTTCACGCCGTTTTGGCCAACCCCGCCCGGGTCTGAAAAAAACATGTTATTTCAATGTATTATCATAACAAAAGCGTGTTCTGCCTTCCACCACAGCGGCTTGGGGGCGCAAACCCGCCGGTCCCATGGCGCGCCGGCCGGCAAACGCTGCTATAGCGGAGCCCTCATCACATGCCTTCAGAGGACCATGCCGTGACCGCACCCATCAACCGCCAGATCCTGCTGGTCGAAAAGCCTACCGGCAAATTGTCGCCGCAGCATTTCCGGCTGGTGGAATCCGCCGTTCCGGAGCCGAAGGACGGCGACGTGCTGGTGCGGGTGCGCTACATCTCGCTCGATGCCGCCAACCGCGCCTGGATGCAGGGCGCGACCTATCGCTCGGCCGTCGAGGCCAACACGGTGATGGCGGGTGGCGCGGTGGCCGAGGTGATCGCGGCGAAGGCTCCCGGCTTTGCGCCCGGCGATCTGGTGTTCGGCGACACCGGCTGGCAGGACTACGCGACCGTGCCTGCAAGGCAGCTCGTCAGAGTGCCGCGCATCGAACCGATGACCCATCTGCTCAGCGTGTACGGCATCGCCGGCCTCACCGCTTATTTCGGGCTGCTGCGCGTCGGCAAACCACAGCCGGGCGAGACCGTGGTGGTGTCGGCGGCGGCGGGCTCGGTCGGCTCCTTCGTCGGACAGATCGCGAAGATCAAGGGCTGCCGCGTGGTCGGCATCGCCGGCGGCCGGGAGAAATGCGACTGGCTGGTGTCGGAACTCGGCTTCGACGCCGCCGTCGATTACAAGTCGGAGCCGGTGTTCAAGGCACTGAAGGCCGCCGCGCCGCAGGGCATCGACGTCTATTTCGACAATGTCGGCGGCGACATTTTCGAAGCCTGCCTGCCGCAGATGAATCTGCGCGGCCGCATCGCCTGCTGCGGCGCCATCTCGGCCTATGACGGCGCGCCGCCGTCGAGCGGCCCGCGCGGCGTTCCCGGCCTGATCGTGGTGAAGCGCCTCACCGTGCAGGGCTTCATCGTCACCGACTTCACCGGCGAGCGCGATGCCGCCATTGCCGATTTGCAGGCGTGGGTGAAGGCCGGCCGCATCAAGGTGCAGGAAGACATCGTCGACGGGCTGGAGAATACGCCGCGCGCGCTGATCGGTTTGCTCGCCGGCGAGAACCGCGGCAAGCGGATGGTACGGGTGTAACCGCACCACGCCTGTCGCGACAGCGGGTTACCGGCTTCAACGCCGCGATGCGCCGGAGACGCCGAGATGGCGTTCGAGCGCCGCCGGATCGGCCTTCAGCGCGGCGCTCGGGGCATCGAGCACGATAGCTCCGCGATCGAGGATCACCGCCCGATCGGCGAGGCCGAGCACCTTTTGCGCATTCTGCTCCACCACGATGGAGCAGATGCCGCCGGCGCGCGTGATGGTTCCCAGCGCCCGCAGCAGTTCCTCGACGATGATCGGCGCCAGCCCCTCGGTCGGCTCGTCGAGCAGCAGCACCTTGGGATTGAGCACCAGCGCGCGGCCGATCGCCAGCATCTGCTGCTCGCCGCCGGAGAGCTGGTTGCCGAAGTTGCCGCGCCGCTCGGCGAGGCGCGGAAACATCTCGTAGACCCGCGCGGCGGTCCACGGTCCGGGCTGGGCCACCGCCGTCATGTTCTCCTCCACCGTCAGCGACGCAAAGATGTTGCGCTCCTGCGGCACCCAGCCGATACCGGCGCGCGCGCGCTGATCCGGCCGCAGCCGGGTGATGTCCTGACCGTCGAGCGCGATGGTGCCGCCGAAGCGCCGGGTGACGCCGACGATGGAATTGATCAGCGTGGTCTTGCCGGTGCCGTTGCGGCCGAGCAGTGCCAGCACCTGCCCCGCTTCAAGTTCGAGAGACAGGTTCGGCAGCACCACAGCGTCGCCATAGCCGGCGCGCAGATCGCGGATGGCGAGCAGATCAGTCATCGCCGCCCTCGCCGAGATAGACTGCCTTGACGCGCGGATCGCGCGCGACTTCATCCGGCGGACCCTCCACCAGCATGGCCCCGCCCACCAGCACCGAGATGCGGTCGGCGAAGGAGAACACGAGGTCCATGTCGTGCTCGATCAAGAGCACGGTGACGTCGCGCGGCAGGCCCGCCACCGCGTCGAGGATGTCGTAACGCTCGCTTTCCGGCACGCCCGCCGCGGGCTCGTCGAGCAGCAGCACGCGCGGCTTGGTCGCGATCGCCACCGCGATCTCCAGCAGCCGCTGCTTGCCATAGGGCAAGGTCGCAGTGCGCTCGTTCATGACGTCGAGCAGGTGGAAGCGGGCAAGATGGCCGGCGATGTCGTCGTTGATCTGCGGCCGCGTGCCCATGCGCCGCCACCAGTTGCCACCGCCGCCGAGGCGCTCCGACACCGCAAGGCCGATGGTCTCGAGCGGCGAAAGATCAGCATAGAGCTGGTTGATCTGGAAGGTGCGCGACAGGCCGCGCCGCACCCGCACATGCACCGGCAGCCGGGTGATATCCTCGCCGCCGAGCCGGATCATCCCGCCATCCGGCCGCAGCACGCCGGTGAGCAGATTGATCACCGTGGTCTTGCCGGCGCCGTTCGGCCCGATCAGGGCGTGGCGCGCGCCGGGCGCGATCTTGAGCGACAGGTCGCGGGTGACCGCGAGGCCGCCGAAGCGTTTCTCCAGCCCGACGGTTTCCAGCGCAAAGGTCTCCGGCGCAACGATCATGGCGCGGACCTCGACAGCCAGCGGCGTGGCAACGACCGCCAGCGCGCAAGGCGTTCGCGACCCACCAGCACGATCACCACCAGCACGAGGCCGATCCAGAACTGCCAGTATTGCGGCGTCAGGGTGGAGAACACCTCCTGCAAAATCTTGAACGCCACCGCGCCGGCGAGGCCGCCATAGAGATAGCCGGTGCCGCCGAGCACCAGCACCAGCAGCAGGTCGGCCGAGCGCTCGAACGAAAACACGTCCGGCGACGCGAGCGCAGTGGACTGCGTGAACAGCGCGCCGGCGATGCCGGCATAGAACGCCGCGAAAGTGTAGATCGCCACCAGCCGCCGCTGCACCGGGATGCCGACGGCGGCGGCGCGCAGCGGGTTGTTCCGGATCGCCCTCAGCGACAGGCCGAACGGCGAGTGCACCACCCTCCGCACCAGCAGGAACAGCAGGAATAGCACCACGAGGCAATAGATGAAAGCGGTGCGGCCATAGAGATCGAACGCGAACACCCCAAAGATCGGCTCGATGACGATGCCCTGCAGGCCATCCGAGCCGCCGGTGAGCGCGGTCGCCTGCATCGACAGCGGATACATCATGGAGGCGATGCCGAGCGTCACCATCAGCCGGGTCAGATCGGTGCCGCGGATGACGAGAAAGCTGGTGACGAAACCGAGCGCCATCGCCATGAGCCCGGCCACGACCAGCGCCAGCACCGGCTCGGTGATCAGCCCGTGCACGGCGAGGAGGCCTGCGGCATAGGCCCCGACCCCGAAGAACGCGGCATGGCCCAGCGACACGATGCCGGCATAGCCGAGGATGAGGTCGAGCGACAGCGCGAACAGCGCCAGCCACGCGATCTCGGTGAGGATCAGGTAGCGGTTGGGAAACAGAAAGATGGTGGCGAAGGCCGCGAGCCAGACCACCACCTCCGCCGGACGCCAGCGCGCCAGCCGCTTGAGGTGTTCGCCGATCCCCTCCTGCCCGGTCATCGCGCCCTCACCGCGCCGCCGCGCGGCCGAACAGGCCATGCGGACGCCACAGCAACAGCGCGATCATCATGGCGTAGATCACGAACGCGCCGAGGTTCGGCACGTAGTATTTTCCCGCGACATCGCCGATGCCGAGCAGCAGCGCGGCGAGAAACGGGCCGGTGACGGTGGAGGTGCCGCCGACCGACACCACGATCAGCACATAGATCAGGAACTTGAGCGGGAAATGCGGATCGAGCCCGAGGATCTCCGCGCCGAGCGCGCCGCCGAGGCCGGCGAGGCCGCAGCCGAACGCGAAGGTCAGTGCGAACACCTGCGGCACGTTGATGCCGAGGCCGCCCGCCACCCGCGGATCGTCCACCGCCGCGCGCAGGCGGCTGCCGAACCGAGTCTTCGACAGGATCAGTTGCAGCCCGACCGTCAGCAGGCCGCAGATGACGATGATCATCAACCGGTAGCGGCCGACGCCGATGCCGAACACGTCGATCTGCCCCTGCAGCGCCTGCGGCAGGCGGATGAAGGTTTGCGTCGAGCCCATGACGTAATCGACCCCGGCGATGGACATGAACATCAGGCCGACGGTGAACAGCACCTGTTCGAGATGGCTGCGACCGTAGAGATGGCGATAGAGGCCCCGCTCCATCACCATGCCGATCAGCGCGCTGCCGAGAAACGCCAGCCCGAGGCCAGCGAAGAACGGCACGCCGAGGCGGTTGACCATCACCGCGCAGATGTAGCCGCCCGCCATGGCGAACGAGCCATGGGCGAGATTGACGAAGTTCATCAGCCCCATGGTGACCGCCAGCCCGCACGCCAGCACGAACAGCAGCATGCCATAGGCGACGCCGTCGAACAGGATGGTGAAAAGCGTGGTCATGGGAGGCTTCCGTGACCGGTCATTACCAATCTCGCGTCAAGATGATCGCGTCTCCGAGTTTCCAGCACAGCAAGACGTGGATGGCCGGGTCAAGCCCGGCCATGACGAATTTCGAGATCGCAATCCGCAGTTTTGGAATCCCGGCATGGTGGGACGGATGTTCGGTGCAAAATCCCTCCACGTCATGGCCGGGCTTGACCCGGCCATCCACGCCTTTCGCAAGTCGCAATCCAAGCCGTCCGATCGATTTTCAGGGCACACCCCGATCACTTCTTGGTCTTGCCCGGGTCCTTGACCGCCTCGAAGGTCGCGAACTCCACGTTGTAGAGTTCGCCGTCCACCTTCTTGACCTCGCGGATGTAAATGTTCTGCACGATGTCGCGGGTTTCGGGATCGATCGAGATCGGCCCGCGCGGGCTTTCCCACGCCATGCCCTTCATCGCCGCGACCAGCGAGTCACCGTCAGCCTTGCCGCCGGTCTTTTTCAGCGCCTCGTAGATCAGGTGCATGCCGTCATAGCCGCCGACCGCCATGAAGCCCGGGCGTTCGCCGAACGCCTTCTTGTAGGCGGCGACGAACTCCTTGTTCTTCTGCGAGGGGTGGGCGGCGGAATAGAGATGCGCCGTCACCGCGCCCAGCGCCGCGTCGCCCATGCTGTTGAGCAGGTCGTCGTCCATCACGTCGCCTGGCCCGATTACCCGGATGCCGGCCTTGTCGAGGCCGCGCTCGGCATATTGCTTCATGAAGTTGCCGCCCTGTCCGGCAGGCACGAACACGAACATCGCGTCCGGCTTGGAATCCTTCATGCGCTGGAGGAACGGCGCGAAGTCCGGGTTGGACAGTGGCACCTTGACCTCCTCGACGATCTCGCCGCCGCCGGCGACGAAGCGCTCCTTGAAGAATTGCAGCGCGTCGTTGCCCGGCGCGTAGTCGGACGTCAGCGTCGCGACCCGCTTGATGCCGTTCTTCGCCGCCCAGTCGCCGATCACCACCGACGACTGCGGCAGCGTGAAGGAGGTGCGCACGATATAGGGCGAGCGCTCGGTGATGATCGAGGTGCCGGCCGCCATCACGATCTCGGGAACCTTCGCCTGGGTGGCGAGCGGCGCGGCGGCGAGCGCCGACGGCGTGACGCCGAAGCCGGCGATGACATTGACCTTGTCATTGACGATCAGCTCCTGCGCCGCGCGCTTGGTGTTGTCCGGCACGGTGCCATCGTCCCGGACGATGACCTCGATCTTGCGGCCAGCGACGGTGTCGCCGTGCTGCTGCATGTAGAGCTTGACCGCATTGGCGATCTGCTTGCCGGTGGACGACTGGACGCCGGTCATCGGCAGGATCAAACCGATCCTGAACGTCTCCTGCGCGGCCGCCGGCGTGATCGCGCCCGCAACAGCCGCACAGGCTACGGCCTGCAGAGTGACGGCCTGCAGAAATGTCCTTCGGTGAACCGGCATGAATCTTCCCTTTCGACTGGGCCTGGCGGATTGACGCCGTCAGCCTCTCATCTTCCCACCGGCACTTATCTCACATCGCGGCCGTTTAAAGAACCATCGGAAAATTCTTTCCCGCCACAGGATGCTGCGTCCCGCTGCAACGCAACCTGCCGTCAGGCGGCAGTCGCTCGTCGGTGAACAGTTCAACCTTGCAGCCGCTGGGGATGGCGCGCCCTTTAGGATGATCGCCGATCGCGCGGACCGCATGCGCCACCGGACGATTGAGCTTTGACCCTGGATCATGCAACCTGCGAAAAACAGACAGGCTGGACATGTCGGCATCGCCCCTTTCCCATCTGCGCGTGGTCGAACTCGGCTCCGGCGACACGCTCGGCTATTGCGGCAAGCTGTTTGCCGACTTCGGCGCGGAGGTCTTCAAGATCGAGCCACCGGGCGGCGATCCCGGCCGCCGCATTCCGCCGCTCGCCAACGCAGGCGCAGGGCGGCACGAAAGCCTGAGCTTCGCCTGGCTGAACACCAACAAGCACAGCATCACCGCCGATCCCGAGACCCCCGCCGGCGCCGCACGCATCCTCGCCCTGCTCGCCACCGCCGATCTGCTGCTCGATGCGCGTCATCCCGGCGCCATCATGGCCTCGCCTGTTTCCCACACATTGCTGCGTGCGAACGATCCCGGCCTCGCCATCACCGCCATCTCGCCGTTCGGAGAACACGGGCCCTATCGCAACTATCTCGCCACCGAGGCGGTGTGCCGCAGCCTCGCCGGCCTGGTGAAGCTGGTGGGCGCGGTGGAAGGGCCGCCGGTCCTGCCGCGCGACGGACAGGTCGGAGTGATCGGCGGGCTCACCGCCTTCATCCCGAGTCTCGCCGGGCTTTACGGCCATGGGCACGGTGCGCGGCGCTTCGCCGTCAACGATCTCGCGGCGATGCTGCAGATCAGCGAATTCGATACCGGCCTCGCCCTGGAAATCGGCTTCACCCGGCCGCGCCCCGGCCTCAACCGGTTCGGGCGCGGCTACCCCTCCGGCGCGTTCGCCACCAGGCATGGCTGGCTCGGCGTCACCGTGGTCACGCCGGCGCAATGGATCGCCTTCTGCACCATGCTGGACATGCCCGACCTCGGCGCCGATCCGAAGTATGCGGCGATGATCCACCGCTTCATGCACGCCGACGAACTGAAAGCCATCATCACCCCGGCGTTGCTGAAAAAAACCGCGCGCGAATGGTTCGAGATGGGAATCGATTTGCGGATTCCGCTCGCCATCGTACCGGACATGGAGGAACTGCTGGCGCAGGAAGTCCATCGCAGTCGCGGCGCATTTGCACCGGTCACCATCGGCAGCGCCTCGTTCGAAGGGCCGGTGCTGCCGCAGCATCTGACCCGCGCCCGACCCAAACCGAACGGAGCCGCGCCGCTTGCGGGCGAGCACGACGGCCGCGCCCTTCCCGCCCATGCGCGCCTCGCGACGCGCGCCGCGACACCGCAGGATGCGCTCCCCCTGAGCGGACTGCGCATCATCGACCTCACCATGGGATGGGCCGGGCCGACCGCGACCCGGCAGATGGCCGATCTCGGCGCCGACGTCATCAAGGTGGAGTCGTGCCAGTATCCCGACTGGTTTCGCGGCACCGATACCCGCCCGCCCTACCACGAGGAACGCACCTACGAGAAAATGTACTGGTTCCAGATGAACAACCGCAACAAGCGCGGCATCACGCTGGACCTTACCACCGAACGCGGCCTCGACCTCCTGAAGCGGCTGTTGCGCGATGCCGACGCGGTGATCGACAATTACGCCGCCGACGTGATGCCGCGCCTCGGGCTCGGCGTCGAACAACTGCTCGCCATCAACCCGCGCCTCGTGGCGGTCACCATGCCGGCCTTCGGCATGACCGGACCATGGAGCGGCGTGCGGGCCTATGGCTCGACGCTGGAGCAGGCCTCCGGCCTGCCGTCGGTGACCGGAGACCCTGACGATCCGCCGACCATGCTGCATGCCGCCCTCGGCGATCCGGTCGGCGGGCTTAACGCGGCGGCGGCGCTGCTGCTTGGCTTCATGCATCAGCGCAACACCGGCGAAGGCCAGCACATCGATCTCAGCCAGGTGGAATGCATGCTGCCGCTGCTGGCGCCGTCGATCCTCGAACAATCAGCCACCGGCGCGACCGGTCCCCGCCTCGGCAATCGGCATCCGCGTTACGTGCCGCACGGCTGCTTTCCGACCCTCGGCAACGACCAGTGGGTCACGCTTGCGGTGCGCTGCGACGACGAATGGCGCGCGCTGTGCGGCGCGATGCGCCGGCCCGATCTCGCCGCCGACCACGAGCTTGCCACGGCCGACGGCCGCCGCGCCCACGAAGATCGCATCGACGCCGCAATCCGGCGATGGCTCGCCGATGTGCGTCCCGATATCGCGATGGTAACGTTGCAGAACGCCGGGGTGCCCGCCGGGATCGCCAAGCTGCCGCAGGATCTCGCCGCCGATCCACATCTGTGGTCGGTCGGCCATTGGCAGCCAAGCGACCGGCCCCTCATGGGCCCGCATCTTCTGCCCTCGGTGGCCTATCGCGAGGGCGACACCCGGCTGCCCTATCCGATTGTCCGGCTGGCGCCGACGCTGGGCCAGCACAATCACGAGGTGCTGCACGACCTGCTCGGCCTCACCGACGACGAGATCGCCGCGCTCGAACGCGACGAGGTGATCGGCACGGTCGCGACCCCGCCGAAGCCGAAGACAAAAAAGACGGGCGGCAAGACGGGATAGAGCGGGCCGCGACGCCGGATCAAGCCGCCTGCTGCTCTCGCAGGAACGCCTGATATGCGCGCTTCAGCCCATCCTCCAGCGAGGTGGTGGCGCGCCAGCCAAGCTGCGCGAGCTTGCCGACATCGAGCAGCTTGCGCGGCGTACCGTCCGGCTTCGACCTATCGAACACGATTTCGCCGGCATAGCCTACGGTCTGCGCCACCACGCGGGCGAATTCGGCAATGGAGATATCCTCGCCGGTGCCGACATTGACCAGCGTGCCCTCCGAATAGTGCTTCATCAGATGCACCGACGCATCGGCCATATCATCCACATAGAGGAACTCGCGACGCGGCGTGCCGGTCCCCCACACCACGACTTCGCGCGCGCCGGATTGCTTCGCTTCATGAAAGCGTCGAATCAGCGCCGCGACCACGTGACTGTATTCGGGATGATAGTTGTCGCCCGGCCCATAGAGGTTGGTCGGCATGATGCTGATGAAGTCGCAGCCATATTGCTGGCGATAGGCTTCCACCATCTTCACGCCCGCGATCTTGGCGATGGCGTAAGGTTCGTTGGTCGGCTCCAGCACGCCCGTGAGCAGCGAGTCCTCGCGCAGCGGCTGGGCCGCGAGCCGCGGATAGATGCAAGACGAGCCGAGAAACAGCAACTTCTCCACGCCGCTGGCATGCGCCGCCTGAATCACATTCGCCGCCAGCATGAGATTGTCGTAGATGAACTCGGCGCGCAGCGTGTTGTTGGCGACGATGCCGCCGACCTTCGCCGCCGCGTGAAAGACCACATGTGGCCGCACGGCTGCGAACCAGCGATTGACCGCTGCCTGATCGCGCAGATCAATTTCGCTGCGCGGAACTGTCACGATCTCGACATCCTCGCGTGCCAGCCGGCGCACCAGCGCGCTACCCACCATCCCGCGGTGGCCTGCGACAAAGACACGCTTTCCTTTCAGATCGAAGGGCACCCCCGTCTCCCGGTTTAACGCTACTCCCATGTTCGGTAAGGATCCCTTCGTGTCACGCTGCGCAAGCCACGCGCAAATTAAGCATCCGTCATGGATCGCAACCAACGAGGGCTTGCGGCGCGCTGGAGCTTGGATCACAATCATACGATAAACGGCTGAAAAATGTCAGGGGCAACGCCCCCGGACAATCGACAAGCCCAAATTTGAAACCAGGGAGAGAAAACAGATGCGCAAGCTTATGATGGCCGCCGCGTTCGCGCTACCGCTGCTCGGCGGCGCCGCGATGGCCCAGGACACCGTCAAGATCGGCTATATCGATCCGCTGTCGGGCGGCGGAGCCAGCGTCGGCGAAATCGGCCTCAAGACCTTTCAGTTTCTCGCCGACGAACTGAACGCCAAGGGCGGCATCCTCGGCAAGAAGGTCGAGATCGTTCCGTTCGACAACAAGACCAATCCGCAGGAGAGTTTGATCCAGGCCCAGAAGGCGATCGACTCCGGCATCCGCTATCTCACCCAGGGCAACGGCTCGGCGGTCGCGGCCGCGCTGTCGGACTTCGTGACGAAGTACAACGACCGCAACCCCGGCAAGGAAGTGCTGTACTTCAACTACGCCGCGGTGGACCCGATCCTGACCAACGACAAATGCAGCTTCGCGCATTTCCGCTGGGACGCCAACTCCGACATCAAGATGGAAGCGCTCACCAACTACATGAAGGGCGTTCCCAGCATCAAGAAAGTCTACCTGATCAACCAGGACTATTCGTTCGGCGAATCGGTGCGCTCGCAGGCCCGCAAGATGCTCGCCGCCAAGCGCCCCGACGTCCAGATCGTCGGCGACGAACTGCATCCGCTGCTGAAGGTGACCGACTTCGCGCCCTACATCGCCAAGATCAAGGCATCCGGCGCCGACACCGTCATCACCGGCAACTGGGGCCAGGACTTCGCGCTGCTGCTCAAGGCCGCCGCCGACGCTGGCCTCAAAGTGGGCTGGTACACCTACTACGCCGGCGGGTCCGGCGGCCCGACCGCGATCAAGCAGGCCAACCTGAACGATCAGGTTTATCAGGTGGTCGAAGGCTACGCGAATATCGACCATGCCCCGTCGCGCGCTTTTGAAAAGGCGTTGCGCGAGAAATACAACTTCGGCCTGTTCTATCCCCGCGCCGTGAACGAGATGCGCATGCTCGCGCTCGCCGCCGAAAAGGCCAAGTCGGTCGATCCGGTCAAGGTTGGCCTCGCGCTGGAAGGCATGGAGTTCGAGGTCTTCAGCGGCGGCAAGGGCTTCATGCGCAAGGACGACCACCAGTTCTTCCAGCCGATCTATATCGCCCAGTTCGGCGAACTGAAGAACAACGAGCCGTTCGACGAGGAAAAGACCGGCTGGGGCTGGAAGGGCGCCGCCCGCATCGACACCGACAAGACCGTGCTGCCGACCACCTGCAAGATGACCCGTCCGTAACGGGTCGCCAGGCGCGTTCATCCCGGCTCCGGCCGGGGTGAACGCGGCATCGTCTATCGGGGAGCCGGGGCCGTGCTTGAACTGATCGTGATTTCCACGCTGAACGGCGTCCTGTTCGGCATGCTGCTGTTCCTGATGGCGAGCGGCCTGACGGTGATCTTCAGCATGCTCGGCGTGCTGAACTTCGCCCATGCAAGCTTCTACATGCTGGGCGCCTTCTTCGGCTTCCAGATCAGCCGCTGGGTCGGCTTCTGGCCCGCTCTGGTGGCTGCGCCGCTGCTCGCCGGGCTGATCGGCATGGCGGTGGAGCGTTATGGCCTGCGCCACGTCCACCGGAACGGCCACGTCGCCGAACTGCTGTTCACTTTCGGCCTCGCCTTCGCCATCGAGGAAATCGTCCAGATCATCTGGGGCAAGAGCCCGGTGGATTTCCGCGTGCCGGCCTCCCTCGATTTCCCGGCCTTCACGATCTTCTCCACCAATTATCCCGCCTACAAGATTTTCATGCTGGCGGTGTCGGTGGCCATCTTCCTCGGCCTGCTGATCGCCCTGAAGCGCACGCGCATCGGCCTGATCGTCCAGGCGGCGCTGACCCACCCGCACATGGTCGGCCATCTCGGACACAATGTCGGCCGCATCTTCATGCTGGTGTTTGGCGTCGGCACCGCGCTCGCCGCCGTCGCCGGCGTGATCGCCGGCCCCGCCCTCGTCACCCAGTCGAACATGGCCGGCCTGCTCGGGCCGATCCTGTTCGTGGTGGTGGTGGTCGGCGGCCTCGGCTCGCTGCCGGGGGCGTTCATCGCCTCGCTGCTGATCGGCCTCGTGCAGACCTTCGCAGTATCGATGAACGGCTCGCTCTCGGAAGTGTTCGGGCCGCTCAGTCCCGCCTACGCCCAGACCTGGCTCGCCGATATCTGGAACGTCACCATCGCGCAGATCGCGCCGATCATGCCCTATGTGCTGCTGGTGCTGATCCTGGCCTTCCGCCCGATGGGCCTCTTGGGAACGCGCGAAACATGAGCGAGATCACCGCATCCACTGCGGCCGCGAGCATCGCGCCGCCGCCCCCGACCACCGCCGACCGGATGAAGTTCTATAGCGGCTGGATCGCGGTCGCCGTCATCCTGCTGGTGCTGCCGAAGGTCTTTTCCTCCGGCGGATCGCTGACGACTTTCAGCCTGATCGGCATCTCGATCATCTTCTCGCTGTCCTACAACATCCTGCTCGGACAGACCGGCATGCTGTCGTTCGGCCACGCGGTCTATTACGGCCTCGGCGGCTTCCTCGTCATTCATGCCATCAACATCATCGGCGCACATAAATGGCCGCTCCCGCTGCCGCTCGTGCCACTGATCGGCGGCCTGACCGGACTTGCCTTCGCGATGCTGCTGGGCTGGGTCTCGACCAAACGCTCGGGCACCGCTTTTGCCATGATCTCGCTCGGCGTCGCCGAACTGGTCGCCTCCTCGGCTCTGATCCTGCGCACCTTCTTCGGCGGCGAAGCCGGCATCTCAGCCAACCGCACCAAGCTGTTCCGCGTGTTCGACTGGAGCTTCGGCCCGCAGATCCAGATCTACTATCTTGTCGCGGCGTGGACGCTGCTGTGCATGATCGCGATGTACGCCCTCACCCGCACCCCGCTCGGCCGCATGTGCAACGCCGTGCGCGACAATCCCGAGCGCGTGCAGTTCGTCGGCTACGATCCGCACGTGGTGCGCTACCTCGCCTTCTGCTTCTCCGGGTTCTTCGCGGGCATCGCCGGCGCGCTGGCCGCGATCAATTTCGAGATCGCCAACTCCGCCTATCTCGGCGCGGTGCAGTCCGGCACCGTGCTGTTCTCGACCTATATCGGTGGCGTCGGCTTCTTCATCGGCCCGGTGATCGGCGCGATCTTCGTGACGCTGCTGTCGCTGAGCCTCAGCGATCTGACCACGGTGTGGCAGCTCTATTTCGGGCTGTTCTTCATCGCCATGGTGATGTTCGCGCCCGGCGGTATCACCGGCCTGTTGATGAAGCACCGCCCGCTGGTCCGCGGCGGCACGCTGTTCAAGGTGCTGCCGTCCTATGTGGTGGCCTTCGTTCCGACGCTGGCGCTGGTGATCGGCCTGATGGTCGCGATCGAATGCGTGGTTCACTACACCGTCAATCCGGATGAGGACCCGAACATCCATCCGTTCGGCATTCCCTTCAACGCCACGAGCCCGCTGACCTGGGCCGTCGCCGCGGTCCTGATCATCGGTGGTTTCCTGATCGCCCGCATCACCTGGAAACGGGTTGCTGAGGCCTGGGACGATGCGCTGACGACGGCGCGCGCCAAAGGAGTGACCGCATGACCGCGTCCTCGGCCGCCAAACCCAACGCTATCGAGATCCGCAACGTCCAGAAGAGTTTCGGCGTCACCCAGGTGATCCGCGATCTCAACCTGCAAGTCGCGCAGGGCGAACGCCACGCCCTGATCGGCCCGAACGGGGCGGGTAAATCCACCACGTTCAACCTGATCAGCGGCTACATGCCGCCGACCAGCGGCGAGGTGCTGCTGCGCGGCGAGGTGATCTCGGACCTGCCGCCTTACCAGATCAACCGGCGCGGCCTGTCGCGCTCGTTCCAGGTCACCAACGTCTTCGCCAACATGACGGTGTGGGAGAACCTGCGCTGCGCCGTGCTGTGGGCGACCGGGCATCGCTACGCCTTCTGGAAGAACATCGACAAGCTGCCGGAAGTACGCGAGCGCACGGCACATATTCTGGAGGACATCAGCCTCGCTTCGCGGCGCGACGTGCCCGCCGGCCTCCTCACCTATGCCGAGCAGCGCGCGCTGGAGATCGGCATCACGGTGGCGGGCGGCGCCGACGTCATCCTGCTCGACGAGCCGACCGCAGGCATGAGCAACGCGGAAACCGAACGCGCCGTGGAATTGATCCGGCGACTGACACAGGGCAAGACGCTGCTGATCGTCGAACACGACATGAGCGTAGTGTTCGGCCTCGCCGACCGCATTTCAGTGCTGGTCTACGGCCACGTGATCGCCTCCGGCACGCCGGAGGAGATTCGCAACAGCGCCAAGGTGAAAGAAGCCTATCTCGGCGAGGAGGCTGCCTGATGCTGGAAGTCAGCGATCTGCACGCCTATTACGGCAAGAGCCACATCCTTCAGGGCGTGAACATCACCATCGCCGCGGGCGAAGTTGTCAGCCTGCTCGGCCGCAACGGCGTCGGGCGCTCGACCACGGTCAAGGCCATCATGGGCGAGGTGCGGCCCCACGGCACCATCTCCTTCAAAGGCCAGAACATCGCCGGCCTGCCGAGCTACAAGATCGCGCATCTCGGCCTCGGCTACGTGCCAGAACATCGCGACATTTTCCCCGGCCTCACGGTGCGGCAGAACCTCATGCTCGGCATCAAGGACACGCGGCGTCCGGGCAAGTGGAAACTCGACGACATGCTGGAGATGTTCCCGAATCTCAAGGCGCGGGCAGACACCGCCGCCGGCGTGATGTCGGGCGGCGAGAAGCAGATGCTGACCATCTGCCGCACGCTGATGGGCGATCCCGAACTCATCATGATCGACGAGCCCACCGAAGGTCTCGCTCCGCTGATCGTGCAGCAGGTCGGCGACCTGATCGCCGAGATCGCCCGGCGCGGCGTCGCCATCCTGCTGGTGGAGCAGAAGCTGTCGATCGCCATGCGGATTTCCCACCGCGTCTACGTGATGGGCCACGGCCGCATCGTGTTCGAGGGCACGCCCGACGACCTCAAGGCCAACCAGGCTGTCCGCAAGGAGTGGCTGGAGGTGTAGTGACGATTCTCGCATGCGGCGGAGAATCATGAAGCTCTCCCCGAGTCGTCCCGGCCAGTTGCCGAATTTCGGCTGTAACGCAGCCTACTCCCCGTAAGCACGCAGCCGGTCGAGATCGACGATGGTGACACCGCCATATTCCACCCGCAGCAGGCCCTCCTTTTCCAGCGCCTTGAGCGACTGGTTGGCGTTCTGCCGCGAGATGCCGGAAATGGCGCCAAGCTCCTCCTGGGTGATCTCCAGGTGGCGGTTCACATCCGGATAAAGCGCGGGGTTGAACAGGGTGGCGATGCAGCGCGCCAGCCGCGCCTTGGCGTCCAGCATGCGGCCATATTCGACGAGGCCCATGAACTGGCCGAGACGCTCGTTCAGCAGCCCCACCAGGAAGCGGTTGAACGCCACACTGTTCTCGAACAGCCAGAAGAATGTGGCGCGGTCCATCAGCGCGAGGCGGGTCTCGCGCAGCGCCACCGCGTCGTAGCGCCGCGCCTCGTTCTTGAGCACGGTTCCCTCCCCGAACCATGCCCCGCCGGTGAGGCCGGTGAAACTGATGGCCTTGCCGTCCCGGGAGACGGTGCCGATCCGGACGAGGCCGGTGACCACGCCCATCCAGTATTCGAAATGGTCACCGCGCATGCAGATGAACTCGCCGGCCCGATACGGCCGCTCGACGATGCCGGCGCGCGCCACCTCGACCTCGCGCTCGCTCAGGTCCCGCGACCACACCGCAATGCGCTTCAGATAATCTGCGCTGATCATGATCCCATCGTTTGCCGGCCTGGTCCGACGTGTTGCGATGCGGCAAAAGCCGCGGCTCGCTAAACCGGACCCACATGGAAATTCGCTCAACGAATTGTCGGGCACAAGACACTTCGAGGTCGCGCTTTGCCTTATTGACGCGGGACTGATTGCGACCTGTGACGCAAAGCATCATAAGTCGAATGGCTTGCCGGGCTCGGCCGATGTAAGATCGAGGCATCGGGATCGAGCCGAGGATAAGAGCGCACGAAGCGCCGTATCTGGGAGGGACTTGAGTGGCTTACGCATTGGAGGTGCGGGGAGTCTCATTGCGGTTCGGCGGCGTGCGCGCGCTGACCGACGTGAGCTTCGGCGTCAACACGGGCGAACTGTTTTCGATCATCGGCCCCAACGGCGCCGGCAAGACCTCCATCGTCAACTGCATTTCCGGCCGCTATACCCCGACCGAGGGCCAGCTTTTCTATCAGGACCGCGACATCACCGGCCTGAAGCCGAACGCGCGCGCCGCGCTGGGCATCGGCCGCACCTTCCAGAACCTCGCGTTGTTCCACCACATGACCGTGCTCGACAACATCATGGTCGGCCGGCATCACCTGCTGAAGAACAATTTCATCACCGGCTCGCTGTACTGGCTGACCGGCGCGCGGCGCGAGGAACTGGAGCACCGGCGCAAGGTGGAGGAGATCATCGACTTCCTCGACCTGCAGTCGGTGCGCAAAGCGGTGGCGGGCACCCTCTCCTACGGGTTGCGCAAGCGCGTGGAACTCGCCCGCGCCATGGCGCTGGAGCCGAATCTGATCCTTCTCGACGAGCCGATGGCCGGCATGAACTTCGAGGAGAAGGAGGACATGGCGCGCTACATCGTCGATCTCAATGAAGAATACGGGATGACGGTGATGATGATCGAGCACGACATGGGCGTGGTGATGGATATTTCCCACCGCGTCACCGTGCTGGATTTCGGCCGCAAGATCGCCGAGGGCCTGCCCGCCGACGTGCTGGACGATCCGCATGTCAGGAAAGCCTATCTCGGCGAGGAAGATGAAGCCCCGGCGGCGGGGAATGAGGCTGCGGTCGCGGGGGTCAGCGCATGATGGACTACGCTGCCCGCGTCGCCCAGGCCGACACCTATCCGAAGATGCTGCGGCTCAACGCCCGCGAGCACGGCCACGAGATCGCGCTGCGCGAGAAGGACCTCGGTCTGTGGCGCGAATTCACCTGGAACGACTACCAGAACCGGGTGCGCGATTTCGCCCTCGGCATGATCGAGCTCGGCATCAAGCGCGGCGACGTCGTCGGCATCGTCGGCGACAACCGGCCGGACTGGGTGGCCGCCGAGATCGCGACCCACGCCATCGGCGGAATGTCGCTCGGCATGTATCGCGAATCGCTGCCCGAGGAGGTGCTTTATCTTCTCACCTATGGCGAGACCAAGATCGTGTTCGCCGAGGACGAGGAGCAGGTCGACAAGCTGCTCGAACTCGGCGACCGCGCGCCGCACCTCAGGCATATCGTCTATTCCGACCCGCGCGGCATGCGCAAATACGATGACCCGCGCCTGATCCTCGCCGACGACCTCGCCGCCAAAGGTCGCGACCGCGCCGCGCGTGAGCCGCAGCTCTACGATCAAATGGTGGACACGACCAAAGCTGACGATGTCGCCGTGCTCTGCACCACCTCCGGCACCACCTCGAACCCCAAGCTGGCGATGCTGACAGCGGGCGCGGTGCTGCGCCACTGCGCGATCTATCTCGCCTTCGACCCCAAGGACTCCGGCGACGAATATGTCTCCGTATTGCCGCTGCCGTGGATCATGGAACAGGTCTACGCGCTCGGGAAAGGCCTGCTCTCGCGAATGAAGATCAACTTCGTCGAAGAGCCGGACACCATGATGAACGACTTCCGCGAGATCGCGCCGACCTTCGTGCTGTTCGCACCGCGCATCTGGGAATCCATCGCCGCCGACGTCCGTGCGCGGGTGATGGACTCCTCGCCGATGAAGCAGCGCCTTTACGACATCGGCATGAAGGCTGGCCTCGCCGCGCTGGACAAGGGGCAGCGCTCGACGGTGGCGGACACGCTGCTGTTCCGCGCGCTGCGCGACCGGCTCGGGTTCACCCGCCTGCGCTCGGCGGCGACCGGCGGCGCCGCGCTCGGCCCCGATACCTTCCGGTTCTTCCGTGCCATGGGCGTGCCGCTGCGCACGCTCTACGGCCAGACCGAAACGCTCGGCGCGTTCACCCTGCATGAGCCGAACGCCGTCGATCCCGATACCACCGGCGTCGCCATGGGGCCAGAGATCGAGATCGAGGTCCGCGATCCCGACGTCAATGGCGTCGGCGAGATCGTGGTGCGCCACCCCAACATGTTCTCCGGCTACTACAAGAACGAGGCGGCGAGCGCCGCCGATGTCCGCGACGGCTGGATGTTCTCGGGCGACGCCGGCTATTTCAACACGGCGAAGCAGCTCGTTGTCATCGACCGCATCAAGGATCTGGCGCAGACCGCCCATGGCGACCGCTTCTCGCCGCAATACATCGAGAACAAGCTGAAGTTCTCGCCCTACGTCGCCGAAGCCGTCGTCCTCGGCGACGGCCGCGACTATCTCGCGGCGATGATCTGCATCCGCTTTTCCATCGTGTCGAAATGGGCGGAAAAGAACCGTATCTCGTTCACCACCTATACCGACCTGTCGTCGCGGCCGGAGACCTACGAACTGCTGCGCAAGGAAGTGGAGGCCGTCAACGCCACACTGCCACCGGCCCAGCGCATTTCCAAATTCCTTCTGCTCTACAAGGAACTCGATGCCGACGACGGCGAACTGACGCGCACCCGCAAGGTGCGCCGCACCGTCATCAACGAGAAATACGCCGACATCATCGACGCCGTCTACGGCGGCAAGCCCGATATCGACATCGACACCGTGATCCGCTTCCAGGACGGCTCGACCCAGCGCGTGCGCTGCACGCTGCCGGTGATCGACCTCGGAGCGACGCAGCGAACGGCGGAGGCGGCGGAGTGAGGAGACAGTTTACAGGCGCGCGCCATTCTTGCCTCTCCCCGCTGGCGGGGAGATGGAAAGCGACCGCACTCCCCCTTAACCTGTCAGGACATTGAACTGACATGAACACCCAGCTCCTGATCCAGCTCATGATCAACGGCCTCGTGGTCGGCACGCTGTACGGCGTGGTCGCGATGTCGTTCGTGCTGATCTACAAGGCCACGCAGGTTGTGAACTTCGCGCAGGGCGAACTGCTGCTGATCGGCGCCTGGGTGTGCTGGTGGCTCCTGACCAAATATCAGGTGCCGTTCTGGATCGGCATGCCGATCACGCTGGTCTTCATGTTCGTGTTCGGCATCGCGATCCAGATCGTGATCCTGCGCCCGATGATCGGCGAACCGATCATCTCGGTCATCATGGTGACCATCGGCCTCTCCACCGTGCTGCAGGCGCTGATGAAGTGGATCTTCGGCGTCAACCTGCAGCCGTTCCCGCCGATCTTCCACACCAAGCTCGTCAACATTTTCGGATTGCAGGTGCAGACCGTCTATATCCTGAGCCTCATCGTCTCGGTGGCGATGATGGCGGGCATGGCATGGTTCTTCCGCGTCTCGAAATACGGCCTCGCCATGCGCGCCACCGCCTTCAACCAGCAGGTGGCGCAGTCGCTCGGCATTTCCGTCAAGAGCGTGTTCGCGATGGCGTGGGCGATCTCGGCCACGGTGTCGGCGGTGGCGGGCGTGGTGGTGGCGGTGGTCAACGGCGTGTCGGCCGGCCTTGCCGCTTACGGCATCAAGGTGTTTCCGGCGGCGATCCTCGGCGGCCTCGACAGCGTCGGCGGCGCGGTGCTCGGCGGCATCATCATCGGCCTTCTGGAAAACCTCGCGCATTTCGTCGATAGCGAATACTTGCACTGGGGCAACCTGTACGAGGTCGCGCCGTTCTACGCCCTCATCATCATCCTGATGATCAAACCCTACGGCCTGTTCGGCACAAAGGACATCGAGCGAATCTAATGGCAGGCCAGAATCTCCTCCCCGCCGGCGACTACCGCACGAGCTACGCGGCGGACACCACGGTGTTTCCGACCACGACCAGCCGCAACATGCTGATCGCGGGCATCGTGCTGATCTGCTTCGCGCCCTATGTGCTGAACGAGTATGTGTTGAGCCTGCTGATCCAGATCGGCATCTTCGGCATCGCCGCGCTCGGCCTCAACGTCGTGGTCGGCTTCACCGGGCAGATCTCCATCGGCCACGCCGCATTCTTCGGCTTCGGTGCCTTCACCTCGGCCTATGTCTCAAGCAAGTTCGGCGTGCCGGTATTCTTCGCCATTCCGCTGGCGGGGGTGGTCACGGCGGCGGTCGGGCTCATCTTCGGTCTGCCGGCGGCGCGGCTGAAGGGCCTCTATCTCGCCATCGCGACGCTGGCCGCGCAATACATTCTCAACGACTTCTTCAACCGCGCCGAATGGTTCACCGGCGGCAGCGTGCCGGCGATCGCCGAGCCATTCTCGATCTTCGGCCGGGAACTCCGCGGCGACCGCCAGTATTTCTACGTGGTGCTGGCATACGTGATCGTCTGCTTCCTGCTGGTCACCAACCTGATGCGGACGCGGGACGGCCGCGCGCTGGTCGCCGTGCGCGACCATTACCTGTCCGCCGAGATCATGGGCATCAACCTCACCAAATACCGCACGCTGTCATTCGGCCTCGCAGCGTTCTACGCCGGCGTCGGCGGCGCGCTGTACGCCCATTACAATCAGGTGGTGTCGAACGAGGGCTTCGGCATCGACCGCTCGATCATCTTCCTCGCCATGATCATCATCGGCGGCATCGGCTCGGTGATGGGCACGCTGATGGGCACCGCCTTCATGGTGCTGCTGCCGGAATCGATGGATTGGCTCAGCGCCGCGCTGAGCGGCAGCGCCATCGATCACGCGCTCGGCCTCAAGAACAACATCGCGTGGTTGCGCGAGATATCCATCGGGGCCATCATCATCGTCTT
>JAFKES010000029.1 GCA_017308495.1 Afipia sp.
CATCTTCGATCATGCCGGGACACTTGGCCTGCCGGTCAAGCTGCATGCCGAACAGTTGTCCGACCTGCATGGCGCGGCGATGGCGGCCGACCATGGCGCACTCTCAGCCGATCATCTCGAATATCTCGGCGCGGATGGCGTCGCAGCCCTCGCCAAGGCGGGGACCGTCGCCGTGCTGCTGCCCGGTGCGTTCTACACGCTGCGGGAAACGCAGTATCCGCCGGTGCAGGCGCTGCGCGACGCCGGCGTTCCGATCGCGCTGGCGACCGATTGCAATCCCGGCACCTCGCCACTGACCTCGCTGCTGCTGACCATGAACATGGGCGCGACGTTGTTTCGCCTGACGCCAGCCGAATGCCTGCGGGGCGTCACCGTCAACGCGGCCCGCGCCCTCGGTCTCGCCGATCGCGGCATCATCGCGCCGGGGGCCCGCGCCGATCTGGCGATCTGGGATGTCCAGCATCCGGCCGAACTGACCTACCGCATCGGCTTCAATCCCCTGCACGCCCGCATTTTCGGAGGCCGGAATGTCTGAACTCGTCCTCACGCCCGGCACGGTCACCCTCGCCGAGTTGGAGCGCATCTGGCGCGAGGGGCTCGCTGTGCGGCTGGCCGACAGCGCGCGCAAGGGCATTGCCGAATCCGCCGCCCGGATCGAGGCCGCTGCCAATGGCGACGTGCCCGTCTATGGCGTCAACACCGGATTCGGCAAGCTGGCCTCGATCAAGATCAAGGCCGAGGACACCGCGACCCTGCAGCGCAATCTGATCCTGTCGCATTGCTGCGGCGTGGGCGAGCCGGTGGAGCCGGAGACCGTGCGCCTGATCATGGCGCTGAAGCTGCTGTCGCTCGGGCGGGGCGCCTCCGGCACCCGGCCTGAGGTGGTGCGGCTGATCGAGGACATGCTGGCCAAGGGCGTGCTGCCGGTGATCCCGTCGCAGGGCTCGGTCGGCGCATCGGGCGACCTCGCGCCGCTGGCCCATATGGCGGCGGCGATGCTGGGCGAAGGGCGCGCGACTTATCAGGGCCACGAGATGACCGGCGCCGAAGCGCTGGCGGCGGCCGGCCTGAAGCCGGTGGTGCTGGCCGCCAAGGAAGGGCTGGCGCTGATCAACGGCACCCAGGTGTCCACGGCCTTCGCTCTGGCCGGACTGTTCGAGGCTTTTCGCACGGCGCGCAACGCGCTGGTGTCGTCGTCGCTGTCGACTGACGCCATCATGGGATCGACCGCACCGTTCCTCGACGAGATTCATCAGCTGCGCGGTCATCGCGGCCAGATCCTTGCAGCGCGCGTGATCCGCGACCTGATGGCCGGCTCGGAAATCCGCGAAAGCCATCGCGTCGGCGACGCCCGCGTGCAGGATCCTTATTGCATTCGCTGCCAGCCCCAGGTCACCGGCGCCTGCATCGATCTTCTCAGCCAGGCGGGACGCACCCTGGAGATCGAAGCCAACGCCGCGACCGACAATCCGCTGGTGCTGATCGAGACCGGCCAGATCGTCTCGGGCGGCAACTTCCACGCCGAGCCGGTGGCCTTCGCCGCCGACCAGATCGCGCTGGCGATCGCCGAGATCGGCTCCATTTCGCAGCGGCGCATCGCGCTGATGGTCGATCCGGCGCTGAGCTACGACCTGCCGCCATTCCTCACCCCCGATCCCGGCCTTAACAGCGGCCTGATGATTGCGGAAGTGACCTCCGCCGCGCTGATGAGCGAAAACAAGCATCTCGCCACGCCGTGCTCGACGGATTCCACGCCGACATCGGCGAACCAGGAAGACCATGTATCCATGGCCGCCCATGGCGCGCGCCGCCTCAAGCGGATGAACGCCAACCTCGCCCATATCGTCGGCATCGAGGTGCTGTGCGCCGCCGCCGGCGTCGAGTTTCGCGGGCCGCTGAAAACGTCGGCGCCGCTTCAGGCGGTGATCGCGCGGCTGCGCCAATCGGTCACCGCCCTCGATCAGGACCGCTACATGGCGCCCGATCTGGCCGAGGCGGCTGCGCTGGTGCGCTCCGGCGCGCTGCTCGAAGCTCTGCCGAACGCCATGCTCGCGGAGGTGCGGCCGTGAACCCGGTTGACGTCGTTAGCGGCGACGGGCCGCTGATCCTCGGCCTGCCGCACACCGGCACCTGGCTGCCCGACGACATTCTGGTGAAACTCAATGCGCGCGGCCGCATCCTCGCCGATACCGACTGGCATATCGAGCGCCTGTATGACGGACTGCTGCCCGGCGTGACGACGGTGCGCGCCACCTTCCACCGCTACGTGATCGACGCCAATCGCAGCCCCGATGACGCGAGCCTCTATCCCGGCCAGAACACCACTGGCCTCGTGCCCGTCACCGATTTCGACGGCGAGCCGATCTGGATCGAAGAGCCGACCGCCGCGGAGATCGCCGAGCGCCGGGCGCGCTTCCATGCGCCCTACCACGAGGCGCTGGCCGCCGAGATCGCACGCGTGAAGGCCCGGCACGGCGTCGCCATCCTTTACGACTGCCATTCGATCCGCTCGATCATTCCGTTCCTGTTCGAGGGCGTGCTGCCCGACTTCAACATCGGTACCAACAATGGCGCGTCGTGCGATCCACGCATCGAGGCCGCCACCCGCGACATCTGCGCCGCCACCGGCCGCACCCATGTGGTCAACGGCCGCTTCAAGGGCGGCTGGACCACGCGCCGCTACGGCCGGCCGCAGGACGGCGTGCATGCGATCCAGATGGAGTTGGCACAGTCCTCGCATCTGACGAGCGAAACGCCTCCTTTCGCCTACGACGAAGCCAAGGCGGCGGCGCTGCGCGGGCCGCTTGCCGCGATCCTGCAGCACCTCGCCGCTTTCGCGCCGGACCTGAAGCCATGAGTGACGTGCATCGCATCGACAAAAGGCGCAGCGCAATTCAACGCATCATCATGTCCGGTCGCTGCCGGCCTGATCAGGGAGTCGAACCGTGAACAATCCGAGACACAACACCCGGGACATCTATCCCGCGACCGGCACCGAGATCACCGCCAAGAGCTGGCTGACCGAAGCCCCGATGCGCATGCTGATGAACAATCTGCATCCCGACGTCGCCGAGAATCCGCACGAGCTGGTGGTTTATGGCGGCATCGGCCGCGCCGCGCGCACCTGGCAGGATTTCGACCGCATCGTCGCCAGCCTGAAGCAGCTCGAATCCGACGAAACGCTGCTGGTGCAGTCGGGAAAGCCGGTCGGCGTGTTCAAGACCCACAAGGATGCGCCACGCGTCCTGATCGCCAACTCGAACCTGGTGCCGCACTGGGCCACCTGGGACCATTTCAACGAACTCGACAAGAAGGGTCTGGCCATGTACGGCCAGATGACCGCGGGCTCGTGGATCTACATCGGCTCGCAGGGCATCGTGCAGGGCACCTACGAGACATTCGTGGAAGCCGGCCGCCAGCACTATGGCGGCAGCCTCAAGGGCAAATGGATTCTGACCGGCGGCCTCGGCGGCATGGGCGGCGCGCAGCCGCTGGCCGCGGTGATGGCCGGGGCCTGCTGTCTGGCGGTGGAGTGCGACGAGACCCGCGCCGACTTCCGCCTGCGCACGCGCTATGTCGATGAGAAGACCCACTCGATCGACGAAGCTCTGGCGATGATCGAACGCTGGACCAAGGCGGGCGAGGCGAAATCCGTGGCGCTGATCGGCAACGCGGCGGAGGTTTTCCCCGAACTGGTCCGACGCGGCGTGAAGCCCGACATCGTCACCGACCAGAC
>JAFKES010000127.1 GCA_017308495.1 Afipia sp.
TGGTCGATCGCGGCGGGCGGCATCGCGACCGTGGCCTTCGGGGTGCTGGTGGCGTTCTCCTGGTACTACGCGGCGACATTGTTTCTGCTGTTCGCGGGCATCCTGCTCGGCGTGGCGCTCAACGCCATGACCCACGTGCTGCAGAAGGCGATCGGCGGCCCCCACGCCCTGCGGCTGCTGCTGGTCTGCGTGATGCTGGCGGGGCTCCTTTCCGGCGTGATCTTTCTCGGCGGCGCGACCATCGCCCACCAGGCCAATGCGCTGAGCAACACGCTCAAATCGCAGCTCGTCACCGTGAAGACATTTCTCGAACAGCACGGGGTCGATACCAGCTATCTCGAACTGGGCGGCATCACGACCCCTTCCTCTCCGGAGACGGAAAGCATTCCGGCGACGCTGCCGAAAAACCTGCCAAGCGCCGGGGTCATCGCGTCCGGCGGCGGAGCCATCGTCACCCAGACCCTGAAACTGCTGCTCGGTACGGTCAGCGCCGTGGGCAACCTGTTCATCGTGCTGTTTCTCGGCCTTGCCTTCGCGGCGCAGCCCGGCGTCTATCGCAAGGGGCTGCTGCACATGGCGCCGGCGAAATATCGCGCCAGCGTCACCATCGTGGTGGACCGGATCAGCGAGACGCTGGAGCGCTGGCTGATCGCCCAGATGGTGACCATGGCGGCGGTATTCCTGGTGACGTGGATCGGCCTGTCGGTGATCGGGATCGACAGCGCCTTCATCCTCGGCATCCAGGCGGGACTGCTCGCCTTCATCCCCACCGTCGGGGCGCTGGTGGCGGGCGTGATCGTGACGCTGGCCAGCCTCGCCTCCGGATGGGTGGCCGCCGCCAGCGCACTGGTGCTGTTCCTCGGCGTCCACGCCATGGAAAGCTATGTGCTGACGCCGATCGTCCAGCGCCAGGCGCTCGACATTCCGCCGGCGACGCTGTTTGGATTCCAGATTTTGCTCGGGGTGGTGTTCGGCGTGTGGGGGCTGGCGCTGGCGCTGCCGCTAGTGGCCATCGTCAAGGTCGTCCTCGACTATCTGCGCGAGGATGACCCCGAGCCGCGGCCGGCCGAATTCCAGGTGGCGTGACCGCAGGACAAAAGGCGCCGCTGCCGGCGCCTTTTCACCTCTCCGTCAGCGACGTCCTAGAACGTGACGACCGTGTTGGTGTGCTCCACCTCCGGCGGCGCGGCGAAGAACGGCCCAACCAACCCCCGCCATTCGGTAAAATTGGCGGACTCGCGGAAATCGACGGTGTGGTTTTCCAGCGTCTCCCACTTGATCAGCAGCCGGTAGCGCGACGGCTTCTCGATCGAACGGTGCAGCTCGAAACTCTTCCAGCCCTTGCAGCGCTTGAAAATGGTCTGCGCCATGCCGATGGCGGTCTCGAAATCCTTCCCGCGAGGCGCCCTGCCGACCGGCACCGATCGTCCGGTTTCTAGAGAACGATGAGAAAAACGCCGAGCAGAATGCAGGCGACGCCGCCAAGCAGCACCGGCTGCCACTCGAACCGCGAGCCGTAGCGGCCCTCGGCGCGCCGCGCGGTGATCAGCGCCGACTCGTATTCGTCGGAGGTGGAAAACATGCAGGCGAAACCCGCGCGCGCCGACGTGACGGCTGCTTCAAGCGCCATAAGTCTGGATTTGGAATCGGGACTGCATGCTGTGGACATGCCCGATGGTAGCGCGCGTTGGGTAAACAGACGGTTAGGAAAGGACCATTTCGTCGCGTCAGATGCGGATGTCGATCGCCGCATTCGCCGGCACTGCGAAAGCCTCCGCCGGCCGCGCGGCGGCACTGGAGGCGAGCGCGCGGCGCGTCTTCTGCAGCGACAGCGGCTGTTCGATGGCGACTTCCACGCGATTGCGACCGCCACGCTTGGCCTGATAGAGCGCGGTATCCGCCGACGCCATCAGCACCTCGAGTTCGGTGTTGGCCGGGCCGCCCGCGATTCCGATGCTCACCGTCGTCTCCAGCGGAACCTCGTCGATCAGCACGCCCGACGCCTCGAAGGCCTCGCGCACGCGCTCGGCGGCCAATAGCGCCTCCTCGGTCGTGCAAGGCAACAGGGCGGCGAATTCCTCGCCGCCGACACGGCCGACGAGATCGGTGATACGCAACGAACCCGCGACGACATCGGCGAAGACCTTCAGCACGTCGTCGCCGGCCGCATGGCCGAAGCGATCATTGACCGACTTGAAGTGATCGATATCGAAAATCATCACGGTGATCGGCCGCCCAGCCTTGGCCTCGCGCTCGATCATCCGCGCGGTCGCTTCCCCGAAGCCACGGCGGTTGAGCAGGCCGGTGAGCGGATCGATCGAGGCGGCGGTCTTGTGCGCCGTCACGGTGCGTTCGGACACCAGCATGAAAATGACAAAGACGGTGCCGGCCGCGTAGAGAACCAGTTCCGCCGCGAATACGGCGACCCAGATGCCGGAAACGCCGCCACTGTGCCCCCGGAACATATCGCCGAG
Source organism: Afipia sp. (assembly GCA_017308495.1). Taxonomy (GTDB): domain Bacteria; phylum Pseudomonadota; class Alphaproteobacteria; order Rhizobiales; family Xanthobacteraceae; genus Afipia. The sequence goes on from JAFKES010000127.1 coordinate 2,475, forward strand.
CAGGATCGGCAACATCAGGGCTCCGCCATGCAGCAACGGCACAATCAGCGCGGGCCAGCGCGCGCGCAGGCGCCTGCGCCGTTCGCGGCCAAGCTCCGCCGCCGTCAGTGCGGCATAGAAGGCGACGATGCCCGCTCCGATGATCATTCGCGCTTGGGCGGCCGACGGATCGAGCATGACGTCCGCCACGATCCAGAGCAGCGGTCCGGCGATCACCACGCTCCAGTTCGCCGCACGGCCGTGGAACACGCGCGCCGCGTCCCACACCAGGCCGCAGGCGATGAAGCCAACGACATTGACTGCCAGCGACAGCGTGAAACCGAGATCGGGGCCACCGACCGTCCACAGCGCGACCGAGGCCGCGCCGAGAAGATAGGCCGCGCCCCACCAGCCCAGCGCTGCGATCTGGTCCTTGCGCCAGAAGAACAGCAGCATCGCGCCGAGCAGGGCCGCGACCAGCGTCGCCACCAGATAAAGCGTCGAAAGATCGAGCGATAAATGCGTGCCAGCGGGCATCTTCTATGCAGCGCTTCAAAACGGGCAGAGCCGGGATGGCTCCCTCAGCCGATGACACGCTAGCAACCGGGTCTTTGCGTTCCGTTTTCGGAACTCGGACAATTTAACGAAAACCCTCCCGCTGCGCCGCCCCATCCCACAACGAAAAAGAGCGCCCGAAGGCGCCCTTTCGAATCCTGGCCGATCCGTAATCGCGGCCGATGTGGATGAAGCCTTAGCGCTTCGAGAACTGGAAGGACCGGCGGGCCTTGGCCTTGCCGTACTTCTTACGCTCGACGACGCGCGAGTCGCGGGTCAGGAAGCCACCCTTCTTCAGCACGGAGCGCAGCTCCGGCTCGAAGTTGGTCAGCGCCTTGGAGATGCCGTGACGCACCGCGCCGGCCTGACCCGACAGGCCGCCGCCGGCGACCGTGCAGATCACGTCATACTGGCCCTGACGGGCGGCAGCGACGATCGGCTGCTGGATCATCATGCGCAGCACGGGACGGGCGAAATAGATTTCGACCTCGCGGGTGTTGACCAGGACCTTGCCCGAGCCGGGCTTGATCCAGACGCGGGCGACGGCGTCCTTGCGCTTGCCGGTGGCATAGGCGCGACCATGCTTGTCGACCTTCTTGACGTGCTTCGGACCTTCGGCCACGGCGGGCTTCAGCGACGACAACTGGTCCAGAGACTGGATGGTATCCGACATTAAGCGGCCCTCGTGTTCTTGCGGTTCAGCGACGCGACGTCCACGACCTCGGGCTGCTGCGCTTCATGCGGATGTTCGGCGCCCGGATAGACGCGGAGGTTGCCGAACTGCATGCGTCCCAGCGGACCGCGCGGAATCATGCGTTCGACGGCCTTCTCGACGACGCGCTCCGGGAAGCGTCCTTCGAGGATCGACTTCGCCGAGCGTTCCTTGATGCCGCCGATAAAGCCGGTGTGATTGTAATAGACCTTGTTGTCACGCTTGCGTCCGGTGAGGACGACGTGCGCCGCGTTGATGATGATGACGTTGTCACCGCAATCGACGTGGGGCGTATAGGTCGGGAGATGCTTGCCGCGCAAACGGTTGGCGACCAGAGATGCGAGGCGACCGACCACCAGACCCTTGGCGTCGATCAGCACCCACTTCTTGGTGACCTCGGCGGGCTTTGCCGAAAACGTCTTCATTGTGAGTTGTCCATGAAATGGCACGTTCGGCGCGACCGCCAAACTGGCGCGGTTCTAGATAACCGGGCCGCCCACGTCAATGCCGTACAGCTCAAAATAACACTGTAAAAACAGTGGCTTGAAAATATGGTGCTATATTACCTGTAAAATCGCTAAGTTGTCGGAATGGAATAGGTGGAGGTCACATGGGCGATCGGATCGGGCGAAGTGCCCGACAGCAGCAGCACTTCCCCCACCGCCAGCCGCTTGCCGATCTTCATCAGCTTGGCCGCCGCCAGCACGTCCTGGCCCGGCTGCCCCTTGCGCAGGAAATTGATGTTGAGATTGGTCGTCATCGCCAGCCCGATCGGGCCGATGGCGGAAAGCAGCACCACATACATGGCGAGATCGGCCAGCGCCATCAGCGTCGGCCCGGACACCGTTCCACCCGGACGCAGCATCCGCTCGCTGTAGGGCTGGCGCAGCAGGCTGGTGGCGCCGTCAGCGGCCTCGATCAGGATGTCGCCGCTGGCGAAAGCCTGGGGAAACTCCCGGTGGAGAAATTCCTCCAGTTCTGCCGCGGTCATTTTAGCTTTGTTCATGGAACGTATGCCCTGCCTGCTCTCGCATGTGACGGGTTTGTATCTTAGGGTGGGCGGGATGGCGAGCCCAAGACCCGCTCGAAAGACACGACGAAAGTCTGACGAACATCTCACGGCACGACGCCGTTCCGGCCCGAGGAATTGACATGACGACGCAATCGTCCCGCTCCGCGTCCCCGCAAGCGCCCTCGCCTGTGTCACGCGAGATCGTGGACGATGTCGCCGTGCTGACGCTGGATTCACCGGCCTCGCGCAATGCGCTGTCGGAAGCAATGATCCGGGCGCTGCATGACGCACTCGACGCCATCCGCGACGATCGCGCCGTCCGCGCCGTGGTGATCACCGCGAACGGTCCGGCGTTCTCGTCCGGCCACGACCTGAAGGAACTGACCGCCCGGCGCACCGACGCCGACCGCGGCCGCGCCTTCTTCGCCCGCCTGATGACATCCTGCGCCGACATGATGCAGACCATCGTGCATCTGCCGAAGCCCGTCGTCGCGGCGGTCCAGGGCGTCGCCACCGCCGCCGGCTGCCAGCTCGTCGCCACCTGCGATCTCGCCGTCGCCTCCGACAAGGCGACGTTCGCAACCCCGGGCATCGATATCGGCCTGTTCTGCTCCACGCCCATGGTGGCGCTGTCGCGCAACGTTCCGCGCAAGCACGCGATGCACATGCTGCTGACCGGCGAACCGGTTTCGGCCGAGCGCGCCCGCGACATGGGCCTCGTCAACACCGTGGTGTCCGCGGGGCTCGAGCGCAACGCCGCCATCGACCTCGCCCGCAAGATCTCGCGCAAGTCCGCCTATACGCTGAAGGTCGGCAAGGAAGCCTTTTACCGGCAGGCGGAAATGAGCCTCGCTGAGGCCTATCGCTACGCCGCGCAGGTGATGACCGAGAACATGATGGCGCGCGACGCCGAGGAAGGCATCGGCGCCTTCATCGAAAAGCGCGCTCCCAAGTGGGAAGACCGGTGATCCCGCCCCAATGAACCACGACCATTACGACGACGCCTTCATTCGCGGCATTCTCACCAGCATGAAGACGATCGCCATGGTCGGCGCCTCGCCGGTCAATGTGCGGCCGAGCTATTTCGCCTTCAAATATCTCGTCGAGCGCGGTTACGACATGATCCCGGTCAACCCCGGACAGGTCGGCAAGAGCCTGATCGGCAAACCGTTCGTCGCCACGCTGAAGGACATCGATCGCCCGGTCGACATGGTGGATGTTTTCCGCAATTCGGATCGCGTCATGGCGGTGGTGGACGAGGCGCTGGCGCTGCCGGCACGGCCGAAAGTGATCTGGATGCAGCTCGGCGTGCGCAACGACGACGCCGCAGCGAAGGCGGAAGCGGCCGGCATCACGGTGGTGATGAACCGCTGCCCGAAGATCGAATACGCCCGCCTGACCTCAGAAATTCAGTGGGTGGGCGTCAATTCGCGCACGCTCAGCGCGAAGCGCGCGCCGATCCCGACGCGCAACATGCGGCTGTCGCTCGATCGCAGCAGCGTCAGCGGCGGTGCGACCAAGGCCGCCGATCTCGCCGCCCGGGACAAGAATGACCTGCCCTGAATCCGGCCGGCGGCAGAACGATCGTTCACCCGCCCCGAAAACGACGACATGGCTATTGCCTGTTGGCCGTGCGGCGTGCTGATACCTTGACGAAGGCCGCGCGCATCCGCAGCATGCCGCCATCCTCCTCCCATCGCCCGTTCGCGGCCTGCACAAGGATTATCCCATGACGGAAACACTGCCCGGATTCTCGACGCTCTCCATCCATGCCGGCGCGCAGCCGGACCCGACCACGGGCGCACGCTCGACGCCGATCTATCAGACCACGTCCTTCGTCTTCAACGACGCCGACCACGCCGCCTCGCTGTTCGGACTGCAGGCGTTCGGCAACATCTACACCCGCATCACCAATCCGACGACTGCCGTGCTCGAAGAGCGCGTCGCCGCGCTGGAAGGCGGCACTGCCGCACTCGCGGTCGCCTCCGGCCATGCCGCGCAGCTGGTGACGTTCCACGCCCTGCTCCAGCCCGGCGATGAATTCATCGCGGCGCGCCGGCTCTATGGCGGCACGATCAACCAGTTCAACCACTCCTTCAAGGCGTTCGGCTGGAACGTGGTGTGGGCGGACACCGACGACGTGGCGAGCTTCGAGCGCGCGCTGTCGCCGAAAACCAAGGCGATCTTCATCGAGTCCATCGCCAATCCCGGCGGCACCGTCACCGACATCGAAGCCATCGCCGCGATCGCGCGCAAGGCCGGCGTGCCGCTGATCGTCGATAACACGCTGGCGTCGCCCTATCTCATCAAGCCGATCGATCACGGCGCCGATATCGTGCTGCACTCGCTGACCAAATTCCTCGGCGGCCACGGCAACTCGATCGGCGGCATCATCGTCGATGCCGGCACGTTCGACTGGTCGCGCGACGACCGCTATCCGATGCTGAGCCAGCCGCGCCCGGAATATAACGGCCTCAAGCTGCACGAGACCTTCGGCAATTTCGCCTTCGCCATCGCCGCGCGGGTGATCGGCCTGCGCGACCTCGGCCCGGCGCTGTCGCCGTTCAACGCCTTCCTGATCCTGACCGGCATCGAAACGCTGAGCCTGCGGGTCCAGCGCCATTCCGACAACGCCAAGGCCGTCGCCGAATGGCTGTCCGCCAATCCTGCGGTGGCGTGGGTGAGCTATGCCGGGCTGCCGGACGACCGCTATCACAACCTCGCGCGCAAATATTCGCCGAAGGGCGCGGGTGCCGTGTTCACCTTCGGCCTCAAGGGCGGCTACGACGCCGGCGTCAGCCTCGTCTCCAACGTCAAGCTGTTCTCGCATCTGGCCAATGTCGGCGACACCCGCTCACTGATCATCCATCCGGCGTCCACCACCCACAGCCAGCTCAGCGACGAGCAGAAGGCGCTGGCCGGCGCCGGCGTCGACGTGGTGCGGCTGTCGGTGGGCATCGAGGACAAGGAAGACCTGATCGCGGATCTCGATCAGGCGCTGAAGGCGTAAGCCGCTCTGACATCCCAAAAAAGAAACGCGGCGCCGGGCATGGCGCCGCGTTATCATTTTGGAGGATCGTGCCGTCCGGCACGGGAATATGTTCGGCATTATTTTATCGCGCGGCACAGCCGGATTGAAGCGCGCCCGTCCGCACAACTTTGTGAGCCCACGCGGCGACGTGACAAAAGGCCCGAAAATCGGGCCTTTCCGGATTGACGCCAACTTTGGAATAGCTCTCAGCGCACCCGGTCGGCAGCGAGGTCCAGCGCGCCGGGCGTGAGTTCCGGCTGCGACCGGCCCAGCCGCTCGGCCTGGAACAGCGCCAGCACCAATACGACGATCGCCACCGCCTGGTGAGTGAGGCCGAGATCGATCGGAACCTGATGAAGCAGCGTCAGGATGCCGACCACGACCTGCGCCAGCAGCGCGGCCAGGAGCCACAGCGCGCCGGAGACCACCGACGCCGGAGCCCGCGCCCGCACCGCATCGACGGCATGAACGACTGCGCCCACCAGCAGCGTGTAGGCGATCATGCGATGGCTGAACTGGACGGTGAGCGTATTGTCAAAGAAGTTCCGCCACCACGGCTGCTCGAAAAACAGACGCTCGGCGGTGGGAATGAGCGCACCGTCGATCTGCGGCCAGGTGTTAAACACCTTTCCCGCCCGCAGGCCGGCGACCAGCGCGCCGAAGTAGAGTTGCAGGAACACCAGAGCCAGAAGCAGGCGGCTTCCGGTTCTCAGCCGCGGCGGCGCGGCCAGTGCCGGGGCCTCGCGCAGCCGCCGCAGGGTCCAGACGATGGCGGAGAAGATCACCAGCGCCAGCACGAAATGCACCGCGAGCCGATATTGCGATACCGAGACCCGCACGGTGAGACCGGAACTCACCATCCACCAGCCGACCGCGCCCTGCAGGCCGCCGAGCGCGAAGATCACCCATAGCCGCCGCTTGAGGTCAGCCGGCAAAACGCCGCGCCAGAGAAACCACAGGAACGGCAGCAGGAACACGGCGCCGATCAATCGCCCCAGCAGCCGATGGCCCCACTCCCACCAGAAAATCGTCTTGAACTCGGACAGGCTCATGCCGAGATTCATTTCACGGTATTGCGGGATGGTCTTGTACGCTTCGAACTGCGTGGTCCACTCGGCATCCGTCAGCGGTGGAATGGTGCCGGTGACCGGTTTCCACTCCACGATCGACAGGCCGGATTCCGTCAGCCTCGTCGCGCCTCCGACCATCAGCGTGCAGACGACCATGGCCGCGACCACGATCAGCCACGCGCGGACGGCGCGCAGGCCTGCGGTCAGGGGCGGTCGGGCTGTCACGGCGGATACCATTTGCAAAGGCGGCCTTGTATCAATTCGCGCGGTCCTTATAGTCGCCGCACCCTGCCGCGCAAGCCCCGCCGGTGGCCGCCCTCCGCACACGCCCGTCATGAAAATCCGCACCCGCAAGCTCATCGGAACAATCGCACTTCTGGTCCTCGTCGTGGTCTGGTCGCTGCTCGGCATGGCGGTGGCGCAGATCCCGGTGCTGGCGCAATCGTATCTGGCGCAGGTGATCTTCTACGTCGTGGTCGGCCTCGGCTGGGTGCTGCCGGCCATGCCGCTGATCGCCTGGATGTCGCGTCCCGACCCGCAGCCGTAATCCTCCGCCAGTCACGGCTGCATGGCGAAGCGGTCCACGCCCGCGGCGTGGAACCGGCAGCGACGGCCATTACCTGTTTGTTGACGTTTGCCTGAATATGGTCGGCCAAATTGCCCACCGCAGGATGTCACCACACGGGTCCCATGACGACCATGGCCGCAGCATTGCAAGCTCCTTCCACTCCCGTCGGACCCGGCCGCATCGCGCGCGTCGACGTGGTGCGCAGCATGGCCGCGGCCGAAGCCACCTGGCGCGCGATGGACAGCGCAGACGTTCTCGCGACGCCCTATCAGCGGTTCGAACTGCTCGACACCTGGCAGACCCATGTCGGCACGCACGAGGGGGCCGCGCCCTTCATCGTCGTCGCTTACGACGAGGCCAGCCGGCCGCTGTTGCTGTTGCCGCTCGCCACCATGCGCGAAAACGGCTCGACCGTCGCCCGCTTCATGGGCGGCAAGCATGCGACCTTCAACATGGGGCTGTGGCGTCGCGATTTCGCCGAGACAGCGACCAAAGCGGACCTCGATGCACTATTCACGGCCCTGCGCACCGCGAGCGACGGCCCAGACCTGCTGGCATTCACGCAACAGCCGCAGCAATGGCGCGGCGTCGCCAATCCGCTCGCTTTGTTCGCGGGCCAGCCCTCGACCAATCCCTGCCCGCTCCTGACCATGACGCCGGGCAGCAAGCCGGAACAGCGCATCAGCGCGTCGACGCGCCGCCGCCTGCGCAACAAGGAACGCAAGCTCCAGAGCGTGCCCGGCTATCGCTACGCCATCGCCGCCACCGACGACGACGTCAACCGCATGCTCGATGCGTTCTTCGTCATCAAGCCGCAGCGGATGGCGCTGGCGAAGCTCCCCGACGTGTTTTCTGATCCCGCCACCCGGGCGTTCGTGCGCGAAGCCTGCCTCGCCCGGCTGCCGGACGGCCGGCGCGTTATCGAGCTTCACGCGCTGGAATGCGACGACGAGCTGATCTCGATCTTCAGTTGTGTCGCTGACGGTGAGCGCTTCTCGACGATGTTCAACACCTATACGATCTCGGACAACGCGCGCTACAGCCCGGGGCTGATCCTGCTGCGCGATATGATCGATCACTATGCCGACCTCGGCTACACCTCGGTCGATTTCGGCATCGGCTCCGACGAATACAAGCGGACCTTTTGCAAGGACGACGAGCCGGTGTTCGACAGCTTCATTCCGCTGACCGCGCGCGGCAGGCTCACGGCCTTTGGCCTGTCGTCGCTGACCCACGCCAAGCGGCTGGTGAAGCACAACCCCGCCCTGATGCACATGGCGCAGCTTCTGCGCAACGCCGTCTCGCGCTGATCCGCGGGGCGATTACGCCGCAGCGATCCGCTCCACCGCGCCGCGCTCGTCCTCGACTTTCACCGACGACGTCAGGACGGTGACGCCCGCAAATCCCGATGCCAGCAACTGATCGCGCAGCGTCATTCGGGCACGCTCGCCGATCTCCGCGCTCGGAACCACCACGGCATGGGCCTGCGACGCGATGATATACGGCGGCAGGTCCGCAGCCGCTCCGGCGTCCAGCACGACATAATCGTAAGTCCGCGACAGCGCATCGAGCGCCATGGCCACGCGCGGCGATTGCAGCAGCGCCCGCTGCGACGGATCCCCCCCCGCGCCGACGAGATGCAGCCGCGACAGCCGGTCCCGGGTGATGATCTGGCCGAACGAGGCCGCCCCCTGCATCAGATCCGTCAGCCCCGGCGCAGCCGGATCGGTCGACAGACGCGCCAGCGCCGGAGACGCCATCGCGAGATCGACCAGCACCACCTTCGCCGTCCGCGACAGCAGCCGCGCCAGCGTCAGCGCGGTCAGTGTCACGCTGTCGTCCGGACGCGCACCGATCACCGTGATCTTGCGCGCGGCGCCGTCCTCGCGCAGCGCCTGCACGACGAGCGCGATCTCGGACGGCCCCGCGGGCGCCGGTGCTTGCACCTCGGGCGTGGGTTCGGCAGCCGCGACCATGACTGGCGCACGCACGACCTCGGCTCGCGGCGCGGTCATGCGCAGCAGTTCGCCGGTGGCGATAGCGCCGGCGGTGAGCAGAAACGTCGCCAGCGTCACCAGCAGCACGATCGGCATCTTCTTCGGATAGGCCGGCGTGTTGGAGACGATGGCGCGGGAGATGATGCGACCATCGGCCGGAACCAGATCGATGTTCTCGCGCGTGGTCGCCTCGCGATAGCGCGCCAGATAGGCCTCCAGGAGGTCGCGCTGCGCCCTCGCCTCGCGCTCCAGCGCCCGCAGCTGAACATCCTGCTCGTTGTTGGAACTGGCCTGCCGCTTCAACTGATTGAGGCTCGCGGTCAATCCGTCGACGCGCGCGCTGGCGATGCGGGCGTCGTTCTCCAGCGAACGGGAAATCTTGTTCGCCTCCTCGCGGATCTGGCGGTCGATATCCTGAATCTGGGCCCGCAGTTCCTTCATCCGCGGATGGCCGTCCAGCAGCGTGGAGGACTGCTCGGCCAACTGCGCCCGCAGCGTCACCCGCTGCTCGGACAGTCGCCGCACCAGTTCGGAATTGAGCACTTCGGAGGCCTCGATCGGCCGGCCGCTCTGGAGCATTTCCCGGATCAGCCGAGCCTTGGATTCGGCGTCGGACTTCAGCGCGCGGGCGTTGTTGAGCTGACTGTTCAATTCACCAAGCTGCTGGTTCGACAGCGTGGTGTTGTTGGTGCCGATAAACAGGCTGGATTGGGAGCGGAATTCCTCTACGCGAGCCTCGGCGTCCGACACCTTCTTGCGCAGGGTTTCGATTTCCGACAGCAACCACTGCGACGCCGCCCGCGCCTGTTTCTGGCGCGCCGCCTGCTGCAACACGAGATAATTGTCCGCGATGGAATTGGCGACGCGCGCGGCCAGTTCCGGATCGCGCGACTGGAATTCGACCACCATGACGCGGGACTTGTCGACCGCATAGGCGGTCAGCCGGTCGAAATAGGCTTCGAGCACCCGCTCCTCGGGCGTCATCTTGAGCGGATCGCGAACGATGCCGAACATGGCGAGCAGCGCCCGCAACGACGAGACGCCGCGCAACACCGGATCGAACTCCGGCAGTTCGGCCAATCCGTTTTCCTTGATCACCTCGCGGGCGAGATCGCGCGACAGCAGCAACTGCACCTGGCTGGTGACAGCCTCGGCATCGAGGCTGCCGCGCTCCTCGGCCCGCTCGCCGGTGGGACGCAGGAAGATGTTCTCGCGGCCGTCAATCAGGATGCGGGCCTCGGATTTGAAGCGCGGCGTGATCATGTTGACCACCGTCAGCGACAGCACGAACGCCAGCGCGGCCGGGATGATCACCCACATCCGCTTGCGCACCAGCGCCTGCCAGATGGCGCGCAGATCGAGATCGCCGAGTTCGGGCAACGGCGCGGGCGCTTTGATCACCTCAGGCGGCAATGCGACGGGAGCGTCCGCCATGGCCGACGTCTTGGCGGACGTCTCGGCCGACGTCCTGAGCGGCCGTCTCTTTCCGAAGGACAGCTTCGGCATCGGGGGCACTTTGGGCGTCCAGCCACGCCAGAACGAGACACGCATCGATCACTCTCCACCGGACGCCGCCATGCGCAACGAAACGAACCGTCGCACCGGCCGGGCCACCGGCGCGACTACACTCCATTAAGGTTGCTGCCGGGTTAACCGGCGAAAAAGCGTCCTGCTTTCAATGGGAACAGCCGGTGGGCTTACCCTTTCTTAACCATGAAAGCTGTTAATCGGGGTCGCTATTGGCCCTGGATTCCCGCATGCGGCGCACCCGCGCACCCCTCGTCTGCCTGCTTCTCGCGCTCGCTCTGGCGGGATGCATGCGCACGACCGCGCCGGTGGCGACCGTGGACGGCAGCCTCGATGCCATCGCTTATGGCGAGGTGCAGCCGATCCGCGCGATGCGGGTACCCGCCGCGCCGGTCGCCGCCGCCTACGCACCGCTCGACGAACCTTACCGGCTGGATTCCGGCGACCGCCTGCGCATCGTGGTCTACGGTCAGGAAGGCCTGACCAATACCTATGCGGTCGATGCCGGCGGATCGATCAACATGCCGCTGATCGGCGCCGTTCACGCCCGGGGGCTGACGCCGCCCCAGCTTGCGGCCGCCATCACCGCGCGGCTGCGCAAGGGATTCCTGCGTGAGCCCCACGTCGCGGTGGAGGTGGAGACTTATCGCCCGTTCTTCATTCTCGGCGAAGTCGCCGCGCCCGGCCAGTATCCGTTCGTGCCCAACATGACCGCCGAAAGCGCGGTGGCCATCGCCGGCGGCTTCACACCCCGCGCCGACCGCAGCGGCCTCAAGGTCCGCCGCATGGGACAAGACGGCACGGCGCAGGCGATCGTTCCGCCCGGAACGCTTCTGAGGCCCGGCGACACCGTCGTCGTCGGGGAACGGTGGTTCTAACCATGCCCGGCACTCCCGATCGTCCGCTCCGCATCCTTCACGCCGTCCGCGCTCCGGTCGGCGGCATCATCCGTCATATCCTCGATCTCGCCAGTGGCCAGGCCGAGCGCGGTCACGCGGTCGGCATCGTCGCCGATAGCCTCACCGGCGGCGAGCGCGCCGACGCCGCCTTCAAGGAGATCGCACCGCGGCTCAAGCTCGGCGTGCACCGCCTTCCCATCCGCCGCGAGCCGCACCCGACCGATGTCGCGGCCGCGCTGCGTTTCCTGCGGCTGGCGCGTTCGCTCAAGCTCGACGTCCTGCACGGCCACGGCGCCAAGGCCGGCGCCTATGTGCGGCTGATGCAGAAATCCACCACCACCATCCGGGTCTACACACCCCATGGCGGCTCCCTGCACTATTCGCCGGACACGACGAAAGGCGCGATGTATGCCCGCCTCGAACGGGCGCTGATGAACCGCACTGAACTGTTCCTGTTCGAAAGCGCGTTCGCCCGCGACACCTATGAGCGCGTCATCGGCAAGGCCGCCGGCCTGGTGCGCTGCGTATTCAACGGCGTGGCGGCCTCCGAATTCGATCCGGTGACGGTGGCGGCTGATGCGACGGACGTGGTCTATGTCGGCGAGTTCCGCCACATAAAGGGCGCTGATCTGCTGGTTCAGGCCGTGGCCCGGCTGCGCGCCGATGGCAAACCGGTGACGCTGACCCTCGCCGGAGACGGCGAGGAAACCGAAGCCCTGAAAGCCCTGATCAAGAGTCTGAATCTCGATGACGCGGTGCGCTTCATCGGCCACGTCAAGGCGCGTTACGGGTTCTCGAAAGGCAAACTGCTGGTGGTTCCCTCGCGCGGCGATTCAATGCCGTATGTGGTGATCGAAGCCGCCGCAGCTGCGGTTCCGCTGATCGCCGCCCATGTCGGGGGCATTCCGGAAATCCTTGGTCCCCATACGGATGCGCTGTTCGTGGCCGACAGTGTGGGCGCGATGGCCGACGCCATCGAGGCCGCCCTCGCCGATCCGGATACCGCGCTTGAACGCGCCAGGGCTTTGCGTGAGCGCATCCTGATCCACTTCTCGCAAAAGGCGATGGTCGAAGGCGTTCTCGCCGGATACCACGACGCGTTCAGCGCGCGTTAACCACGCGCGATCGGGCTAACCAATTCTTCCGATTTGTTGACTAGGCATGGCGACTGGGAGCTTCCGCTCCCGTTGGCCCGTCGCCACATGACGGCGCAGCAACGGAATCTGAGTTGTGGAACCGATCGATATTCACACGATGATGAACACAGCGGCGGCCACCGCCGCTGTTGCCGGTGACGGCGCACCGCGGCTGGAACGCCGCAAGCGCCTGTCTCCCGCTGCCCTCGCCGTAGCCAACCAGAAAGTGGAAGGCGCATATTCGGGCGTGGTCATCGCCGGCATCGTGCGCATCATCGATTTCCTGCTGCTGAGCGTGGTGGGCACGGCGCTCTATCTGGGCTACGTGAAGCCCATCAACGGCTTCAGCTGGCTGTATCTCCTGTCCATCGCCGCGGTCGCCGCCTGCGCGGTCGTCGCGTTTCAGGCCTCCGAGATCTACGACATTCAGATCTTCCGCGGAAAGCTGCGCCAGATGACGCGCATGGCGTCGTCGTGGGCCTTCGTGTTCCTTCTTTTCATCGGCATCTCGTTCTTCGCGAAGGCCGGCGGAGCCATTTCGCGGGTGTGGCTGTCCGGCTTCTTTATCATCGGCCTCGCCGTCCTGTTCACGAGCCGCCTCGTTCTGCGGACTCTGGTGCGCCGCTGGGCCCGCGAGGGACGGCTGGATCGCCGCACCATCGTCGTCGGCTCCGACAAAAACGGCGAGACCCTGATCCGCGCCCTCAACGCGCAGGAAGATTCCGACATTCACGTGCTGGGCGTGTTCGACGACCGCAACGACGACCGGGCGCTGGACACCTGCGCCGGCGTTCCGAAGCTCGGTCGGATCAACGACATTCCCGAATTCGCCCGCCGCACCCGCGTCGATCTCGTGCTGTTCGCGCTGCCGATCACGGCGGAAACCCGCATCCTGGACATGCTGAAAAAGCTCTGGGTGCTCCCGGTGGACATTCGGCTGTCCGCGCACACCAACAAGCTGCGCTTCCGGCCGCGCTCCTATTCCTATATCGGCGACGTGCCGACGCTGGATGTGTTCGAGCAGCCCATCACCGACTGGGACATGGTGATGAAGACGGTGTTCGACCGCGTCGTCGGCGGCCTCATGCTGATCGTTCTCGCGCCGGTGATGGCGCTGGTCGCGCTCGCGATCAAGCTCGATAGCCCCGGCCCCGTGCTGTTCCTACAGAAGCGTTACGGCTTCAACAACGAACGCATCGACGTCTACAAATTCCGCTCGCTGTTTCACGATCAGGCCGATCCGCTGGCCTCGAAAGTGGTCACCAAGAACGACAAGCGGGTGACGCGCGTGGGCCGCTTCATCCGCAAGACCAGCCTCGACGAACTGCCCCAGCTTTTCAACGTGGTCTTCAAGGGCAATCTGTCGCTGGTCGGCCCGCGGCCGCATGCGGTGCAGGGCAAGCTGCAAAGCCGCCTGTTCGACGAAGCGGTGGACGGCTATTTCGCCCGCCACCGCGTCAAGCCCGGCATCACCGGCTGGGCGCAGATCAATGGCTGGCGCGGCGAAGTGGACAGCGAGGAGAAAATCCAGAAGCGCGTCGAATTCGATCTCTACTACATCGAGAACTGGTCGGCGCTGTTCGACATCTACATTCTGTTCAAGACCCCGTTCGCCCTGATCAAGGGCGAAAACGCCTACTGACACGCGGCACGACCTCGACGTCCGGGCCGGCTACGGGTGAGTTGTCCTCGATCAATCGCGGCGCTGGCGCGATGGAGACTTCGGTTCGCATGGCCTCGTTGACGGCGGCACATGATCCCTACTCCGCGACGGCGACGCGTCCCAACGTCGTCGCGACCCAGCGTGGCCTGATGTGGCTGGTCGGCGCCAGCAGCGCCATCGTGTTCATCGAGCCGAGCCCCTATGAAGTCATGACGCTGATCGCGGTCGTGTTCTTCTTCGCGACCGGGTTGCGTATGCGGCCGGCGTTCATGCCGCTGCTCGTGCTGCTGTTCCTGACCAACGCCGGCTATACGATTTGCTCGATATCGCTGTTCCACAAGCCCGAGATCGTGAACTGGGTGCTCACCTCGTGGTACATGGCGATCACCGTGATGTTCTTCGCCATGGCGCTGGCGGACGACACCGAGGCCCGCCTCGATTATCTTCGGCGCGGCCTGATCGTCGGCGCGCTGATCGCCGCCCTCGCCGGCGTGCTCGGTTACTTCCGGCTGGTGCCCGGCGGCTACGACCTGCTCACGCTCTATAACCGCGCGCGCGGCACCTTCAAGGACCCCAACGTGCTCGGTGCGTTCCTGATCCTGCCGGCGCTGTTCTGCCTCCAGGTGGTGGTGACGGAGCCGCTGCGAAAATCCTTCCGCAGCATCCTCGCCCTCGGCATCATCAGCCTCGCGGTGCTGCTGGCCTTTTCCCGCGCCTCATGGGGCCAGCTCGTCGGCTGCTCGGTCTTCATGCTCATCCTGATGTATGTCACGAGCCCGTCCAAGACCGAGCGCACGCGCATCGTCGGCATGGCCATCGCCGCCGCCGTCATCGCGGTTGTGCTGATGGCGATCCTGCTGTCGATCGATTCCGTCGGCCAGTTGTTCCAGGAGCGCGCCAGCCTGCACCAGAGCTACGACAGCGGCCGCTACGGCCGCTTCGGCCGCCATATCCTGGGCTTCCAGATGGCGCTGGACCTGCCGCTCGGCATCGGCCCGCGCCAGTTCATCCGGTTCTTCCCCGAGGACACGCACAACTCGTTCCTCAATGCCTTCATGTCGGGCGGCTGGATTTCGGGAATCTGCTTTCCGGTCCTGATCTTCGTCACCGTCTACATGGGCTTCAAGCTGATCTTCGTGCGCGTGCCGTGGCAACGGACCTATCTGGCGCTGTTCAGCGCCTTCGTCGGCACGGTCTGCGAAGCCTTCATCATCGACGTCGACCACTGGCGGCACTTCTGGATGATGCTGGGGGCGATGTGGGCGATGTTCGCAGCCGCGCAGGCCTATCGCTATCGCATCGCGGCGACCCAGCGATAAACACCGGCGCGACGGCCGCCCCGCCCGTCACGTCGCCTGCAACGACTCCGCGAGCTTGTGCTTGAGAATCTTGCCGGTCGATGTCGCGGGCAACGCGTCGAGCACGATGATCTGCGACGGCCGCTTGTAGGATGTCAGTTGCGGACTGATATGGGCCATGATCTCCGACGGCGTGACGGTGGCGCCCTGAATGAGCTGCACGAAAGCGACCACGTCCTCGTTGCCGCCGATGGCACGGCCGACCACTGCCGATTGCATCACCGCCGCATGCGAATTCAGCACCGCCTCGATCTCCGCCGGATAGACATTGAAACCTGAGCGGATGATCATTTCCTTGGTGCGGCCAACGATGAACAGGCCATCGTCCTTGAAATGAGCAAGGTCTCCGGTGTTGAACCAGCCCTCGCCGTCGATGGCCTTCGCCGTGATGTCCGGCGCGCGATAATAGCCCAGCATCACGTTGCGGCCGCGCACATGAAGCTCGCCGACGCCGCCGTCAGTGACGATCCCGCCGTCGCGGCCGACGATGCGGGCCTCGGTCCCGGGCAGCAGGGTGCCGACGCCCTGATCGTCGCGCGGCGCTTCCATCCTCACGCCGGAAATCCCCGGCGCGCATTCGGTGATGCCGTAGCCGTTGAGCAGCGGCAG
Source organism: Afipia sp. (assembly GCA_017308495.1). Lineage (GTDB taxonomy): Bacteria > Pseudomonadota > Alphaproteobacteria > Rhizobiales > Xanthobacteraceae > Afipia. The sequence goes on from JAFKES010000127.1 coordinate 18,591, forward strand.
GCCCAGTTCGGCCTCGACGCGGGTCTTGAGATCGAGATCGAGCGGCGCGCCGGCCACGCCGATCATGCGCAGCGCTCCGGTTTCGAGCCGGGCGATGCCCTGCACCGCCTTGTATTCCAGCAGGCGCTGATAGGTCGCCGGCACCCCGTTGAGGATGGTGATGCCGTCCCCGGCCAGCGCGCTCGAAAGCGCCGCCGGATCGTACTTGCTGACGAGCCGGGCCGTGGCGCCGCTCAGCAGCGTCTGCACCAGCAGCGACACCCCGACGATGTGGGAGATCGGCAGCACGAGATAGAGCCTGTCCGTGTTGGTCATCTTGCGGACGTTGGCGATCACCTGAGCGCTGAACAGCATGTTCTGGTGGGTCAGCATCACCCCCTTGGGCGTGCCGGTGGTGCCCGATGTGTAAATGAGAACGGCGACCTGCCTCGCCGGATCGGCCTCGACCGGCTCAGGTGTCGCGGATTCGTTCAGCGCACCGATGCCGATAGTATCCAGCGGGCCGACGCGGTCCACGGTGGCGCCGAGACGCGCGGCATGACTGGCGGCTTCCGCCGACACGCCCCCCGTAAACAACATCCGGCGCGCGCCGCTGTGGTCGCGGATCTGGTCGAGTTCGCGCGGCGACAGCCTCGGATTGGCGACGATGGCCCAGGCGTCGAGGCGGCTCGCCGCGAGCAGCAGGGCCGCCAGCGCAAGGCAATTCTCGCTGACGATCATGATCCGGTCGCCGCCGCGGATGCCGAGTGCCTGCAGGGCGGCTGCAATCTCTTCGACGTTCTGCGCGAGCTGGCGGTACGACCACGTCACCACACCGTCCACCAGCGCGGGATGATCCGGCGTCGCGGCGACGGCGTGGGCCATGGCCAGGTGCAGGCGATCGGGAATGACGTGAAGAATGTCCGCGACGTCTATTGCCTGTGCTGCGCCTGCCAATTCGTCCTCCCGGAATATGGTTCGCCGCATCATGGACGGGCACGGTGGATCGCAATCTATCGTTCTTTTTTGGAACTAGTCAACCACGCCGAGGCGACGACGACGACATCGCGGCGCAGCACGCCGGGCAGCCGAGTTGCACCAGCATCGATGGTGCCGGCACGCCATTTACATCCGCCTCACGGCCGGATATCAGTATAAGTTCCAAATAAGAACTAATGACGGGAGATCGGCTTGGCACAGAATGGCGGCGTGGTTGTGCTGGTGGGTGCGGGCGACGCCATCGGGGCGGCGGTGGCGAGGCGGTTCGCCAGAGGCGGCTATACGGTTTGTATCGCGCGGCGCGACGCCGCGAAATCGCAAGGTCTGGTTGACGAGATGGCGGCGGAAGGTCGCGCGGTTCATGCCTTCAGCGTGGACGCGCGACAGGAGACCGAGGTGCAGGCCCTGTTCGAGCGCATCGAGAACGACATCGGCCCCGTCGAGGTCTGCCTTTACAATGCGGGCTCCAACGTCAACAAGCCGCTGCTCGATACCACCCCGAAACTGTTCTTCAAGGCGTGGGAACTGGCCTGTTACGGCGGGTTTCTGGTCGGGCGCGAGGCGGGGCGGGTGATGCTGTCGCGCGGGCGCGGCACCATCCTGTTCACCGGCGCCACGGCGAGCGTGCGCGGCGGCAGCGGATTCGCAGCCTTCGCCTCGGCAAAATTCGGTCTGCGCGCGGTGGCGCAAGCGATGGCGCGCGAGCTCGGCCCGAAGAATATCCATGTCGTCCACCTGCTGATCGACGCTGCGGTGGACAGCGACGCCATCCACCAGCGCATCAAGGCGGCGAAGGGCATCGACGCCAGCGACATTCCCGCCGACAGCCTGACCAGGACCTCATCCATCGCGGATGCCTACTGGTTCGCCCACCACCAGCATCGCGACGGCTGGACCCACGAACTGGATCTGCGACCCTCGGTGGAGAAATGGTGATGGCGAACACGCCCGATCTCGTGCTGTGGGGCGTCGGCACCAGCCGCACGGTGCGCGCGCACTGGGCGCTGGCCGAACTCGGCCTCGCCTACGAGACCCGCGCCATCGGGCCGCGCACCGGCGAAACCAAGACCGCCGAATACACCCGCCTCAACCCGCGCCAGAAGGTGCCGCTGCTGCAGGACGGTGACTTCTGCATCGGAGAAAGCGCCGCCATCGTCGCCTACCTGTCGCGCACCTATTCCAGCCCGGAGCGCGCGCTGATCCCGGAGGAGCGTCAGCCTTACGCCAAATGGCTGGAATGGTGTTTCTTCATCGTCACCGAGCTCGATTCCACCAGCCTGTATGTGATGCGCCGCCACGGCGCGAATGCGCTGGGACATATCTACGGCGTCGCGCCCGAGGTGACGGCTGCGGCGGGCGACTATTTCCGCGAGCAGTTGCGCCATGTCGAAGTCGCGCTCGCGGACGGGCGGACGTTTTTGATGGGCGACCAGTTCACCAGCGCGGACATTCTGCTGACGACATGCCTCGACTGGGCAATCGCCTACGATGTCGGCATCTGCGACAACGCCCGCCCCTATCTGGAGCGCATCCGGGAGCGGCCCGGCTATCGGCAGGGCAAGATCGCCAACCAGCCGCCCGCGCCCGGAGAGCCGATCATCCGGCGAACGGGATAGAGTGTTTTCGTTTTGAGTTGAATCGCATCTGCCGCAACGCGATCCTTCACCTCTCCCGTGGGGAGCGGTCGGATCGCCATAAGCGCGTTTACGCGCGCCTTCGACGCTGGCGCGTCCGGGGCACAGACCAATTTCAACAGCCTGCCATTACAACGGACCCGCCACCCGCACCGCCTTGTCCGCGACCATCCGGTCGATCTCGGCGTCGCTGTAGCCAAGTTCGCGCAACACCGCGCGGGAATGTTCGCCGACGCGCGGCGCGGGCCCGCCGATTTCCGCCTTGTTAACCTCGAAGATCGCAGCCGGCTTCGGCTGGCGCACGCGGCCGACCGTCGGCTGGTCGAACTCCGCGATCAGGTCGCGCGCCACCACCTGCTCGTTGGCGATGATCTCGCCCCGGCGCAGGATCGGCGCGCACGGCACGTCGGCGGCGTCGAGGCGCTCCAGCCAGTCCGTGGTGGTGCGCCGGGCGATGTATTCCTGCATCCTGTTGATGCGCGCGGCGGCGTTCTGGTTGCGCTTGGTCGGCGTGGCGAAACTCTCGTCCTGCGCCAGTTCCGGATCGCCCGTCGCGCGGCAGAAACCCTGCCACTCGGAATCGGAAATCGTGCCACAGGTGATGTAACCATCCAGCGTCTTGAACACGAGATCGGGGCGGTCGTTGGGATCGGCGGTCGTGGCTTCGGCGCCGACCACCGTGTACTGCATCATGCCTTCCGGCCACAGATACGAAATCATGGTGTCCAGCATCGCGACCTGGATGTGGTCGCCCTGCCCGGTCTTCTCGCGGGCATAGAGCGCGGACGACACCGCCTGCGCGGTGAACACCGCCGTGGTCTTGTCGCAGACGATGGTGCGGATCATCTGCGGACGGTTGGTCACCGGCTGCGACTGGATGTCCGCGAAGCCCGACAGCCCCTGAATGATCGGATCGTAGACCCGCTTCTTGACATAGGGACCGCTATCGCCGACGCCGCTGATCGACACATAGATCAGGCGCGGATGGCGCTTGCGCAATTCATCGGCGCCGAGGCCGAGACGCTCCGTTGTGCCGGGGCGGAAGTTCTGCACCAGCACGTCGGCCTGCGCCACGAGGCGCGCCATCACCTCGCGGCCGGCCGGACTCTTGACGTCGATGGCCAGCGAACGCTTGCCGCGGTTGGATGAAATGAACAGCGCCGAGAATTCGCCCGCCGTATCGATGATGGCGCGGCTGCGGCGGGTGATGTCGCCGCCGATCGGCTCGATCTTCAGCACGTCCGCGCCCTGATCGGCCAAAAACATGGTCGCGTAAGGACCGGACACCACCCCGGTCAGATCCAGCACGCGCACGCCACTCAGAGGACCAGGCATCGGCGTCTTCCCCGCATGTTGTCAGCGAACCATCCGGCCCGTCAGCCGGTGGAGCGGTCATCCCGCTCCGCGATCAGGCGAACCTGGTCCCGGTGGCAGCCAATTGCTCGACAATGGAGTCTTCCACGTCGCGAACCTGGTCCTTGCCGAAAAACATCTCGGTGCCGACGAAGAAGGTCGGCGAGCCGAACGCGCCACGATTGACGGCGTCCGTGGTCACGTCGATCAGTTTCTTCTTCACGTCGTCGTCCTGCGCGCGGGCGATCAGGCGGTCGATGTCGATGCCGGACGACAGGAACGCGGTCCGGAACACCTCCAGATCGTCCATTTTCTTCGGCTCTTCCCACATGTGATGATAGGCCGCGCGGAAATAGGGCTCGAACATATTCTCGAATTTGGCCGCCGTGGCTGCGCGCATCAGCATCAGCGTGTTGACGGGGAAGAACGGATTCGGCCGGAACTTGGTGATGTTGTAGCGGCGCAGGAACCGCTGCATCTCCAGCGCCTGATATTCGGGCTTGTTCTTGATGCCGCGCAGCGATTCGAACGGCGACTTGTTGTTGGTGGCCTTGAACACGCCGCCCAGCAGCACCGGGACATACTCGAACTTGACGCCGGTGCGCTGCTCGATGCCCGGGATGGCATAATCCGCCAGATAGGCGTTCGGACTGCCGAAATCGAACTGAAACTCGACTTTCAAGGGACCTGCCACCGGACTTCTCCTCGGACGCTCGTTCTTGTGGAGGCGCATTTAGCACGCTAGTCCCGCGGCCCGCCTGCACCGGATCGTTGCGATTCATAAAGTTCTATATTTGAACTGTCAATTCCGGGGACGGTTTGAGGCCGCATGGAGCGCGGCTGGCGGCGGTTGGGACTTTCTTCCGGATCAGTACCTATTTAGAATGGGCAAAGCGGCGCGCCCTCAACCGAACAGAGCGCCCCCGGACCGGAGCCTGCGCATGAGATGGGATGAACTGGAAGAAGAACCGTGCTCGATGGCCCGCACCATTTCGGTCATCGGTGACCGGTGGACCCTTCTGATCCTGCGCGAATGCTTCCTGCGCACCCGCCGGTTCGAGGCGTTCCAGTCTTCGCTGGGAATCACCCGCCATCTGCTGGCCGAGCGGCTCAAGAAGCTGGTGCGCGTCGGCGTGCTGCGCCGAATCCCCTATCAGGAATCGCCGAAGCGCCATGAGTACATTCTCACCCAGAAGGGCCTCGATCTCTATCCGATCATGATGGCCATCGTGCACTGGGGCGACACCCATATGCTGGACGAACGCGGCCGCCCGCTGCTGCACCAGCATCAGACCTGCGGCAAGTTCTTCGATCCCGTCATGGTGTGCTCGGAGTGCGGCGAGCCGCTGCTGGCGAAGGAAGTCCACGTTCATCCCGGCCCCGGCGCGCGCCCGAAAACCGCCGGCGGATCGAAGCCGGACAAAATCGCCAAGCCGAGGACCGCAAAGACCAAAGCCGGCCGCGCCGCTTGAAACCGGCCGCGCCGCCGCCTCCGCGCGGCGGCCTCTCCTCAACCTGCCCGCAGCGCCGCCACGCGGCTGAACAGCCGCCTGCCGAAGTCCGCGAGCCCGACCGGGAAATCCAGCACGACGCCGCGCAGGATCATCACCAGACTGAGCGCGGACACCAGCATCAGCAGCAGGTATTGAATCAGGATGCCCGCGGGAAACGACACCGACACCGTGGACAGGCCGAAGCCGGCGATGCGGGTGGCGAGAATGGCCAAAAGCAGCACGCCGATGGCGTAGTTGCGGTTCTGCCGCGTGGTGCGCGGCGCGCCGAGCGCGGCAAACGCCATCAGCATGAACACCAGCGGATAGAGCGGCGCGAACAGCCGGTCGTGAAATTCCGAGCGGAATTCGCCCGGGTTCTTCTTGAAGATCGGATCGTTGACGGGCGGCGAGATCAGTTCGCCGAAGGTGCGCTCCCGCGCGCCATAGGCGATGATCGGATTGACGTTGGAGAACTGGGACAGATCGAACGCATAACTCTTGAACGCGACCAGCGCGGGATCGCGCTTGGCGGTTTCGAACCGTTGCAGATTGCCGTCCTCGAGCACGAGGAACGAACCACGCTCGTTCTTCTGCACCCTGCCGCGCTCGGCGAGAATGTTGATCCGCTCCGCCGGATTGCGCTGGTCGTCGATAAAGATTCCGACCAGCAGCCCGCCCGGCTGGCGGCCCTGAATGCGGATGGTCAGCGCGCCGAGCCTGCTGAATTCTCCGGGCCGCAGGATATTGGTCAGCACGTCGGCGCCGATCTGCGCCTGCCAGCGTCGCAGCGCGCGCAGGCATTCGGGCCCGAGATAGATCGACAGCGTTGCCACCAGAACGCTGACCACCGCCGTCGCGAGCAGGAACGGCCGCAGGAATCGCCATGGCGAGATGCCCGCCGCGTTCAGCACGATGATTTCGGAATCGGTCGCCAGACGGTTGAGCGAATGCATCGCCGAGATCAACAGCGCGATCGGCGCGATGATCATCGCAAGCACCGGAATGGCAAGACCAGTGATGCCGAGAAACACCAGGATGGACTGGCCCTGCCCGGTCATCAGGTCGATGCCGCGCAGCGCCTGCGTCATCCAGATAATGCCGGTCAACGCCAGGAGGATGATGAGGAACGCCCAAAGCACCGTTCGGGAGATGTATCGGTCGATGACGCTCATGGGATTCCGGTCGCCTGCGGACCTTGCGGTCGCGATCTATTCCTTTGATTTATAAGATATTTCGTGACCGGGACACAAGCCGCTCGCGTCAGACGCGCGACAAGGTAATGTTGGCGCCCTTGAATTCGCTGCCCTCGGAGCGGATCGCCACCGATTGCGAATTGCCGCGCGTGATCAGAACCAGATTGGCCGCGAAGTTGCCCGCGCTCACCACCACCTGGAACCGGCCGCCGGACGTGGTGCCCTGCACCTCGCCGTTGACGCCGCGCGTCGCCTCGCTCCACGTTCCGGACAAGCGGCCGTTCGTCGCGACGACATTGCTGCTCAGCTCGAACTTGTAGCTGTCGCTGGCGCAACGCAGCGTCTGCTGCAAAGCGTTGCCGTCGTTGCGAACGGCATAGGTCGCCCGGCACCGGATCGCTTCCCGGCTGCCGTCGGCGAGCGAGATCGTGCCACGCCCGGACCATACACCGGACATTCCGGCGAACGGCGACGATTGCGCCGCCGATGCATTCACGCACAGCAGCCATCCCGCTGCGACGACGGCAATCGTTTTCAACGAAACCGATAACGACATGGCACACACTCCCGGACGGACAACACGATCAGGGATCGGTGGCAACCTTGAAGGTGCGGGAAAGTTCCGGCACAACGTTAGCCCGGCACAACATCAGCCCGGCATAACGGCGAATTCGGGGCCGGCGCTGCCGCGGAACGGAGACGTCCCTTGACCACGACGCTTGCTGCGAAAATCGCGCGTGAATACGGCACTCCGGCGCTGGTGATCGACATGGATCGCGTCGAACGCAACATCGCGCGGGTGCAGGACCTGTGCGATGCCGCGGGCGTCGCCAACCGTCCCCACATCAAGACTCACAAGAGTCCGATCCTCGCCCGGCTTCAGGTTGCGGCCGGCGCGCGCGGCATCACCTGCCAGAAGCTCGGCGAAGCCGAAATCATGGCCGCCGCCGGCCTCGACGATATTCTCATCAGCTACAACCTGATCGGCGAGGAGAAGATCGCGCGGCTCGGCGCCCTGCTCGCGCACACCACGGTCACGGTGGCGGCGGACAATCCCGTGGTGATCGACGGCCTCGCCCCGGCAGCCGCCGCGGCCGGTCGGCCGCT
>JAFKES010000030.1 GCA_017308495.1 Afipia sp.
GCCGGCCCGACCTGCGATTCCGCAGACGTGCTGTACGAGAAGGCGCCGTACCCGCTGCCCGTCACGCTCGAGATCGGCGACAAGCTGCTGATCGAAGGCACCGGTGCGTATACGTCGACCTACTCGGCGGTGGCCTTCAACGGCATTCCACCGCTGAAGACGTATCACATCTAAACTAGCCGGATGCGCTAGCAAAAGTGGGGACCGGTTTTGCGCCCGAGCGCATCCGGTCCTTCGAAAAAACGGAAGCCGGCTTGCCGGCTTCCATCCCGTCACATCGCTATTTGCTGACAACACTCCACGGCTTCCATTGCCGCATGGAGTGGGGACTGACGTGCCATGACCGCTGTTTGGAAAAAGACCGCCGCCCTCACCCTCGAGACTGCTCCGTTCGCGATCCGTGCGGAGCGGGCCTCGGACATCGTTGCGCGTGAAGCGCTGCTGGATGCGAGCTTCGGCGAAGGCCGTCACGCCCGCACCTGCCAGCGCCTGCGCGACGGACGCGTGCCCGCCGCAGGCCTGGCCTTCACGGCGGTGCATCGTGGCCGGCTGGTCGGCACCGTGCGGCTCTGGCACGTCAGCGCGGGAGGCGTCCCGGCGCTGGTTCTCGGACCGCTGGCCGTGGACGCCTCCTGCCGCTCGCTCGGAATCGGCGCGGCGCTGATGGCGCATGCCCTTGTCGCGGCGAAGGCGCGCGGCCACGGCGCGGTGCTCCTGCGCGGCGACGCGACTTACTACAGCCGCTTCGGTTTTTCGGCGCGGAAAACCGGCGGCCTCGCGCTGCCCGGCCCGTTCGAGCCCGAGCGGCTGCTGGCGCTCGAACTGCGCGCCGGCGCGCTTGACGGCGCCCGTGGCATGATCGTCGCGACGGGCAACAAGGCGCGGCGTCCGCGCGCTACAGCGAAGGCGTGCGCGGCGGCCGCTCAGGCAGCCTGATCCGCGCGCGGCCACGTCCGTCCACCACGCCGGCCACGACCCATAAGCCCCGCAGCGGGCCAATGTGTCGCACTCCGCCGGTTGACTTTCCGGCTCTCCGCCCTACCTTGATGCCATCATGCTGAGCAATTGCAATCTCCGACTGCTGCTGCGCGCAGGTCGCCTCCAAACCGGACGCTGACCCGGGCGGACGCGCGTTTGCGCCGTCCCGGGAGAGATTGCTGCTGTTTCCTTCACCGCCGGCCTTTTCACTCCCTGACCTTTGCTCCCGTCGTCCGGCGCCGGAAACCCCTTCACCGAGAATCGAACCTGAAACCGCCGGCACGCCGTGCCGCGCATGATTCACCGCGAGGCGCGCATGATTCAAGATCACGCTCCATCCATCAGCATCGCATCCGCCGATTTCGGCCGGCTGCAGGAACTCGCCCTGCGGGCGCTCGACGCGCGCGATCCGGTCGGCCGTTTCCTGTTCTCCGAACTGGAGCGCGCGACGGTGGAAACCGCCGTGACACAGCCGCAGGCGGTGCGGCTCGACGAATGGGTGACCTATCGCGCCGACGACGGCGCGCCGCGCGAAAGCCGCATGCTGGTGCTGCCGGAAAACTTTCGCAGCAACAGCCTGCACCTGTCGGTGCTGTCGCCGCTCGGCGCGGCGCTGATCGGCCTGCGACCCGGCGCGCGGATGCCCTATCGCGGCATCGACGGCACACCCCATGTCGCCACGGTGGAGAGCCTGAGCCCACCCGACGGCATCGTATCCCTCAGGCAGCGGCGATCCGCCCTCGCGCGGATCAACGACGACCACACCCCCGACGACGACGGCCCCACGGCTGCATGATGGTGAATGACATGATGGTGAACGACATGACCCGCCCCCTGAACCAGGCCCTGCCTCCGATCTCGCTGCGCCCTTGCGATATCGACCGTCTTCGGATTCTCGCCGAAGCGGCCGCCGAGAAATATCCGCAAACCGCGGACTTCCTCGCCCGCGAGATCGAGCGCGCCGACATCCTGCCCGACGCACACGCCGTACCGGACCTGGTAGCCATGGGCTCCGAAGTCACCTTCCGCGACGACGTCAGCGGGGCGGAGCGCACCGTCACGCTGGTCTATCCGGAAACCGCTGACGTCGCGGCCGGCCGCATCTCGATCCTGACGCCGATCGGCGCGGCGCTGATCGGCCTCAGTGCGGGGCACACCATCGAATTCCAGACCCCGTCGGGGGGCTGGCGGTCCCTGACCGTGCTCAAGGCCGCACAGCCGGACTGACGCTTCACGACAGCTATGTGAAAAGCCCTTGATCTGAACGCCTTTTGTGAAAAGCCCGGCGGCGCATCCCCGTTGCCGCCGGGCGTGAGTTGCCGTAAGTCCTTCGCGGCTGTCCTTCCCCGCTATCCCTGCCATCCGGAGTTTCAGTAAATGACGTTCCCTGTCCATGCCCGCATCAGCGGCCCGATTGTCATGATCGGTTTCGGTTCCATCGGCAAAGGAACGCTGCCGCTGATCGAACGGCATCTCGACTATGACAAGTCGCGGGTCACCGTCATCGACCCCAAGGACGAAGGCCGCAAGGCCCACTGCGAGAAGCACAATGTGCGCTTCATCCAGCAGGCCGTGACCAGGGACAATTATCGCGCATTGCTGACGCCGCTGCTCACCGAAGGCGGCGGCCAGGGCTTCTGCGTCAATCTCTCGGTCGACACCGGCTCCGCCGACATCATGGAGCTCTGCAACGAACTCGGAGCGCTCTACATCGACACGGTCAACGAGCCCTGGCTCGGCTTCTACTTCGATGCGTCGAAGGGACCGGAAGCGCGCTCCAATTATGCCCTGCGCGAAAATACGCTGGCGGCCAAGAAGGCCCGCCCCGCGGGCTCGACGACGGCGGTCTCCTGCTGTGGCGCCAACCCGGGCATGGTCTCCTTCTTCGTCAAGCAGGCGCTCCTCAATGTCGCCGCCGACCTCAAGCTCAACGCCCCGCAGCCGAAGACCAAGGCCGAATGGGCGGACCTGATGCGCCAGGCCGGCATCAAGGGCATCCACATCGCCGAACGCGACACCCAGCGCTCCAAGAATCCGAAAGAGCCGGACGTCTTCGTCAACACCTGGTCGGTGGAAGGCTTCATCTCGGAAGGCGTGCAACCGTCCGAACTCGGCTGGGGCACCCATGAAAAGTGGATGCCCGCAAACGCGCACACCCACCAAGCCGGCTGTGGCGCGGCGATCTACCTGATGCAACCCGGCGCCGACACCCGCGTGCGGACCTGGTGTCCCACCCGCGGCGCGCAATACGGTTTCCTCGTCACCCACAACGAGTCGATCTCGATTTCCGACTATTTCACGGTGCGCGACGCCGCGGGCAAGGTGCTCTACCGGCCGACCTGCCACTACGCCTATCACCCCGCCGACGACGCGGTGCTGTCGCTGCATGAGATGTTCGGCCGCGCCGCCAGAGCGCAGGAGAAGCATCACATCCTCGATGAAAACGAGATCGTCGACGGCATCGATGAGCTTGGCGTGCTGCTCTACGGCCACGACAACAATGCCTACTGGTTCGGCTCGCAGCTCTCCATCGAGGAGACGCGGACACTCGCGCCCTATCAGAACGCCACCGGCCTGCAGGTGACCTCCACCGTTCTCGCCGGCATGGTGTGGGCGCTGGAAAATCCGAACGCCGGCATCGTCGAAGCCGACGAGATGGATTTCGATCGTCTGCTGGAAATCCAGAAGCCGTATCTCGGCCCGGTGAAGGGCTACTACACCGA
>JAFKES010000128.1 GCA_017308495.1 Afipia sp.
GCGCGGTTGTGTTCGTTGATCGCCATAGCAAAAAAGGAGCCTGTTATGCGTCCATTGTTGCTCGTTGCTTGTGCTGTCGTCGCGTTTTCCGCGACCATGATCGTGGGATCGAACGATGCCGACGCGGCCGTATGCGCCCGCGGCGTTTATCGTGCGGGCTGCGCCGGATATAGAGGCGCTGTTGTTGTGCGTCCGCCAGTGGCGGCACCCGTCGTTGTCGCGCCCGCTGTCAGGCCGGCGCCGGTTCGCACCTGCCGAACCGTGTGGGTAGACGGTGTCAGAGTTCGTCGCTGCTCCTAACGGCATCGCATTGACGGCGCCGGCACCGGTTGATTGCGTTTGACGCAACGGTCCAGACGGCGGCGCGGCTGCGATGCCGGTCGTCGGACGTAGCACGTCGGGCGTGGTGTGTCGGCCATGGTGTGTCGGCCATGGTGTGTCGGCCATGGTGTGTCGGCCATGGTGATCGATTGTCAGGCGACCAAAGCGCCGCATGGCGTGATGCGCGGCCACGACGCCGGCACACAAGATCATCGGCCGCAAGCGCCCTATCGCGGCCGATCCCGACGGGCGGCTGTCGATGGTCAATCCGACGACGGCCGCCATCCTCGACAGCGCCGGAGCGCAGCCGGCCCTCAATGCGCTCTCAAAAACAGCGCAGTTAAGTGATCCGGGTCAGTTCGAGGAACAATCCGCCGGCTTTCATTGAGGGAAATCCCTCATTTTGCTAGGCTGGACGGCACGCTAGTTTTTTCTCATTGCAAGACGAAACCGAACGAGGCTGCCATGGCTGACCAGAAAATCTCAGACAAGAACCCGCAACCCGATCCCGCGGAAGAGAATGCGTTTTTCCCCTCACGCTATTCGCTGAGCCAGTTCACGTCGCCGAAATCAGACCTGAGCGGCGCAGACTATCCCAAGCCCTACAAGGGCGGGAAGAAGGTGCTGATGATCGGCGCCGACGAGCGTTATCTGCTGACGGACAACGGCTCGTTCTTCTCGACCGGCAACCATCCGGTGGAGACGCTGCTGCCGATGTATCACCTCGACAAGGCGGGCTTCGCCTTCGACGTGGCGACCGTGTCGGGCAATCCGGTCAAGTTCGAATACTGGGCGATGCCCTCCGAAGACGCGGCGGTGAAGGGCTTCTTCGAAAAATATCATCCGCAGTTCAAGCAGCCACGGAAGCTCTCCGACGTGATCGCGGGCGGCCTCGACGATTACATCGCGATCTTCGTTCCTGGCGGCCACGGCGCCCTGATCGGCCTGCCGGAAAGCAAGGATGTGGCGGCGGCGCTTGAATGGGCGGCGGCGAAGGACCGGTTCGTCATCTCGCTGTGTCACGGGCCGGCGGCGTTCCTGTCGGTGGGCGCCAGCGACATCTATCGCGGCTACAAGATCTGCGCTTTCCCGGACGCCCTCGACGCCAAGACCCCCGACATCGGCTACATGCCGGGCCATCTGACGTGGAAGTTCGGCGAGAAGCTGAAGGCGCTCGGCTTCGAGATCGTCAACAACGACATTTCCGGCGCCGTGCATCAGGACCGCAAGCTCCTCACCGGAGACAGTCCGCTGGCGGGGAACAATCTCGGCAAGCTCGCGGCCGGAGCGCTGCTCAAGGAAGCCGCCGCCGGATGACGGACGCGATCGCGGCACAACAGGCCTTTCGAAGCGCCCTCGTGATCGAGGGCGCGGAGAGCCTTGCCGCAATCGAGGCCGAGGTTCGCGCCTTCGCAAGGCCGCTGGGTTACGACCGCTTCGTGCTGTTCTCGGCATCCGCCACCAAGGATGAAGTGGTCGAGCGTATTTATTGGGTCGAGGGTGACTGGTTCAGTGACGGCGAAAGCGTCGACGCCGAGACCTATGTCCGGCGCTGTCCGGTGACCCGCCACATCCTCGAAGCCCGCGAGCCGTTCTTCTGGACCAAGGCGATCGCGAAGGAAGGCGAACTCTACAAGATCGTCCGCCAGCCGCGCGGACAGGGCATTCACGGGCTTCAAATCCCGGTCTTCGGCCCGCTGGGACTGGAAGGCGCGATGAGCCTGGGCGGTCAACGGATCGATGCGTCGCACCGGACGCGACTGGCTCTGGGGCTGATCGCAACAACGGCATTTTTCTCTGCACGCCGGCTGCTGGAAGTCGCGGTCGAAGCTGTCGGACCTCTGTCGGATCGCGAACGGGAAGTGCTGGCCTGGACCGCCGCCGGCCGGCGCCAGGTCGAGATTGCAGCAACGCTGGGCCTTTCCGAGCGAACGATCGAAAATCACCTGCGGCGCATTCGCAAGCGTCTGGGCGTCGCGACAACCGCGCAGGCGATCCGGGTGGCGATCCGCAACGGCGACATCGCGGGCTGACGTCCGAAGCACAGGAGAAGCGTGATGGGAAAGACTGTCCTCATAACCGGCGCGGCATCCGGCTTCGGGCGCGGCGTGGCCTTCGGCCTTGCCAGACGTGGTCACAACGTCATCGCCGGCTGCCAGATCTGGCCGCAGGTCTGGGAACTGCGCAACGCGGCCAAGGCCGATGGCGTCGCGATGCAGGTCATCAAACTCGATGTCCTCAACGAGATCGACCGTGCCAATGCGCTTGGCCTCAAGATCGACGTGCTGTTCAACAATGCCGGCATCATGGAATCCGGGCCGATGGTCGAGATTCCGATGCCCGTATTCCGTTCGGTATTCGAAACCAACGTCTTTGCGGCGCTGGAACTGGCGCAGGGCTTCGCCCGCGCCATGGTGACACGCGGCTCGGGCCGCATCGTGTGGACGTCGTCGGTCGCCGGTCTGGTCAAGGTGCCGTTCGACGGCGCCTACGCGGCTTCAAAGCACGCGGTCGAAGGCATCTGCTCGGCGATGCATGAAGAACTGAAGCCCTATGGCGTCGAGGTCGTGACGGTCAATCCCGGCGCCTTCCGCACCGGCTTCAACGACACCGGCATGGAGAGCATGGACCAGTGGTGGGATCAGCGCGAGCGTGTCGTCGCGCACTGGCCGGTGCGCGAACTCAACCGCCAGCACGATCCGGCCGACATGATCGAGGCCATGATCGACGTCATCGAGGCTGACAATCCGCGCTATCGAACCGTGCGTCCAGCCAGCGCGGAGGAGATGGTGAAAAAGGAGCAAGCCGACATATGGGAACGACAGGCTTCGGAGAGTTGACATGAAACTTCTGCTGGTCGGCGCAACCGGCCTTGTCGGGCATGAGGTTCTGACCCAGGCCCTCGCCAATCCACGGATCGAAAGCGTGATTGCCCCGGCGCGTCGTCCCCCGGCGGTCACGCATCGCAAACTCACCGCGCCGATCGTCCGTTTTGACGATCTGCCGAAGGATGCCGACTGGTGGCGGACCGACGCAGCCATCTGCACGCTCGGGACGACGATCAGGAAGGCGGGTTCGCGTGAAGCGTTTCGCCAGGTCGATCACGACTATCCCCTTGCCGTCGCCCGGCTCGCCAAAGCGCACGGAACGCCGCGCTTTGCCATCGTCTCCGCCATGGGCGCGAACCGCAACTCGCCCTTCTTTTATTCACGGGTGAAGGGCGAATTGGAAGCCGAGCTCACTGCGCTGGCCTTTCCATCGCTGACCCTCGTGCGGCCAGCGCTGATCGGCGGCGATCGGACTGAGCAACGCGCCGGCGAGCATCTCACGCTGCTCGTCTTGCAACGGCTCGGTCCGGTCCTGCCCAAAGCCTGGCGAATCAATCCCGCCACCAGGATCGCGGAAGTTCTCCTCGACGCAGCCCTTGGTGACTCGACGGGAACGAGGATCGTCGGTTCAGCGGAAATGGCCTGAACATCAGGCACGGCCTCAAGAGCGAATTCGTCTGAAATCGTTTGGTAGCCCAGTCTCAACGCTCCTCATTCGGCGATCAGGAAGTCGAACGGTTTTGCAGGGACAAACTGGTTCGATACCTCACCGGTAAGGATGCGGCCCATGTCCACTCCAATATCCAGTTTGCGGACCTGCCCGCTTTCGGAGAAGTTGAGCTTCTTCAAATTCACCCAGAAAATGTTGGGCGAGGTTGCGGACTCGCCATAGAAAACCATGTCCTTCTGATCGGCCACCACGCGCCAGCGGGTTGTGGACAGGTTCGGCGCCTCGGGAAGACTCACGCCATAAGGCACCGAAGCGTTACGGATGACACTGAACACCGCGGCGGCAGCGATCCTCTGGTCGTCGGTTTTGGTCACCGCATTGATATAGAATCCTGCGCGCACGAAACGGTCTTCGGAGCGTCCACTGCCGGGAAGGAATTTGAGGGGGTCAATCGCGCTCCAGTATCTCTGGTTGGCGAGTTGCTCGTCATAGGGTGGATCGTTCGTGACCACCTGATATGCGCGGTCATGATGGATGTTCAGCTTTCCGTCGATCCACTCGAGAACAGCGCTGTCGCCGGTGGCATCAGAGAGCGTCAGATGCAGCGGCGCGAGGCTGCCGGGACGGCCCGGCACTTCGCCGCTCACCACCTGGAGAGGGTGTGTACGCGTATATTCGACCGCCTCCGAAACCGTCGCGAACTGGTCGAGGAAGAACTGCGCCCAGACCGCAAGCGACATGCGAGGCGTCGTCCCGTCGTCTTTCGGAAATTTCGTGGCGTTGAGCCATAGCAGACTGGCATTGAGGCCGGCTTCGTTCATGCCATCCACTGTCGAGATGTCATAGCCCGAGACCGCCAGGCTGCCGAACTTCGATGTCCATTCCAACGAACGCGGACCGGCGGCTCCGTTGCGCTTCATCCCGCGAGGAAAGACCCAGAAGTTGCTAACCATGGGGTCCTTGAAGTCCATGTTGCGCCCCGTGAGGATTCGTCCCTCCGGCCCGTGATAGACGACCCGCGTGCAAGCCTGTGCCTCGGCAGTCAGCAGCGCCGCGGCGGCAGTCAAGGTGGAGAGAATGCGTGTGAATCGCGACATATCGAACACCAATCCGTAAGAGGACTGCGAAAAGCAGATGCAAATCAAAACCGGGCGCTCATGCCGAGAACCGGCTCGCCGACGCGTGGATCGTTCACGTGGCCATTCTGATCGTAGTCAACGTTGAGCGCCTTGTAACCTGCAGAGACGCGCCGGTGATGACTGACGACGCAGGTAAGGTAAACAGGTTTACCAAGCTGACGCTGACCATCATCGGGAACGGCTCAGTTTTCTGAATATGTTACCGTCAGAAGCGAGCAATAACCTGCAATGGACGCTCAAAGTATTGATGCGGCTCAGTCTCCCTGTGTCACCGCATCAGCGAAGCGGCGCATCAGGCGGATGAGTTCCCTGACCTCGCCGTCCTTCCAGTCCGAGAAGATGTCCCGCGCCATTTTCCTATCTCGCGGGCGTAACCGCATCAGAATTCACATGCGGGCGCGCGCCGTCTCCCATTCCTTGCGCAGAAGCGCGTACTGCATGGTGTTTTCGTAAATGGGAATGCCCTTATCGTCCTTCTTGAAGGAGATGAATTCCTTGAACAGTCCTTCCCGGCGCATTCCCAGTTTTTCGCAGAGCCGCTGCGACGATGTGTTGTTGTCTTCGACATAGGCATACAGCCGGCGCGCGGCCTTTTCCGTGAAGAGATGGGCGACCATCGCCGTCGCGGCTTCAAAGGCATAGCCTTGTCCGCCGAAAGCCGGATTGAAATTCCAGCCGACGGAGAACGTGTCGTCCTCTTCAACCGCGAACAGATCCCCGATGAGCCTGTCGGATTCTTTCAGGCAGACGGCGATATGCCCGTCGTCTCCGCCCCGTTTCTGGGCTTCCGCCTCGGCTTCGCTCATGTCTTTCAACGCAAGCGACAGAAAGCAGCTCGCGACCGGCTGGTGCAGATAGGCAAGGAGCCCCGCGGCGTCATGCTTCCGAAAGTTCCTCAGGACAAGTCGTTCGGTTTCAATCTTTTCCATCGTGCGATCTTCGCTTGGAGCGGCAAGTGATGAAAGGCGTGTCTTTTCAAGAAAGTCGTGATGCGCCGAGCATACCCCTCCACTTCAAGAGGGTCGCCCCTGCGTTTGAAGGTCGCATGTTTTTATTGCGATCGCCCGGATGGCGTCTCCGCATCAATGTCACCGCGCGGAAGGCGCAAGGACACGAGAAGGCCGCCAAGCGCCGACCGGTCCAGGCTGAGGGAGCCGGAATAGAGCTCAGCCAGCTCTCGTGTGATCGAGAGGCCGAAGCCGAAGCCCGGCGCGCTTTCGTCGAGCCGTTGACCTGCCTGCATCGCTTTCGCCATCTGCTCCGGAGATAATCCCGGTCCATCGTCCTCGATCGCGAGGACAACATCACGGCCTTGCAGGCCTGCTCTCATGGCGACCTTCGTGCGGCACCACCGGAATGCGTTTTCGAGGACGTTGCCAAGCATCTCGTCGACATCCTGCGGCTCGCACGCCGCCACGAGGTCGGGTGGAATCTCGTCCATGACCGTGATCGGCTTTTCGGCATTCACTTTGGTGAGAACCAGAACGAGATCGCGCGCCCGTGGCGCGATGGCGGTTCGCGTCCGCACCGGGCCGCCGATCGCGGCCGAGCGTGCACGGCCGAGATGATGCCGGATCCGCCGTTCCATCACCATGACGAGATCGTGGAGGTTGCTGTCCTTGGTGGATTCTCTCGGCAATGCAAGCGCCAGGGTCGCGAGCGGCGTCTTCAGGCCATGCGCGAGGTTCGAAACATGCCGGCGCGCACGCTCCAGATTTGCGGCGTTCTGCACAAGCAGTGCGTTGAGTTCGTCGGCCAGGGGCTGCACTTCGCGCGGCTGTCCGTCAGGCAGCCGCTCGCGCAGTCCGGATCGGATGTCGGCAACGTCCCGACGAAGGCGCTGAAGCGGGCGCAAGCCCAACCGAATCTGAACCAGCATGGCAAGGATCAATGCGATCGCGAGAACGCCCAGTGATATGCCGAGCGTCAGCATCGCTTCCTTGAGCGGTCCAAGGACGGCGGTTCGCGGCGCGGAAGCCACGATCCTGACGGGGAAACCCCGCACGGTGACGTTCTGGATACGGTAGTGGAGCCTTTGGTCGAAAGGACCCACGCCGTCCGCCGGAACCGGGCGATCGCGCGGTGGCGGGTCTTCGCCGTTCGGTGGAGGCGGCGGCGGAGGCGGAGGCGGCAAAGGCCTGCCGCTGATATCCGGCGGGTCGAGGTCGGCTCCATCGAGTGATCGGGACCGCAGCACGTTGTTCGGCCCGGAAATGGTCCAGTACCAGCCGCGCCGGCGCCGGTCGAAGGGTGGGCCGTCCGCGTCGCCCGCGAGCGTGACTTTGCCGGCACGATCGACGGCCAACATTGACGACAGGAAGACAATCTGGGCATCGAGCCTCTGATCGATCTGGCCCTGCACGAAGCGGTGAAGAACGAAGGCGATCATGACCGCCGCGACGATGAGCGCGGCGGCGATGAACACCCCCGCAGCGACCATCAGGCGCCTGCCCAGCGATGGGTTTTGCGATGTCATCGGGATTTCGCGGAAAGCTTGTAGCCGCGTCCCCGTTCGGTTTCGATGGCGTCCTTGCCGATCTTCCGGCGTAGCCGCGCGACGATCACTTCCAGCGAATTCGAATCCGTCCCGACATCGCCTTCGTACACCTTCTCCGCCAGCCAGCTCCGCTCGACGATCGTATCCTTGCGCATGATCAGGCATTCGAGAACCCGCCATTCCAGCGCGGTCAGCTTGAGCGGGAGACCGTCGAGTTCGAACAGCCCCGTCTGCACCTCCAGGCTCAGCGATCCGCACGTGATGCGCGGCGCGGCATGGCCGGCGGCGCGCCGGACCAATGCGCGCAGCCGCATCACCAGTTCCTCGACACGAAACGGCTTGGTGAGATAGTCGTCGGCACCTGCCTTGAAGCCATCAACCTTGTCGGTCCAGCCGTCCCGCGCCGTCAGGATCAAAACAGGGAGATGACGTCCGTTCTTTCGCCATGCGCGAAGAACTTCGACACCTGGAATCTTCGGCAGACCGAGATCGAGGACAGCGGCATCGTAGGCTTCCGTGTCGCCGAGATGCTGCCCGTCCTCGCCATCCGGCGCGATATCGACCGCGAAATTCTCTTCACGGAGAGCGCGGGCGATTTCATGCGCGAGCATGCGATCGTCTTCGACCAGGAGAATTTTCATGCCGGTTGCACCTCGGGCTGGACCTAGGCCCTGAAGCTTAACCCAACCTGAACGAAACGGTTCAGGCTGGGTTGGGCTCCGTTTTCTAGGCTCTTTCCATCCAACGTGATGACAGGAGCCATCCATGAGTGAAAGTAATTCCTTTCAGGATACGAACCCATCTCCGCCTGCGCGCCGGCATATTCCGCGCCGCAGCTTGCTGGCGGGAGTCGCGCTTGCCGTGCTTGCCGTCGGAGCGGCGGCGGGCGCCGGCGGCGTCAAGCTTGCCCAGCGCTGGCAGCCGCAGGACGTGATGCTGCTGCAACCGGGCGCCATCAGCAAATTGCAGGACGGAAATCCCGCTGCCGTGAAAGGTACGGTCACCGAGATCTTCGGCAACAAGTTCATCCTCGATGACGGGAGCGGTCGTGCGCTGGTCGATCTCGGACCGCGCGGCGAGAACGCCGATGCCGTGGTAAAAGGAGAGACGGTCACCGTCCAAGGCATGTTTGACCGGGGCATCGTCCGGGCTCAAATCATCTCCCATGCCGATGGCCGCGCCCAGGCCTTTGGGCCTCCCCCTCCCCCGCCGCCACATCCGGGAGGGCCGCGGCACGCTGGTCCCGACGCACCACCGCCGCCACCGCCGCCGCCCGGAGCATCGCCGCCTCCGCCACCGCCGCCGGGATCACCACCACCTCCGCCCCCGGCCGGAGCGCCGCTGCCTCCGGGACCGCGGCCGATGTGAACGCACGGTCGCTTCCGAAGAAAGAAGCCGGTGCCCTGCTGGCGGATTGATCGCCCCTGCGCCCGTGTCGCCAGTCCATTGTTTGTCGGACCGGTCGGCGCAGGGGGTTTGTGAGGGACGATCATCGCCAATATGTGATGTCGCTCCTCATCGACCGGTTTGGCATGTTCGGCATGCCTGCACACGAAGTCCCGGCCGCATTGGGAGAGCCGATATTGACGGTGGCCGGCATCGCTCTGATCGCGAACGGATGATGGGACGAAATCAGATGACGCCCGCCCAACCCCGCCAGACAGCGCTCAGGCCGCTTCTTGCGCTGAATTTCTTCATGGCCGACATGCAGGCCGGGATCGGGCCCTTTCTCGGCGTCTTCCTGCTCGCCCACGGATGGCAGAGCGGCTGGATTGGAACAGTCATGACAGCCGGCGGCGTCGCGGGCATGGTCATGACAACGCCGGCGGGCGCGCTGATCGATGCCACACGCAACAAGAAGCTGTACGTCATCATTCCCGGCATCTGCACGGTTCTCGCCTCGGGCCTCGTGCTGCTGTCGCAGGAATTCTGGCTGGTGGCCGCCTCACAGGTTGCGACCGCCATCGCTGGCGCCGCGATCGGGCCGGCGGTTGCCGGCATCACGCTCGGCATTGTCCGGCAGGCGGGATTCAATCGCCAGAACGGCCGCAACCAGGCTTTCAACCACGCCGGCAACGTGGTGGGCGCCAGTCTCTCCGGATGGCTCGGCTGGCTTTACGGCTTCACGGCGGTGTTCTGGCTCGCCGCGGCTTTCGGCGTGCTTTCCATCGCCTCCGTCCTCATGATCCCGAGCGATTCCATCGACGACGATGCGGCCCGCGGGCTCGAACACGAGGGCGGAGATGACGGTCACGTCAGCGGATTTCGGGTGCTGGTCGAGTCGAAGCCGCTGCTGATCCTCGCTGCGGCCCTGCTTTTCTTCCATCTCGGCAACGCGGCGATGCTTCCCCTCTATGGACTGGCTGTGGTTGCGGATCATCATGCCGATCCGACAAGTTTTGTCGCCATGACCATCGTGATCGCGCAGGGCACGATGATTCTGACTTCGCTGGCCGCGATGCGGATGGCGGAGAAAGAAGGCTACTGGCTCGTGCTGCTGATATCTTTTATCGCCCTGCCGATAAGAGGGGTCGTCGCCGCGTGGCTGCTCAACGAATGGGGCGTCTATCCGGTCCAGATCCTCGACGGCGTCGGCGCCGGACTGCAGAGCGTCGCCGTACCCGGCCTTGTCGCAAGGATTCTCAATGGCACCGGACGGATCAATGCCGGCCAGGGTGCCGTCATGACCGTGCAAGGCGTCGGGGCATCCCTCAGCCCCGCGATTGGCGGCTGGATCGCGCAGGGGCTAGGCTATGGACCGATGTTCCTGATCCTCGGCGCCTTCGCCACCATCTCGGTTGGACTGTGGATGATATTCGCATCGCTGCTCAAGCCTGCATGCGCCGGCAAGCCGGGACGGCTCGCACCTGCGCTGGCGGCGAGATGATGTGGAACGCGACGACCGCGATCTGGAGTATTGCAGGCCTCGCGACCTTCGGCGTCATCGCGCGTCCCTGGAATTTGCCCGAGTATATCTGGGCTGTTGCCGGCGCTGTGCTGCTTGTCGCATGCGACCTGCTGCCGTGGCGGGACGCGGCGGCGGCCGCCGGCAAAGGCCGCGATGTCTATTTCTTTCTGGTCGGCATGATGTTGCTGGCCGAAGTCGCGCGCAAGGAAGGCCTGTTCGACTGGCTTGCGGTGCAGGCCGTGCGATACTCCCGGGGTTCGGCCTCCCGGCTGTTCGCGATCGTCTACGCGGTCGGCACCATCGTCACCATTTTTCTGTCGAACGACGCGACCGCCGTCGTTCTCACGCCGGCCGTATACGCCGCAACCCGCGCCGCGAAGGTCGAGCCGCTGCCCTATCTGTTTGCCTGCGCGTTCATCGCCAATGCCGCGAGCTTTGTCCTGCCCATTTCCAACCCCGCGAACCTCGTCGTGTTCGGAGAGCGGATGCCGACGCTGCTGGAATGGATGCGCTATTTCGCGCTGCCCTCGGTCGCATCCATCGTCGCCACCTTTATCCTGCTCCGGATCAGCCAGCGCGGCAGCCTGACCGGACGGGTGGACGACAACAGCGAGCACATCGACCTGACGCGTAACGCCGCGATCGTCGCCTTCGGTCTTGCGGCAACGGCCGTCGTTCTCCTTTCCGCATCCGCGTTCGGCCGCGACCTTGGTCTGCCGACCTTCATCTGCGGCAGCGCTGTCGCCGTGATCGTGCTGGTGCTCGGCCGCAAATCGCCGATGCCGGTGCTGCGCGACGTATCCTGGTCGGTGCTGCCCCTCGTTGCCGGACTGTTCATTCTGGTCGAAGGCCTCAACCATACGGGCGCGCTATCGGGGCTCGCCGACCTGCTGAAGCAAGCGGCGGCGGACGCGCCGCGTGAGACGGCATGGGGAGCCGGCATCATAACCGCCATCGCGTCGAATCTGATCAATAACCTGCCGATGGGTCTGATCGCCGCGACGACGACTCAAACGGCGCAGGCGCCGCATCAGATCACCGCTGCAATTCTGATCGGCGTCGACCTCGGGCCGAATCTCTCGGTGACCGGCTCGCTGGCGACGATCCTGTGGCTGGTCGCGTTGCGGCGGGAAAGCGAACATGTCGGCGCGCTGCGCTTCCTGCGACTCGGCGCATGGGTAATGCCGCCGGCGTTGATCCTGTCGTTGCTTGCGCTTTCGCTGGTCGGGCCTTGAGTTGTCACTCGGCCCTTTGAATTTTTCGGAGATGAAGTTTGAAGCCATCGTGGGATTTCAGACGGCCACGGCCTATCCGTTCCACCGCCGATCCGACCTTCACGCTGTCCGTCGCCTCAACTCCGTCACGCATCTTCAGGTAGATGCAATTTCGCCGCGGCGATCTTTTCGGCCACGCTTTCGGCTTCTCCACTAAGACCGTCAACGCACGCGCGGCATTGCACGTCGACATGAAGGAAGGCCCTCAGCCGAGCGCAGCCTGTGCGCGCATCGCTGTCTCCACTCAGCTCGCGAAGACAGCCAGCAAGTCCTTTGCATCGATCTGCTCGCCAACCTTAACAAAAAGGTCGGCGATGGTTGCGTCCCTCTCGGCATGAAGAGCGGTTTCCATCTTCATCGCCTCAATGGACAGCAGCACGTCCCCGGCCTTGACGGTCTGCCCCTGGGCGACGAAGACGCGGGAGATGACACCAGGCATTGGCGCACCGAGATGGCTGGCGTTGCCGGCCTCGGCCTTGCGCCGGACGGCCGAGCCTGATGCGCCATGCGCGCGATCCGGCACCTTGATGCGGCGCGGCTGGCCATTCAGTTCGAAGAACACGGTCACCATGCCCTGGGCATCGACCTGGCTGATCGCCTGATTGACGATAACCAGCGTCTTGCCGGGCTCGATATCGGCGAACAGTTCCTCGCCATCCTTCAGCCCGTAGAAATAGGCGGGCGTCGGCAGCACGGACACCGGGCCGTAGGTATCCGCGGCAAGCGCGAAGTCGGTGAACACTTTCGGATACATCAGGTAGGAGGCGAATTCGAAGTCGTCGACCTTGCGGTCGAGCTTTGCCTCGATCGCCTTGCGTTCGGCATCGAGATCGGCCGGCGGCAGCAACGAACCGGGCACGGCGGTATAGGGCTTCTCGCCCTTGAGCGCCTTCTCTTGCAGCGCTGCCGGCCAACCGCCGGGAGGCTGGCCGAGGTCGCCCTTCAGCATCGACACGACGGATTCTGGAAAAGCGATATCCCTGTTGGGGTTCTCGACATCGGCGACGGTGAGATCCTGGGAAACCATCATCAGTGCCATGTCGCCGACAACCTTGGACGACGGCGTCACCTTGACGATATCGCCGAACATCCGGTTCACATCGGCATAGGTCTGCGCCACCTTGTGCCATCTGGCGTCGAGACCGAGCGAACGGGCCTGTTCCTTGAGATTGGTGAACTGGCCGCCCGGCATCTCGTGCAGATAGACCTCCGAGGCAGGCCCCTTCAGATCGCTCTCGAAAGCTGCATACTGGTTGCGGACCGCCTCCCAATAGAAGGAGATCTTGCGGATCCATTCCGGATCGAGGTCCGGGTCACGTTCGGAGCCGGACAAGGCCTCGACGATCGAGCCAAGACAAGGCTGCGACGTATTTCCGGAAAAGGCATCCATCGCCGCATCCACCACATCGACGCCGGCAGCGACGGCAGCAAGGACGGTCGCGGCCGAAATGCCGGATGTGTCATGGGTGTGGAAATGAATCGGCAGGTCGGTGACCTCCCGCAAGGCCTTGAACAGCACCTTGGCGGCCGCCGGTTTCAGAAGCCCGGCCATATCCTTGACGGCGATGATATGTGCACCGGCCTTTTCCAGCTCGCCTGCCAGCGCGGTATAGTATTTGAGATCGTATTTCGGGCGAGCCGAGTTCAGAAGATCGCCCGTGTAGCAGATCGCCGCCTCACACAGCTTGTTCTCCTCGTTCACGGCGTCCATCGACACCCGCATGTTGTCGACCCAGTTGAGGCAGTCGAACACCCGGAACAGATCGATCCCGCCCTTGGCCGCCTGCCGCACGAAAAACTTCACCACATTGTCGGGATAGTTCTTGTAGCCGACGCCATTGGCGCCGCGCAGAAGCATCTGCAGGAGCAGGTTCGGCGCGTCTTTGCGGATCAACGCCAGCCGCTCCCACGGATCTTCCGTCAAAAAGCGCATCGACACGTCGAAGGTGGCGCCGCCCCAGCACTCCAGCGAGAACAGGCCCGGCAACGCCCGCGCATAGACCCCGGCAACGCGGGTGATGTCATGGGTCCGCACCCGGGTTGCAAGCAGCGACTGATGCGCATCCCGCATGGTCGTGTCGGTGACCAGAACGCGCTTTTCGCCGCGCATCCACTCGGCGAATTTCTTGGGACCGAGCTGGTCGAATATCTGCTTGGTGCCGTCGGGGATCGGCCCATTGATATAAGGCAAGATCGGCTTCGCCGCCTGATCGGACGGCATCGGACGACCCTTTGCTTCCGGATGGCCGTTGACGGTGACGTCGGCCAGATAGGTCAGCAGCTTGGTCGCGCGGTCCTGGCGCTTGACCTGTTCGAACAGTTCGGGGGTCGTATCGATGAAGCGGGTCGTATAGGAATTGTCGCGAAACTTCTGGTGACCGATGATCGCTTCCAGAAAGGTCAGGTTGGTTGCGACGCCGCGGATGCGGAACTCCCGCAACGCCCGGTCCATGCGCGTGATCGCTTCTTGCGGTTTCGGCGCCCAGGCCGTGACCTTGACCAGCAGCGGATCGTAATAGCGCGTGATGATGGCGCCGGTGTAGGACGTACCGCCATCAAGCCGGATGCCGAAGCCCGACGCCGAACGATAGGCGGTGATGCGGCCGTAATCCGGGATGAAATTGTGCTCGGGGTCCTCGGTTGTGATGCGGCATTGCAGTGCGTGACCGTTGAGGCGGATATCCGCCTGAGCCGGCACGCCCGATTCCGGTGTGCCGATCGCGAAACCATCGAGGATGTGGATCTGCGCCTTGACGATATCGATGCCGGTGACGACCTCGGTCACGGTGTGCTCGACCTGGATGCGCGGATTCACCTCGATGAAGTAGAACTTCCCGGTATCGGCATCCATCAGATACTCGACCGTGCCGGCGCCGACATAGTTCGTCGCGCCGGCGATCTTCAGCGAATAACCGGCCAGTTCCTGGCGCTGCGCTTCCGAAAGATAGGGGGCCGGTGCCCGCTCCACGACCTTTTGGTTGCGACGCTGGATCGAACAATCGCGCTCGAACAGATGCACGACATTGCCATGGGTATCGCCCAGAATCTGGCTTTCGACGTGGCGCGCCCGCTCGACGAGCTTTTCCAGATAGACCTCATCCTTGCCGAAAGCGGCCATCGCCTCGCGCTTGGCTTCCGTCACCTCCTTGGCAAGATCCGCCTCGGAGCGGATGACGCGCATGCCGCGACCGCCGCCACCCCAGGACGCCTTGAGCATGACCGGATAGCCGATCCCGGCCGCCATCCTCGCCACTTCGGCGAGGTCGTCGGGCAGCGGTTCGGTGGCAGGCACCACCGGCACGCCGATCGAAATCGCCAGATTGCGGGCTGCCACCTTGTTGCCGAGCTGCCGCATCGTTTGGGCCGTTGGCCCAATGAAGGTAATTCCTGCCTCGTTGCAGGCCTCCACGAATTCAGGGCTTTCCGACAAAAGCCCATAGCCAGGGTGGATGGCGTCGGCGCCGGAAAGCTTCGCGACCCGGATAACTTCCGCAATCGACAGATAGCTTTCGATCGGGCCAAGATCCTTGCTCAGATGGGGACCGCGCCCGACCTGATAACTCTCATCCGCCTTGAACCGGTGCAGCGAGAGCTTGTCCTCCTCGGCCCAGATCGCTACCGTTTTGATCCCCAACTCATTCGCCGCCCGAAAAACGCGGATCGCAATCTCTGAACGGTTCGCAACAAGAATCTTCGAGATGGGCAAAACTGAACCTCGACTGGCTGACGACAGACACGGATGCGGCGTGAAGGAGCCGGCTCTTGTCCTCGGTGCTTGGAACGGGGACGTATCTTTCATGCCTGCCGGGTGCTGTAAAGCGCCGGAAATACCGGCGGCGCCACCACGTTGCCCGTGCAGCGAACCTGCCGGTCGCCACGGCACAGCCCGCGGCGACGGCCGCGGGGAACATGGCGACAGCATTTTCGGTTTTGGGCCGCTTCGGTGGGCGCTCACAATGGACGCGGCACGCAGGGTTTCTTCGGATGCGCCGGGGCAGATCACCCGAACCATCCCCAGATCGTCACGTCGTCGGCGACGACACGTTCCCCTGGACAGCAATCCACATCCGCTCGCCCATGTTGCTGCGGCGGACGTGCCTCAATCATGGGCAATGTCTTGGAATCCGGCACCGGATCGCCGGCGCGATCCGACGCAATCAACAAATCAGATCAGCTCATAGAGCGTTTGGATCGAAACGCCGTAACGGCGCTGCAGCGCTCGATCACCTCCGGCGCGCGAGCCGTCGAAGCGATCCCGCGTTTATGATATTTCAATCGCGGCGCCTCGCGACTGTTCATCGCCGGAAAAGCGAAGCCCGGCTGACGCCGGGCTTCCAGTTCGATGATCAGAACTTACTTGATCGCAAGCGGGTTGATCGGCGATCCCGTTCCGCCAGTGATGACGAGCGGCGGACCGGCAAACATGAATTCATAGACGCCGTCAGCCGCGCAGTCCTCGGCCAGCTCCTTCACAAAGAAGATCTCGCCCATGGTGAGACCCATGGCCGGAATGACCACCCAATGCCACGGCTGGGCAACTTCGGGGCCTTCATTGGGGCGAACTTCAACACCCCACGTATCCGAGCAAATGGCCGCGATCTTCTTTTCGTGGCTCCAATAGCAATTCTCGAACTTGACGCCCGGCGCATCGCCGCCGGCGTAGCCGCCCCACGCCTTGTTCTTCATGCAGCGTTCCATATGACCGGTACGGATGATGACAAAATCACCCTCTCCGACCACAACGCCCTGCTTCTTGGCAACGGCGTCGAGCTCGTCGTTCGAAATACCGTAACCGTCCTCAAGAGAATCAACCCCCTTGAAACGGGCGACATCCAGCAGAACCCCGCGGCCAACCATGCGATCACGGGTATGCTCGATGCCGAGCCGGTGAACGCCACGGCTGTCGACGTTCTTCGCATCATGGCCGTTGTACATCTTGTCGATGTAGAAAACGTGCCCGAGCGAGTCCCAGTGGGTCGCGGCCTGAACCGGCATGTTGATGGCGTCGTCGGCGTAACGCATCCGGTTGATTTCGTCCTGCCGGCCGGCGATCGCATCGGTACCGGTCGCCAGCATCGTGTGGATCGGATTCCAACGACCACCGAACAGACCGCTCTGCGGACCATTGCCGTCGAGCGGAATGCCCATGCCGAAAATCTTGCCCTTCTTCACGAGCTGGGCGGCGCGCGTAACGCGTTCGGGGGTGACGAAGTTCAAGGTACCGATCTGGTCCTCTTTACCCCAGCGTCCCCAGTTTGACAGCTTCTGGCTTGCTTCAGCAATCGCAGCTTTGCCGACCTTGATATCCATCGTACTCTCCGGTTCTGTTCGATTGAATTGTGGTGGACGAATCTCAATCGCCGCCAAGGTAAAGGCGGCGAACAACATCGCTCCGTCTCAGGTCTTCGACGCTATCGGCTGCCAGCGCGACCTGTCCGTGAACCAGCACGTAGCCGCGATTTGCAATCCTGGTCGCCTGCTCGAAATTCTGCTCCGCCATCAGCACGGTGAGCCCCAGCGCCGTGGAAAGCTCGGCGATTTTGTCGATCATGCGGGCGACAAGAATCGGGGCCAATCCCACGGAAGGCTCATCGACCAGGAGAATCCGAGGACCGGCCATCAACGCGCGTCCAAGCGCCAGCATCTGTTGTTCACCGCCGCTCATGGAGCCGGCCATTTGGTTGCGGCGCTCCTTCAGGCGGGGAAACGTCTCGAAGCAGAAGTCGATGTTCTTCGCAATCTCCGGCCGCGCCTTCTTCCGATAGGCTCCGAGCGTGAGATTCTCCTCGACGGTCAGCTTCGGAAACAGCCGCCGCCCCTCCGGCACCAGCGAGATGCCGATGTCGACGATTTCCTCCGTCGACATGCCAATAAGGCTGTGCCGTTGCCCGTCGATCTCCGCGACGATAGTCCCGCGCGTCGGAACGATCTGTCCGGTAATGCAGCGCATCAGCGTCGTCTTGCCATTCCCGTTGGTGCCGAGGAGCGCAACGGTCTCCCCGTCCCCTGCACGCAGACTGACATCGGAAAGGACGGTAACGGCACCGTATCCAGCATCGATACCTTCAATGGTCAGATTATTGCCCAAGGTAGGCCCTCACCACTTCAGGATGATCCATGACCTCGCGAGGATCGCCATCGGCGATTTTCGTCCCTGCAACGAAAACAACCACACGCTGGGAAAATCGCATAACGGCCCGCATGATATGCTCGATCAGAATGATTCCGATTCCGGAATCGTTCAGATGCATCAGCAGATCGAGGATTTCATCGACTTCCGAATCGGAAAGACCGGCCATCGCCTCGTCGGCGATGAGAACCTTGGGCTGAGCCGCTAACGCTCGTCCCAGCTCCAGTTTGCGCAGGTCGACCTGACTGAGATTCTTCGGGCTGAGATTGGCCTTGTCGAGAAGCCCGATCTGCCCCAGAACGTGATCCGCCTTGGCGTTGATCTCATCCTGGTTCGACAGCTTCGAAATGAAGGACAGCGGCACCCCGATATTCTGCCGCACAGTCAGTCCGCGAAACGGCCGGGGAATCTGGAAGCTGCGGGCAAGACCGGAGCCCGCGCGCCTCCAGGCCGGCATCTTGGTGATATCCGTGCCGGCGAAAACGACGTTGCCTTCCTCTTGCCGCAAGGCGCCTGTCAGGCAATTGACGAATGTGCTCTTGCCGGACCCGTTCGGGCCGATCAGCCCGACGCGCTCGCGATCGTTCAGATCGAAATCAATCCCGTTCAGAGCGGTGAAACCGCCGAAGCGTTTGACCACGCCACGTGCTGACAGGATGGCAGAACCGCTCATTTGCGTTTCTCCCGCATATCCTTGATGAAGCCAATAATTCCGTTGGGCGCGACCGTGATGAAGACCACGAGCAGCACGCCAACAATCAGAAGGTTGAGGGCCGACGAGATCGTCACCGTCGCCACCTGCTGCAGCGTGCCGAGCAACAGCGCGCCGATCACCGGACCAAGCCAGGTCGCGGTTCCGCCGATCAGCGGCATGGCGATCGCATTGACCGCAATCGTCAGGCTGAACGCGGACGTGGGATCGACATAGGTGATGAAGTACGGGAACGGCGCACCGACGGCTCCGAGCAGGGCGCCGCTGATGGTGGTCGCCAGAAGCTTCATTCGCAGCGACGGCACGCCGGCGCATTCGGCCGCCATCTCGTCGTCCTTAAGCGCCGCGAGTCCGTTTCCGATCCACGAATGCTCGATGAATCTTGCAATCAGGACCGACCCGACGGCGATCACGAACATCACCACAAAGAGGTAGCGCGCGTAGGTTCCGAAGTAGGGCATCGTCTCCGGATGAAGGACATAGACACCGCGAGAACCGCCCACGAACGCCCAGTTCACGATCAGCGTATTGAGCACCACGGACATGGCCAGCGTTGCGATCGAGAAGAACACACCTCTCAGCCGCAGGGTCAGGTAGCCCATGGCCAGTCCCAGCAGGCCGGTGACGAGCGCGGCGAGCGGGATCGTGAATATCAGCGGCCACTGCAGCGTCTTGTAGATAACGACGCTGGTGTAGACCCCGACGCCGAAGAAACCCGCCACGCCGAAGTTCACATAGCCGGCATAGCCGCCGAGGATGTTCCACGCGGTCGCAAGCGCCACGAATTGCAGGACGGTATAAGCGGCAAGGAATGCGTAATCCGTTCCAGCCAAGTCGAGCAGCAGGATGGACGCCACTCCGATGGCCGCGCAAATGGCGAGCGTGATGAGGGCGCGGGTGGCCGGTCCGGACCTGGTGGGCGCAGCCAGCGATACAGATGAATTTTTCATCGCCCGAAGATCCCCTCGGGTCGCACGGCAAGAGCAACCAGCAGCAGACCAAAGGCGACGGCCGGCGACCATGACGGACCGAAGAATGTCGTTGTCATGCTCTCCGCCACCCCAAGGATCGCCGACGCCACGATCGTGCCCGGCAGACTGGTGATCCCGCCGAGCACCGCGATCGCGAACACCCGGCCGATGAAATCCCGCCCCAAAGACGGCTCGATCGGCTGGATAACGATCAGGAGCGCACCGGCGATGATCGCCGTCGCGATCGACAGACCAAACGCAACTTCTTTCACCTTGACCGGATTTCCGCCGACGAGACGCAGCGCCAGCGGATCCTGCGACACAGCAAGGATCGCCTTGCCGATAAACGTCTTCGAAAGGAAGATCATGATCCCTACGATGAGAAGCAGACCGACAATCAGCGGAACAAGCAGCCGCCAGGGGATCGAGAGGAATCCGATCGATATCGTCGGTCCGATATAGGCCGCATCCACGAAGCGGTAATCGACGCCGAACACCAGGATCAGGCCGACCTCGATGATGAACAGCATGCCAAAGAAGAACGCCAGGCCTTGCAGCGATTCTTCTCCGCGTTTTTCGAAGGCGGAATAGTAGAAGCGGTAGAGCAGCCGCCCGACAAAATAGGCCGGCACGGCTGCAATGAGACACGCCAGGACCGGATCAACGCCAAAATGGACGTTGAAAAAGTAGGCGATGAACCCACCGGCCATGATGAAGGCCGGATGGGCGATATTCACGATATCCAGCATTCCGAATGCGATCGTAATGCCGACCGCGACGGCACAATAGAAGCCGCCGAGAAGGATGCCGGAGACGATTGCGTTAGAGAACAGGTCAAGACTGAAGATCATGGTCGTCTCCGGCTGCGCGAACCTCCGTCAGCGCTTGATTGGCTCGAATGGGGTGACCAGTTCGCCAGATCGGAAGGCGGGAGGATCGAGAATCACCTGCCTGCCCGGCTGCTTGAATTGCTCGATGCCGTTGCCGACAATGCCGCGATACTGGATCAGCAGAACGCGGGGCTCCGCCCACTCGCCACGTTCGCCGAACTTGATATCGCCGACGATGGTGGGGAACTTGGTCGCGTGCATGTATTCGGCGAGCTTCTTGTCGTCGAGCGACTTGACGGCGTTGATCGAGGCCTCGAGGATCTGCATCTCGGCATAGGCGAACGGGGGAATGTAGAGTCCCAGCGGATCGACGCCCGCCTTCACCGCACGCTCGCGGTATTTGGTAAGGAACGCCGCCACGCCGGGGAAATTCATCGTCGGCTCTGGCACGTAGAGATCGTAGGACACGATGTTGTTCAGCATCGGCCCGAGCTGTTCCTTCAGCGCGGCGAACTGAAGGCCGATCATGCCGCCGCCGACCATGCGGGCGCCAAATCCGACCTCATGGATCGCGCGGATCATGCCCGCGGAATCCGGAGGATAGGAGCCGATAAACAGCAGGTCGGGCGAGGCCGCCTTGATGGCGCGCACGATCGAGCCGAAATCCTGCGTGTTCGGCGGATAGCTGCGATCGTAGACGATCTTGATACCGGCCTTTTTCGCGTTCTCGCGCGCGCCTTCGAGAGCAAGCACGCCAAACTCCGCATCGGCCCCGACCAGAGCAACGGTCTGCGGCTTGGGAGACAGCTTGGAGGCAAGCTCGAAGAAGGCTCGGGAAAATTCGTACTTGGCCTGCGGCCCGTTCGGCTGCAGCTGGAAATAGCGGCCATAGTTGAACGCGTCATTCGCGGCCAGGGCGAACAGCGACAGGAACGTCTTCCCCTTCTGGATGATGACGGGCATCGCCGCAGCGGTGGGCACCGTGCCGTAGCCGGAAACCACGAGGTCGACCTTGTCGACGTCGAGAAGCTTCGAATAGATTCCCGGCACCGTGGCGGGGTTGGACTGATCGTCGTAGTTGACGAGCTCGACCTTGCGGCCCAGCAGGCCGCCGCGCTCGTTAACTTCCTCCGCCCAGATCTGATACGCCAGCAGCGCGGCCTTGCCGCCACCGGCGAGACCGCCGGTCAAGGCCATGCCAAGGCCGATCTTGATCGGAGGTCCATCCGCCTTGGCCGCGGATGTTGCCATCACCGCCAACGCGCCTCCAGCAAGCGACAAGGTTTCTCGACGTGTAAATTTCGACATGTCTCTCTCCCTGAAATCTGGCTTTTGTTTCTACCAGGCCTTTGCTTTTTTTGAATGCAAGCATACGCGGAATTTACCCTCGCGCCACTTGTTGTCGACGTGGCCCGCCCGGATAAATCCGGGCGAGACAAACGTTCCGCGCAACCGCTCAGAAATTGACCTGATCGGCGCCCTTGAGTGCGAGAATCTGGCGCGCCTCATCGGGGGTTGCGATCTCGAGGCCCATTCCCTCGATAATGGATCGAACCAGCCGCACCTGATCCGCATTCGATTTGGCCAGCTTGCCCGGCCCCATCCACAGCGAGTCCTCAAGCCCGACGCGAACGTTGCCGCCCATGGACGCCGCCATCGCGGCAATACGCATCTGCGCGGCGCCGGCGCCGAGCACCGACCAGCGATACTGATCGCCAAACAGCCGGTCCGCCGTGCGCTTCATGTGCATGACGTCTTCAGGATGAGTGCCGATGCCGCCGAGGATTCCGAACACGGACTGAACGAACAGCGGCGGCTTGACGAGACCGCGATCGAGAAAATGCTTCAGGTTGTAGAGGTGCGCGATATCGTAGCACTCGAACTCGAAGCGCGTATTGTTGTTGTAGCAAGTCTGGAGAATGTACTCGATGTCCTTGAACGAATTCCGGAACACCAGGTCGCGGGTCGATTCCAGAAACTCCGGCTCCCAGGAATGCTTAAAGTCCTTATAGCGATCGAGCAGATGGAACAGGCCGAAATTGATCGAGCCCATATTGAGCGAAGCCACTTCCGGCTTGAAGTGCTCAGCCGGCTTGACCCGCTCTTCGACGCGCATAAACGGGCTGCCGCCGGTCGTGATATTGATCGCAGCGCTGGTCTGCTGCTTGATGCGGGAAAGAAAACGGCCGAAACCCTCGGGGGATTGATCCGGCCGACCGTTCTTCTC
Source organism: Afipia sp. (assembly GCA_017308495.1). GTDB lineage: Bacteria > Pseudomonadota > Alphaproteobacteria > Rhizobiales > Xanthobacteraceae > Afipia. The sequence goes on from JAFKES010000128.1 coordinate 22,508, forward strand.
GTCGCGCGCGTGCAGATGCAGAACCGCGGCGCCCGCTTCAGCGGCAGCCAGCGCTTCCTCGATGATTTGATCTGCGGTGATCGGAAGATGGGGTGACATCGACGGGGTATGGATGGCCCCGGTCACGGCACACGTAATGACGACCTTGCGTTTTAATTCTGCCACCGTTTCCTCCAATGCACCAGCGTTGGCCCGCTGTTAATGAGCATTTGCTCATTAGTGGCGCTGTTTGTCAAGCGCTTCGAAAAACAATTAGACGTTCGTCATCGACGTTGCGCTTGGCCGAGAGGCCTGCGTTATTTAAAGGTGCCAACTGACAGCTTCCGCGCAACCGCCGAACAGGCCATAGAGATCCCAGCGAATGCTCCGAACACCTCCTCCCAGGACGCAAATGACGAAATCGCGCGAACAGGGTACCGGCGTGAAGCAGCGTCGCCTGCGACTGGCGCCGCAAACGCGTGAGCGCATGATCCTCGATGCTGCGATCGAATTTTTTGCCGAGGAAGGTTTCCGGGCGGAGACGCGAGGGCTGGCAGACCGCATCGGCGTTTCGCAGTCGTTGATCTATCGTTATTTTGGCTCGAAGGAGAATTTGATCGAGCGGGTTTATGAAAAGACCTTTCTGTCACGCTGGATTCCGGAATGGGAAGAAACGATCGCTGACCGGAGCCGCCCGTTGCGCGAGCGCCTCAAGAAGTTCTTCAGGTCGTATCTGATTGCTGTCGACGACCGGACCTGGATCAGAATTGCGGTGCATTCGAGCCTTCAAGGCAGCGATCTTACGAAACGCTATATTCAAGGTCCGGTGACACGCCTGCTCGGCAAGATCGTGATGGAGCTGCGCGCCGAAGCGGGCATGCCGCCCACCAAGCCCACTCAAATGGAGATCGAGCTCGCCTGGCATTTACACTCGACGGCCATTTATTACCTTATCCGCAAATACATTCACGGCACGCAGGTCAGCCTCCAGACCAACGAGATCGCGGATATGATGGTGGATAATTTCCTTGACGGCGTGCATGGCCGCATCAAGCCCTCGCCCAAAGCGGCGGCGCCGAAGAAAAACGCCACGCCAAAAAATAGCGTCGGCAGGACGGCTTCGCGCGCAAAGCGGAAATCGTCGACGCCGGCATGATCGCAACGCCGGAGATGCGCCAGGCGACGGCCGCACCGCAACCGGCACGATCACTGCCGTCATCCGATGGCGCAACATCGACTGTTGCGCCGCAGCGATTGCACCGGGCGGTCGCCCGCTCCCGCGCGATCCGAAAGGGAATCGACCGCCCTCACGTCGGCGACAATTCGCGGCGCAATGCGGCCGCCGCCGCGTCGAGCGCGAGCTGTGCTGTCGCGACCATGTGATTGAAGCGAACGAACCCGTGATTGACGCCCGGAAAAACCTTGAGATCGTTGGCAACGCCGGACTCGTCGAGGCGGGCTTTCAACGCATGCGCGTCATCCAGCAATGGATCGAGCGAACCGATGATCTGCTGCACGGGCGGCAAGCGGCCGAGATCGCCTGACAGCGGCGCGGCACGCCAGTCCTTACGCTGGTCCGGCTGGTCGAGATAGGTCGACCACACCCACTCCATCTGGGCCTGCGACAGGCCGTAAGCGCCGGTCCCCAGCGTCGTCCAGCTCTCGCTGGCGTAGTCCGCAGAAAACACGCCGTAGAACAGCACAAGCAACTTCAACGCCGTGACGCCTTGATCGCGCAAAATCATCGCTGCGACCAACGCTAGATTGGCGCCGGCGGAATCGCCGCTGACCGCAAGTCGGGCGGGATCGATTCCCCAGCCCGCTCCGGATTGATGCGCATGCTGAATCGCAGCCAGAGCATCCTCCAGCCCGGCCGGAAATTTGTGCTCGGGTGCGAGGCGGTAGTCGACATTCAGTACCGCGACGCCGGCCTGATGCGCCAGATCGCGCATCAGCCCGTCCCAGCCCGGGGCGCTGCCATAGGCGAAGCCACCACCATGAAAATAGATCAACAGGGGAAGCGGCTTTTCAGAAGCCGGGATGTAGAGCCGACATGGTATCGCGCCGCCGGCTCCCGGAATGGAGACCTCGCGCTCAACCGCGACGGGAGCCGCCTTGTCGGCCAGAAACCGGCC
>JAFKES010000031.1 GCA_017308495.1 Afipia sp.
AAGCAGCCCGCGGTGCTGATCCTCATCACCAAGCAGCAGGACGCCAACGTCATCGAGACGGTGGACCGGGTGAGGGCGCTGCTGCCCGAACTGAAGCAGTGGGTTCCGGGCGGCGTCGAGATTTCGGTGCTGTCGGATCGCACCGGCACCATCCGCGCCAGCGTCGAGGACATGGAGTGGACGCTCCTCGCCACCGTCGTGCTGGTCATGCTCGTGGTGTTCGTGTTCGTGCGGCGGGCGACGCCGACTATCGCCGCCGGCATTTCCGTGCCGCTGGCGCTGGCGGGTACCTGCGCCGCCATGTGGGTCGCCGGGTTCTCGATCAACAACCTGTCGCTGATGGCGCTCGCGGTGTCGGTCGGCTTCGTGGTCGACGACGCCATCGTCATGATCGAGAATATGTTCCGCAACCTCGAGGACGGCATGAAGCCCTATCAGGCGGCCGTGGTGGGAGCGAAGCAGATCGGCTTTACGGTGCTGTCCATCAGCGTGTCGCTGGTGGCGGCGTTCACGCCGCTGATCTTCATGGAAGGCATCATCGGCCGATTGTTCCGCGAGTTCTCCCTGACGCTGACCTTCGCCATCCTGGTGTCGATGGTGGTGTCGCTCACCGTCACGCCGATGATCTGCGCGCACTACATCAAGCAAGCCGCTTCGCCAGACGCCACATGGTTCGACCGGGTGGTGGAGGGCGGCCTGTCGCGGACGGTGCAGTTCTACGAGCGCACGCTGCATGTGGTGCTGCGCTTCCCGGGCATGACCATGATCGTGTTCGTCGCCACCATCGCGCTGACGGCGATGATGTTCGTCAACATCCCGAAGGGCTATTTCCCGCAGGACGACAGCGGCCTGGTGATCGGCGCAACCCGCGCATCGCCCGACGTGTCGTTTCAGGCCATGCTCGGGCTGCAGCAGCAGATCGCCGACATCGTCATGGCCGATCCGGCGGTGCAGGGCGTCGGCTCCAGTCTCGGCGGCAGCGGTGGCCCGGGCGGCGGCTCCAACCGCGGCATGATGTTCATCAGCCTCAAGCCGCTAGACCAGCGCGACGGCCTGACCACCCAGCAGGTGATCGACCGCATGCGCCGCAATCTCGGCAAGGTGCCGGGCATCCGCCTGTTCATGTTCGCGGCGCAGGATCTGCGCGCCGGCGGGCGGCAGAGCGATTCCAATTATCAGTACACGCTGATCAGTACCGATCTGAACCTGCTCGCCAAATGGGCGCCGATCGTTGCCAAGCGGTTCGAGACCGTGGACGGCATCACCGACATTTCCAGTGACCGCGAGTCGGCCGGGCTGGCGCTCAACCTCTCCATCAACCGCAAGGCGGCGGCGAGTCTCGGCGTCGACGTTCAGGATATCGACAACGCCCTCAACAACGCCTTCTCGCAGCGTCAGATCTCGGTCGTCTACACCCAGCGCAACCAGTACCAGATCATCCTCGAGGTCGATCCTCGGCTACAGGGTGATCCGAGCGCGCTGGACCATATCTATGTGGCCGGATCGGGCGGCGCGCAGGTGCCGCTGTCGGCGGTGGTCCATCTGGAGCGCGGACTGTCGCCGCTCGCGGTGTTCCATCAGTCCTCGTTCCCGTCGAACACCATTTCGTTCAACCTGCTGCCCGACGTGCCGTTGCAGGTCGCGACCGACAACATCCTGCAGGCGGTGGCGGAGCTGCACATGCCGGAAGGCATCCGCGGCGAATTCGCCGGCAACGCCGCCGACAGCCAGAAGACCAACAGCCGCCAGCCGCTGCTGATCCTCGGCGCGCTGGTCGCGGTCTATATCGTGCTCGGCGTGTTGTACGAGAGCCTGGCGCATCCGCTGACCATCATTTCGACCCTGCCGTCGGCGGGGCTCGGCGCGCTGCTGGCGCTGTGGATCACCGGCATGCCGCTCACGGTGATCGCCTTCATCGGCATCATCCTGCTGATCGGCATCGTCAAGAAGAACGGCATCATGATCGTGGACTTCGCGCTGGAGGGCGAGCGGCAGCGCGGGTTGTCCTCCGAGGATGCCATTTTCGAGGCCTGCATCGCGCGCTTCCGGCCGATCCTGATGACTACCATGGCCGCGATCCTCGCCGCCGTGCCGCTGGTTCTGGCCACCGGGCCGGGGACGGAGATGCGCCGTCCCCTCGGCATCACCATCATCGGAGGGCTGGTGGTCTCCCAGATTCTGACGCTGTACACGACCCCGGTGATCTATCTGCTGATCGACCGGCTGCGCGGGCGCGACCGGCCCCGGCCGATGCCGCAACCGGCGCCGGCGGAATAGGCGGTTGCTGGCGCGCAGCGCGCGGCGTAGAAGCGGGCCATGTCCAAATCTTTCCCATCGCCCGCCACGGTCGCGCCCGAAATCGAGACCTGTCCGCGTTGCGGCAAGCCGCTGCCGCTGTGCATCTGCGACAGCGTGGAAGCGGTCGCCAATCGCATCGAGGTGCTGATTCTGCAGCATCCGCAGGAGCAGGACAGGGCGCTTGGCACCGCGCGGCTGACGGCGCATCAGCTGCAGAACGCAACACATCGGATCGGCCTGTCGTGGCCGAGCCTGTCCAAGGCGCTCGGCCGCGAGGTCTATGATCCTCAGCGCTGGGCGGTGCTGTATCTCGGGTCCGCCAAACTCGCCGATCTGGAGACCGACAGGGATGTCGTCGCCATCGACCGCAAGGGCGAGATCGAGGACGGCCAACGTTCGATTCTGAAGGATATCGAGGGCGTGGTGCTGCTCGACGGCACCTGGAGTCAGGCCAAGGCGCTGTGGTGGCGCAATGCGTGGATGCTGAAGTGTCGCCGCATCATCCTCGGCCCGGCCCGTCCGTCGCGCTACGGCAAGCTACGCAAGGAACCGCGTCGCGACGGATTGTCCACCATCGAGGCAGCCGGAATGGTGCTGGCCCGCCTCGAAGGCCGCCCCGAGATCGAAGCGACGCTCGACGCCACCTTCGAGCACATGCTGGCGCGCTATCGCAGCGCGCAGGCGACCATGCCGGAACTAGCGCCCAAGCCCCGGCGGAAGCGGGATTACCGCCGTCCCGAGAACCGGCGCGGCAAATCCGCGGTCAGCGGCGCGGGCGAGTAGTCGGGCAAGGCGATCTGATTTGCGTGGGCCGTGCGTGCGTGTTCGGCAGGAGCGGCGTGTCCCGATCGGATTCGGGGGACTGGCCGAGAGCCGGCCGCTGCCTTCTGGTGCAACCGGCAAGGCAAAGCTCATCAGCCGCCGCAGGTGCGTCGGTTATCTCATTGTTTTAATTTGATTATTTCGGAATGATGTTTGGCTCCCCGGGCTGGATTCGAACCAGCGACCATCCGATTAACAGTCGGATGCTCTACCGCTGAGCTACCGAGGAACACTGCCGAAGCAGCAACGGGGCCGCATATAACAAAGGCCCCAAGCCTTGCAAAGCGCTAATGCGTGAAAATTGAAAACTGACGACCAATAAAAGTTCGGGATGAGGAAATCTGAACGAGGAGTTGGAGGCCACGACCAGAATTGAACTGGTGTACACGGTTTTGCAGACCGTTGCGTAACCACTCCGCCACGTGGCCTCACTGGCGGCAGTTCTTACCGAAGCTCCGCTTCCGAAGCAACCGCGGCTGAGAGCCCGCACTCGAAAAGATATCCTGACGGGATGCTCCCCGGGCAGATCCGTGAAACAAGCGACGAGGTGGCGACCGGACGCCGTGGGATCAGCGCGCCCGCTGCTGCGCCATTTCCCGGGCGCGCTTCAAGGCGGGGTCCGCGAACTTGGTCCTGACGATCTCCAACATCTGCCGTTCTTCGCTCAGTCGCAGCGCTTCGCGCTGCTTCTCCTTGAGCCACCTCCGGTGTCGCTTGACGCCGAGCATCGCCAGCAGCGTCCGGCGCGCGGCATCCAGCCGGGTTTGATCTGGATCGAACGTGCGGATGACAGGCGGCTGCGGCGAAAGAGGCCACGGCGTGTGGTCACGATGGAACTTGTAGAGAAGCGCGAACGGATTGCCGGAGGACAACCATGGTCTTTGATATAAGTTGTAGTGAACCACCCGGACATCCTCGATCTTGGCGTGCTCCTGGAATTTGAAGAAATTCCATCTTGGATCGATCATCGTGTAGTTCGCAGAAAATAGCGCGTTCAGCGCCGATTGGTCGGAAAGAAAAAACGTTTTGTAATGACCGCGGGCATAATCGAAAACGCGGTTTGCGATCTGCTGAATGCGCCATTGCTTCAGATCAAAGAGCAAAACGCCGGAGTTGAAATACCTGCCTCTGAAATCGATTCCCAGATTTCCGCTTTCCTTCTGCTCCGTCCAGGCAACGTCGTAAGTGGCTCCGAACGGCCGGCCATTCAGATCCGCGGCAAAGAGTTCGTCGAGCTTTCCGATGACGGTTATATCGGCATCCAGATACAACGCCCGGTCAAAATCTTTCAGCGTTTCCGGAATAAGCAGGCGGGCATAGTGAGCGTGTTTCGGAATG
>JAFKES010000032.1 GCA_017308495.1 Afipia sp.
GGCGGGATCAGCCCGCCGCCATCGCGGTGCGGATTTCGGCGCGCAGTTCGTCGATCAGCCGCAGTCCTTTTTTGGTCTCGACATGCCAGAACGACCAGCCGTTGCAGGCTTCCGCGCCCTGCGCCAGCGCGCCCATGCGGTGGATCGAGCCGACCTTGTCGCCGAGCATGATCGCGCCGTCGGCGCGCACCAGTGCGGCGTGCTTCTTCTTGGAATCGACGAGCTTGGTGCCGGGGACGATCATGCCGCGTTCAACCAGTTCGGCAAACGCGACACGCGGTGCGGCGCGCGCGGTCATGAACGGCGCCAGCGTAGCTTCCGGCAGCGGTTCGATCGCGGCGATGCGGGCTTCCGCCGCTTTGGCATAAGTGCGGTCGCGTTCGAAGCCGATATAGGAACGGCCGAGACGCTTGGCGACCGCGCCGGTGGTGCCGGTGCCGTTGAACGGATCGATCACGAGATCGCCGGGCTTCGACGACGACAGCAGCACCCGTGCCAGAAGCCCTTCCGGCTTCTGCGTCGGATGAACCTTCTTGCCGTCACCGCCCTTGAGGCGTTCGTCGCCCGTGCACAGCGGGATGAGCCAGTCGGAGCGCGCCTGCACGTCCTCGTTGGCGGCTTTCAGCGCTTCGTAGTTGAAGGTGTAACCCTTGGCGTTTTCGTCGCGCGCCGCCCAGATCATGGTCTCATGCGCGTTGGTGAAACGGCGGCCGCGGAAATTCGGCATCGGGTTGGTCTTGCGCCACACGATGTCGTTGAGGACCCAGAAACCGAGGTCCTGCATGATGGCGCCGACGCGGAAAATGTTGTGATAGGAGCCGATCACCCAGATCGTCGCCGACGGCTTCATGATGCGCCGCGCGGCGAGCAGCCAGGCGCGCGTGAAATCGTCATAGGCGGCGAAGGACGAGAACTTGTCCCAGTCGTTGTTGACGGCATCGACATGGGATTCGTCGGGGCGCTTGAGATCGCCCTTGAGCTGCAGATTGTAGGGTGGATCGGCGAACACAAGATCGACCGAACCCGCAGGGAGTTTCGACATCTCGGCGACACAGTCGCCGATCACGATGCGCGAACCCGGCAGGGTTTGAAATTGAGTGCGGGGCGCCTTTGCAGACGCCCCGCGACGCGACACAACCATGACTCAAAACCTGACTCAGGCGACGCAGTCGGCGACGCGGGACCAACAAATCCGACTGTCATCACCATGACGACCCAAGGTAAAAATCGGCTTAATCAAAATCGCGTTTGTGATTTTTCGAATCCGGATTCTGCGTCGCGTCAGATCTGCCGGTGAAGACGTGATCGCGCGCGGTGCACAACAGGGGCGCGAGGCGCGGAACGGTTGGCGTGTCACGATTTTTCGCAACCCCGCGCGCGTTCATGATGCGGGCCGAGCACTCTAAACGCCGCACTAGGCAATTTTTGCCCAGCGCGGTATGAACGGTTAACGGGATGTTTGCGGCCTCGTCGCTCTGCCATGGCAGCGCGGGCCGGTTGAGGAGATTTCCGATGCGTTACGATGATTTCCGCCGCAGCGACAACATCGACGATCGCCGCGACGACAGCGGCGGCGGCGGAGGCGGCGGCTTCGGATTTCCGATGGGCGGCGGCGGTGGCCGTCTCGGTATCGGCGCCGTGATCGTGCTCGGTCTGATCGGCTGGGCCGTCGGCATCGACCCGCGCATCCTGATCGGCGGCGCGGAAGTGCTCACCGGCGGCGGTCAGGCGCCGACCTATCAGACCGACCGGCCGTCGTCGCAGGCCAAGAAGGGCGCGCCCACCGACGAGATGGGCAGCATGATCTCCGGCATTCTCGGCGAGATCGACGACCGCTGGGATGAAATCTTCAAGGCTGCCGGGCAGACCTATCACGGCCCGCGCATCGTGCTGTTCCGCAACGCCACCAATGGCGGCCGCTGCGGCATGGCGCAATCGGCGATGGGGCCGTTCTATTGTCCGCCGGACAAGCAGATCTATCTCGACACCAATTTCTTCCGCGAAGTGGAGACGCGCTTCCACGGCTGCAAGGGCAACGCCTGCAAGTTCACGGCGGCCTACATCATCGCCCACGAGGCCGGTCACCACATCCAGAACGTGCTCGGCATCCTGTCGAAGGCGCAGCAGATGCAGCAGCAGGCCGGCAGCAAGGCCGAGGCCAACGCCATCCAGGTGCGGGTGGAGCTGCAGGCCGACTGCCTGTCGGGGGTGTGGGTCAATCGCGAGCAGCGCAAGCGTCCGGGCTTCCTCGAAGAAGGCGACATCGACGCGGCGCTGACCACCGCCTCGGCCATCGGCGACGATACGTTGCAGCGGCAGGCGACCGGCCGCGTGGTGCCGGACTCGTTCACCCACGGCTCGGCGGCGCAGCGCAAGCGCTGGTTCATGATCGGCTATCAGCAGGGCTCGGTGCAGGCGTGCAACACCTTCGCGCCGGGGGTGCAGCTCTGAGCGCCGCGCCCGGGACAAGAGGTTTGCCACGAGCTTTGCCAAGAGCTTTGCCGAGAGGTCTACATCGTGTCGGCTGACATCCAGACCCACGCTTTCATCCCGCTCAACATCGCGGTGCTGACGATTTCCGACAGCCGCTCCCTCGCCGACGACAAGTCCGGCGCGACGCTGGCGGAGCGGTTGACGGCGGCGGGCCATCGTCTCGCCGCCCGCGACATCGTCACCGACGACGTCGAGGCGATCCGCGCCACGCTGAAGGCCTGGATCGCCGATCCCGGGATCGATGTCGTCATCACCACCGGCGGCACCGGCTTCACCGGTCGCGACGTCACCCCGGAAGCCGTGGAGCCGCTGTTCGAGAAGCGCATGGACGGGTTCTCGATCGCGTTCCACCTGCTGAGCCACGCCAAGATCGGCATGTCCACGATCCAGAGCCGCGCTACCGCCGGCGTCGCCGGTGCGACCTACATCTTCTGCCTGCCGGGATCTCCCGGCGCTTGCCGCGACGGCTGGGACGGCATCCTCGCCCAGCAGCTCGATTACCGCACCAAGCCCTGCAACTTCGTCGAGATCATGCCCCGCCTCGACGAGCACCTGAAGCGCGGCAAGGCGAGAGGGTAATCGAAGGAGAGGCCGGGCAGGAGGCGGACCAGGAGCCTCGGGTCGGGATTTCTCCCGGTTCGTCGCATCTGAAATCGGGGATTATTCTCGAAGTTCTTGTTTTGTTCTTATGGCGTGCTATGGTTGGCGCCATGAGCCGCCCCATGTCCCACGCCGCCTCTCGTGCCCTGAAGCCTCCTCCGCTGGCGCCACTGGAGCCTTCCGCCGACACGGCCTGTTCCGGTCATGAGGTCGGCATCGACCGCCAGCGCCGTCGTGGCCGGGGCGCGGAAACCAATGCCAGCGGCCGCTACGAGGCCGAAGCGCGGGTCGCCTTCGACGACGGATGGCAGAGCCTTGAAGACCTGCCGCCGTTCAAGACCACCGTGGCGCTCGATACCGCCCGCAAGGTCGTCACCCGCAACGATTCGCCGGACATCGGTTTCGACCGTTCGATCAATCCCTATCGCGGCTGCGAGCACGGCTGCATCTATTGCTTCGCGCGGCCGACCCACGCCTATCTCGGCCTGTCGCCGGGGCTCGATTTCGAGAGTCGGCTGTTCGCCAAGCCCGACGCGCCCGAACTGCTGGAAAAGGAACTGGCCGCGCC
>JAFKES010000033.1 GCA_017308495.1 Afipia sp.
GCCTTGCGCGAGAAGTGCAAACGCGGGAAGGCGCTGTCCACCGCCGCGGTGTCGCCGCGGCCTTCGTCGGCGATCAGTCGCGCCTTGTGCAGGAGGGCGGCATGGCGCTGCGCCGACATCATGATCACGCCGGGATGGATGCCTGCCGCCATCGCCTTGGCGAAGGCGGTCTCGACCTCGGCAGGCCGCCCGGCGAAAGCGTGGTCGATGATCGGATCGAGGCCGAGGCCTGAGGCGTCGGTGACGATGGCGGCGATATCGTCCACGGTCACCTCGCCGCGGCCGTGGGCGTAGAGCGCGAGCTTGCGCAATTCGTTGCGCGAGGCCTGGCGGTCACCGCCAAGCAGCGACGTCAGCGCCGCGCGCGCGTCCGGCGCGATCTTCAGGTTCGAGGCGTGCAGTTCCTCGTCGATGAGGCGGGCAAGGTCGCGTCCGGTGTCGGCATAGCAGGCGATGGCCACCGCCGATTTCGCCTTTTCGCAGGTCTTGCGCAGCGGCGCATCGGGCCGCAACTCGCCGGCCTCGATCACGATACGGCAGTCCTTCACGTCCATCCCGGCGAGGGTCTCGACGCCGCTGGCGAAGCTGCGCGATCCGGCGCGGACGCGGATGGCGCGGCGGCCGCCGAACAGCGGCACCGTCATCGCTTCGTCCACCAGCCGCGAGGGCTCGGCGGCCAGTTCGTCGCCGTCGATACGGATCAGGGAAAACGGATCGGTGGGGTCGTCCACCGCCGAGGCCATCAGGGCGTCGGCGCGCTCACGCACCAGGCCAGTGTCGGGACCATAGAGCAGGATGATCGGTCGCGCCGGATCTGGCCGGGCGAGAAACGCATCGATCTCCTTGCCGCGCAACGCGACCATCGCCGGCCGCCGTTACGTGCCGGCGATGAAGAAGGATGCGAGGCGCTGGCTGATGTTGTCGGCGATCACCTTGGCGGCCTGATCCTCGGCGTCGCGCAGCGCGCGCGAACGGGCGAAGCGTTGCTGCTGTCCGGGAATGTCGTAGGACACCCGCGAGAAGGTCGTGCCGGTGAGGACCACCTTGTCAGTGGCGATGTCGCGCAACTCGTAGACGGCGTTGATGCCGTAGTTTTCCAGGTCGGCGCGGGCGGTGGTGGGATCGACCAGCACCGACAGCCGGCTGGTGCTGATGCGCAGTTTCAGCTGATGGGTCGGCGGGCCGCCGGTGGCGGCGCCGTACATGTTGAACATCAGCGCGTTGCGGATTTCCACGCCGAGCCGAGCCTCGCGCGATCCGTTGGGCAGGTTGAGCGGCGGAACCTCGACGCCCGACAGCTTGGTCCTCAGCGCCGAATCCCCATCCGGGCCGCGCTCGGCATACATCGGCCGAAAGCATCCGGCCGTCACGGCCGCCAGCGCCGCCACGACAACCAGCCGGGCGACGATGCGCGCATCAAACCACGACATTCACGATCCTTTGCGGAACCACGATCACCTTGCGGGGCGGCTTCCCGTCCAGCGCCGTTTTTATCGCATCGAGCGCCAAAACGGCAGCCTCAATTTCCGGATTCGCGGCATTTCGGGCCACCGTGACATCCGCGCGCTTCTTGCCGTTGACCTGGACCGGGAGCGTCATGGTGTCTTCCACCAGCAAATCGGGCTGAATCTGTGGCCAGCTCGCCTGCGACACCAGATCCCGATGGCCGAGCGCCTGCCAGCACTGTTCCGCCAGATGCGGCATCATCGGCGAAATCATCCGCGCCAGCATGTCGAAGGCTTCGCGGGCGGCGGCGGCCAACGCGACGTTGCCGGCGAGCGGTTTGCCCGGAGCGTCGACGATCTCGGCGAGGCCGCCGACGAAGGCATAGAGCCGGGCGATGGCGGTGTTGAAGCGCAGCCGCTCGATGGCGGCGGAGACATCCGCCAGGGTGCGGTGGGACAGCCGCCGCAGCGCCAGCGCGGCGCCGTCATCGTCGCCCAGCGCCGTGCCGGGGGCCGGCAGGTTCGGAATCGCGGCATTGACCAGCCGCCAGATGCGCTGGACGAAGCGGCCCGCGCCCTGCACGCCTTCCTCGCTCCAGATCACATCGCGGTCCGGCGGCGAATCCGACAGCATGAACCAGCGCGCGGTGTCGGCGCCGTAGGTGCCGATGATGTCGTCGGGGTCGACGGTGTTGCGCTTGGATTTCGACATCTTCTCGATGGAGCCGATCTCCACCGCCTCGCCGCTGTCGAGCAGCGTGGCGCGGCGTTGCTCGCCCATGCCGTCGATCTTGATCTCGCTCGGGGCGGCCCAGCCGCCATCGGCCTTGCGGTAGGTCTCGTGCACCACCATGCCCTGGGTGAACATGCCGGCGAACGGCTCGTCCATGCCGATATGGCCGGTGGCCTTCATGGCGCGGGTGAAGAAGCGCGAATAGAGCAGATGCAGGATCGCGTGCTCGACGCCGCCGATATACTGGTCCACCGGCATCATGTGGTTGGCGACCGCGGGCGTCGTCGGCGCGTTCTCGTTCCACGGATCGGTGAACCGCGCAAAATACCACGACGAATCGACGAAGGTGTCCATGGTGTCGGTCTCGCGACGGGCATCGCCGCCGCACGTCGGACACTTGACGAACTTCCAGGTCGGATGATGGTCGAGCGCATTGCCCGGCTTGTCGAAGGTGACGTCCTCCGGCAGCACCACGGGCAGATCCTGTTCCGGCACCGGCACCACGCCGCAGGCCGCGCAGTGGATCACCGGAATCGGGCAGCCCCAGTAGCGCTGGCGCGAGATACCCCAGTCGCGCAGGCGGAAGTTGACCTGCCGCTCGGCCACCGGCGCGCCGTCGCGCGTTGTGGTTTCCAGCCGCTTCGCGACGTCTTCCTTCGCCTGTTCGATGGTCATGCCGTCGAGGAAGCGCGAATTGATCATCCGCCCCTCGCCGTCGAAGGCGGTGTCGGTGATGACGAAGCTCGACGGGTCCTGTCCCTCGGGACACACCACCGGCGTGTTGCCGAGATCGTATTTGTTGACGAAGTCGAGGTCGCGCTGGTCATGCGCGGGGCAGCCGAAGATGGCGCCGGTGCCGTATTCCATCAGCACGAAATTGGCGACATAGACCGGCAGCTTCCAGTCGGGATCGAACGGATGCACGGCGCGAATGCCGGTGTCGAAGCCCTGCTTCTCGGCGGTGTCGATCAGCTCCTGCGCGGTGCCCTGCCGCTTCACCTCGGTGATGAAGGCGGCGAGCTTCGGATCGGTCTTCGCCGCAGCCTGCGCCAGCGGATGATCGGCGGCAATCGCCATGAACTTGGCGCCGAACAGCGTGTCGGGGCGGGTGGTGAAGATTTTCAGTTCACTCTCGCCACGGCCGTCAGAATTTTTTGGCGCCGTCGCCGGATCGAGCGCGAAGCGGATCAACAGGCCCTCGGAGCGGCCGATCCAGTTGCGCTGCATCAGGCGCACCTTGTCGGGCCAGCGTTCCAGCGTATCGAGCGCGTCGAGCAGCTCCTGCGCATACTTGGTGATCTTGAACACCCACTGGTTCATCTCGCGCTGCTCGACGAGCGCGCCCGAGCGCCAGCCGCGGCCGTCGATGACCTGCTCGTTGGCGAGCACGGTCATGTCCACCGGGTCCCAGTTGATCTTGCGCTTCTCGCGCTCGGCCAGCCCCGCCTTGAGGAAGTCGAGGAACATCTTCTGCTG
>JAFKES010000129.1 GCA_017308495.1 Afipia sp.
GCGCGTGCGCGGGTCGGGAGCGCCGAGCAGGCCGTTCGCCGTCACGGCGATCGAATTGGCCGAGGTCTGGCCGAGCGGTTCGAGCACCTCATGGCCCTTGGCTTTCAGGGCATCGAGCGTTGCTTGCGGAAACCCGCGTTCGACGCGCACGGCATCGGGCATCCATTGGTGATGCACGCGCGGTGCGGCGACCGCGGCGGCGACATCCATGTTGTAGTCGAGCACGTTGACGACGATCTGGAGCACCGCCGAAATGATGCGGCTGCCGCCGGGGGTACCCGTCACCAATACGGGCTTGCCGTCCTTCAGCACGATGGTCGGCGACATCGACGACAAGGGGCGCTTGCCGGGGCCGGGCAGGTTGGCTTCGAAGCCGACCAGCCCGAAGGCGTTGGAAGCGCCCGGCGCTGCGGTGAAATCGTCGAGTTCGTTGTTGAGCAGCACGCCGGTGCCGTCGGGAACAAGTCCAAGGCCATAGCTGAGGTTCAGGGTCGTGGTGTTGCTCACCGCGTTGCCGACCCGGTCGGCCACGGAGAAGTGCGTGGTGTTGCCGCCCTCGTGCGGCAACGGCGCGGCCGCGTCGCGCCATGGCGTCGCCTTGTCCATGACGATGGTGGCGCGCTGGCGCGCGGCGTAGTCCTTCGCGGTCAGTTGCGTCACCGGCGCATCGACGAAGGCGGGATCGCCGAGATAGCGGGCGCGGTCGGCATAGGCGCGCTTCATCGCCTCGATCAGCACGTGCAGCGCGTCCACCGAGCCCGCGCCCATCGCGCGCAGGTCGTAGCCTTCGAGGATGTTGAGGGTTTCCAGCAGCACGATGCCGCCCGAGGACGGCAGCGGCATCGATACGATATCGAAGCCGCGATAACGGCCGCGCACCGGCGCGCGGACGACCGGGCGGTACGCCCTGAGATCGTCGCGGCTGATGATGCCACCGGCATCGCGCACACCGGCGACGAACTTCTCCGCGACGGTGCCGTCGTAGAAACCGGCCGGCCCTTGCGCGGCGATGGCCTGCAGCGTCGCGGCGAGGTCGCTCTGCACCAGCCGGTCGTTCGGCCGCAGCATCGTGCCGTCGGCGCGGAAGAAGATCTTGCGGCTCGATGGCCATGGCGCGAGCCGCGCGGCGGCTTCCGGCAGCGTGTCGGCGAGATCGTCGGCAATAGCGAATCCATCGCGCGCCAGCGCGATCGCCGGCGCGATCAGGTCCGCCAGGGTGAACTTGCCGGAGCCGTATTTGTCGTGCGCCAGCGCCAGGCCGGCCACGGTTCCCGGCACGCCGACGCCGAGCGCCCGGTCGCGCGACTTGCTGGGGTCCGGCTTGCCGTCCGCACCGAGAAACATGTCGCGGGTCGCGGCCGCCGGCGCGCTTTCGCGGTAGTCGATGGCGATATCCTCGCCGGTCTTGGCCAGATGGATCATCATGAAGCCGCCGCCGCCAAGATTGCCGGCGCGGGGATAGGTCACCGCGAGCGCGAAGCCAGTGGCGACGGCGGCGTCCACCGCATTGCCGCCGCGCGCCAGCACGTCACGGCCGATCTGCGCCGCCATCCGTTCCTGTGCGACCACCATGCCGTTCCGGGCCGCGACGGGTTGCAGCGTCTGCAGTGGAACCGGCGTGTAATAGCCGTGTCGCGAATCCTGGGCAAAACAGGACGGGCACAACAGCGCCGTTGCAACCCATGCGAGGGTGAACCATGCGAAGGCTTTGACGCCGCGTGTGGACAAGAAGGTCATCGGTGCCTCCGACAATTCGCATCGTCGCGAAACGCGATGGCAATCGCGCCGACGCACTATAATGTCGCGTCGCGCGGAGGGACAACGCTTCGCTGATTCGAAGAGGAATAAATGGCAGAGGCTGATCTCACGCGCGACGATCGCGCCGGGACCACGCAGGACGGCGCGCCGGCGCGGGTCTATCCGCCGCGCTCCGCGGTGATCGGCTGGATTTTCTTCGACTGGGCCGCGCAGCCTTATTTCAGCCTGATCACGACCTTCGTGTTCGCGCCCTATTTCGCGATCCATGTCGCAGCGTCGCCGGCCAGCGGCCAGGCGATGTGGGGATTCGCCACCGCCGCCGCAGGCCTGGTGATCGCGCTGCTGTCTCCGGTACTCGGCGCCATCGCCGATGCCGGCGGGCGGCGCAAGCCGTGGATCGCCGCGTTCGGCGCGATGTTCGTGATCGGCGCGTCGGCGCTGTGGATCGGCCGCCCCGGCGACCAGAGCATCATCCTGCCGCTGTTGATCGCGTTCGGCTTCGCCACCGTCGGCGTCGAATTCGCCACGGTGTTCAACAATGCGATGATGCCGACGCTGGTGCCGCCGGAACGCATGGGCCGGCTGTCGGGAACCGGCTGGGCCACCGGTTATGTCGGCGGCATCCTCAGCCTCGTGCTGGTGCTCGGCTTTCTCGCCGCCAGCGCCGACACCGGCCGCACCCTGTTCGGCTTGCGGCCGCTGTTCGGCCTCGACCCGGCAACGCATCAGGGCGATCGCATCACCGGGCCGCTGACCGGCCTGTGGTTCGTGATCTTCGTACTGCCGATGTTCCTGTTCACGCCGGACGGCGGCGCCAAGCGGCCCGCGCTCGGCGCGGTGCGCGAGGGCCTGCGCGAATTGCGCGGAACGCTGCGCGGCCTGCCGGACCAGCCGGTGATGCTGACATTCCTGATCGCCAACATGGTCTATACCGACGCGCTGGTGGCGTTGTTCGCCTTCGGCGGCATCTATGCTGCGGGCACCTTCGGCTGGCAGACCCTCCAGATCGGCATGTTCGGCATTCTCGCGGCGTTCTCCGGCACGCTCGGGGCGTGGATCGGCGGCAAGCTCGACGACCGGCTCGGGCCCAAGCGGGTGATCGCGGGCAGCATGACGATCCTGCTGCTGGCGTGTGTGGCGATCCTGTCGATCGATCGCGACACGGTGCTGTTCGTCGTCAAGGTGCCGCCGCCGGTGCCGGGCAAGCTGTTCGCCGCGCCGGCGGAGCAGCTTTATCTCGCGCTCGGCTTTCTGATCGGCATGGCGGCGGGGCCGATGCAGGCGGCGTCGCGCACGCTGTTGATCCGGCTTGCGC
Organism: Afipia sp.; assembly: GCA_017308495.1. Lineage (GTDB taxonomy): Bacteria > Pseudomonadota > Alphaproteobacteria > Rhizobiales > Xanthobacteraceae > Afipia. The sequence goes on from JAFKES010000129.1 coordinate 3,074, forward strand.
CGAAAGACCGCATCACGCAATTTTTCGGCCTGTTCGCGCTGTCCGGCAAGGTGACGTCGTTTATCGCGCCGCTGGCGGTGAGCATCGTCACCGCGGTGACGGCGAGCCAGAAGGCCGGCATGGCGATGCTGGTGCTGTTCTTCGCCGCCGGTCTCGCGCTGCTGTCGCGGGTGCGGGCGTAGAGAAAGTTAGGTTTACTCGGAATCGCCATGCGCGGGCATGGCCGTTCGAAGAACGGCGTCGCTTCCGCTCGCCTATGACCCGCGCATCCGTCTACGAAGATGAGTCGTTTCAAAAAGATGGATTGCCGGATCGAGCCCGGCAATGACAAGTTTCGTTTCTGTTGAAAGTGAATTGCTCGCGGCTGCCGCTTCAATGCTTGAAGTGGCGCGTGCCGGTGAACACCATGGCGATGCCATGGGCGTTGGCGGCCTCGATCACTTCGTCGTCGCGCATCGAGCCGCCGGGCTGAATCACCGCGGTGGCGCCGGCTTCGATGGCCACCAGCAGGCCGTCGGCGAACGGGAAGAAGGCGTCGGACGCCACCACCGAGCCCTTGGTCAGCGGCGCGGCGAGCTTGAGCTCCCGGGCCGCATCCTCGGCCTTGCGCGCGGCGATGCGCGCCGAATCGACGCGGCTCATCTGGCCGGCGCCGATGCCCACGGTGGCGAGGTCTTTCGCATAGACGATGGTGTTGGACTTGACGTGCTTGGCGACGCGGAAGGCGAAGCGCATGTCGTTCAGTTCGGCCTCGGTCGGCGCGCGGTCGGTGACGGTGCGCAGCGTCATGTCGTCGACCACGGCGGCGTCGCGCGACTGCACCAGCAGGCCGCCCGCCACGGTCTTGGCGGTGAGTCCCGCTGCGCGCGGGTCGGGCAGGCCGCCGGCGAGCAAGAGGCGCAGGTTCTTGCGCTTGCCGATGATGGCAATCGCCTCGTCCGTGGCATCGGGGGCGATGATGACCTCGGTGAAGATGCCGGCGACCGCATCGGCCGCGGCGGCATCGAGGGTGCGGTTGAAGGCGATGATGCCGCCATAGGCCGAAGTCGAATCGCAGGCCAGCGCCTTGCGGTAGGCGGCGGCGAGGTCCGCGCCTTCCGCCACGCCGCAGGGATTGGCGTGCTTGACGATGACGCAGGCGGCGCTGCGCGCGGGATTGAATTCCGCCACCGCCTCATAGGCGGCGTCGGTGTCGTTGATGTTGTTGTAGGACAGCTCCTTGCCCTGCAACTGCCGCGCGGTGGCGACGCCCGGCCGCTTGTCCGGCGCGCGATAGAACGCGGCGTGCTGGTGCGGGTTTTCGCCGTAGCGCAGCGCCTGGATCAGCCGGCCGCCGAAGGCGCGGAAATCCGGCGCATCGATCTTGAGCTGGCCGGCGAACCAGTTCGAGATCGCGGCGTCATAGGCGGCGGTGCGGGCATAGGCCTTGGCCGCGAGGCGCTTGCGTAAGGCCAGCGTGGTCGCGCCGTTGTGGGCTTTGAGTTCGTCGAGCACGGCGGAATAGTCGGACGGCTCCACCACCACCGCGACGTCGCCGTGGTTCTTGGCGGCGGCGCGGATCATCGCCGGGCCGCCGATGTCGATGTTCTCGATGCAGTCGTCTTCCGACGCGCCTTTGTCGACCGTGGCCTCGAACGGATAGAGGTTGACCACCAGCAGGTCGATCGGCGCGATGCCGTGCTCGGCCATGGCGCGGGCGTGCTCGGCGTTGTCGCGGATCGCCAGCAGCCCGCCATGCACGTTGGGATGCAGGGTCTTGACCCGGCCGTCCATCATCTCCGGAAATCCGGTGAGGTCGGAGACGTCCTTCACTTTGAGGCCCGCGGCGGCGATGGCCTTGGCGGTGCCGCCGGTGGAGACGAGGTCGATGCCGCGTTCCGCCAGCGCGCGGGCGAAGTCGATCAGGCCGGTCTTGTCGGAAACGGAAAGCAGGGCGCGCGCGACGCGGCGCGGATGGTCGGTCATGGAACGGGTCCCGGTTCGGATGGATGCCGCCCGGTAGCACGGATCGCGGCCCGGCAAAACAGCCAATCCGCCGGCCGTGCACGGGGATTTCGCCGCCGGCGCGGCGTGGTCGGCTAAAGCGGCAGTTCCGGTTCGCGCCGGGCCTCGCGGCGGGCGCTGGTCGCCGCCGCCGACACCGACGAGCGGGTGAAACTCCAGCGGATGCCCGAGGCGTCCCCGCGGGTCTGGCGGATCACGATCTGGCTGGTCCGGCGCGGGCCGTCGGACCCGGCGAGAAAGACGCTGTCCTCGATGTCGACCCGGTCGTCGAGCGCCTCGAAGGTCCAGGCCTCGCGGTTCGGCAGCACCAGCATCGCGCCGCGCGCGTCGCTGAGCCGGCTCACCTTTACCGACGGGTGGAGGTGGAAGCGGATCGCGTAATCGTCGTCGCGGTCCTTGGCCGAGCGCTGTGCGCTGAGCAGCGTGTCCTCGCCCTGCAGGCGCATGCCGTCGTCCGACAGCATCAGCGTGCGCTGGTGCACCACGCCGAACTGGCGCGCATAGCCGTCATGAGACGCGGTAAGCAGGATTCCGTCGGCCACCGTTTCGCGGAACACCTCGACATGGCCGGGACCGCTGGTGATGGGTGCGCCGTGCAGCATGCGCTTCATCGTCGCCTGCTGTACGAACTGGCACGAGGACGTGTCGTGGCACACGAGCGTCGAATGGGCGGCGGTAGATCGCGCGAACACGCGCCAGTTGTCGCGGGCGGTGGCCGGGAAGCCGCAATTGACCACGATGCGGCTCGGCCCGGACGACAGTTCGAACGACAGGCAGCCGGCATGCGCGTCGCGGCTGACGGACGGCGGCGGCGGCACGCCGGTGTCCATGATGAGGGCGGTGGTGCCGGCATCGAGGCGCTGGAAGCCCGAATGCGGCATGCTGGCCATGGGAATGCCGTGGGTGTCGTCATAGGCGAGCAGAGTGGCAAGCAGGCCCGAGGGCGCGGTGCCCATGCCGTTGAACAGCGCAACGCTGCCGTCGCCGTGGCGGAAGAAGCGCAGCATCGGCATCATGCGGTCGATGGCGTTGAGCAGCGCCGGCGGCGGCTCGACATTGCGCGCCGCATAGGTCTGGCGCAGCGGCAGCAGGTCCGGCAGCAGTTCGATCAGCGCGCCCGGGTTGCGCGAGATGTGACCGCCGTCCGGCAGCAACTGCCGCTGCAATTCGTCGGACAGCCTGCGCGAGGCGGAGCGGATGTGCTTGGCCTGGTTGGCGAGGCACAGCGAGGCGTAGCACAGCGCGATCAGAACCTGCAGCCGCGGCACGCCGTCGGCGATATCGACCATGGTGGAGCGCAGGTAGCGGATCTCGCGGGTGAGGCTGCGCAGGAAGCGGCGGTAGAACTTGCTGTCGGCGTCGTTGAGCACCAGCGGCGCCTGCGACAGCAACGACATCACGCGGCGCGCCAGCACGTCGGCACGCCAGCCGACGCCGCGCTTGCGGATCGGCTTGGAGATCCAGTCGTCGATCAACGAGCGCGCGTTGGCACGGGTGATCGCCGAATCGGCGGCGCGCAGATGGCGCAGCCAGCCGAATCCGAGCAGGCTCGCCTCCCAGTCTTCCGACGGCGGATCGAGGTCGAACACCGAGCGGCCGTGGGAGGTGACGATCTTGCCGGCGAAGACGAAACGCCCGGCATAGACCTCGGAGGCCCGGGTGGCGTCGACGGTGCGCAGATCGTTGGGCGCGATCAGCAGGCGGTCGGTGCGCCGGGGCCAGAACCGCGACAGCACGATCGAGCGGCCGCTGGCGCGGGCGAGAACGCTGCGCGCCGCGCGGCCAAGCAGGAGAGACGAAATCTGCCTTCGATGTGCGACCGCCACTTGCGCCTTTGTCCTCAATCACGCCGTCCGCCGCTGGCGCGGAGCCGGGCGACGGCGTGACCCTGTCCCATGTTCCGGAGCGTATCCCGGCGCGGCGGTGCCGTCCGGGAATCTCCGCGCACTCTTGTAGTCCGGAAATGTCGCGATGGCACCCCCAAGGAGCGATCGGGTTGCCGCGCGACACCACGGGCCGCGAATCAGTTGCGTGGGGAATGGCCGGGAGCGAGGCCCGCGGCGGTCAGGATTTGACCAGCCGCGCCGCGTAGAAGCCGTCGAGGCCGCCGAGCCGCGCATCGGCATGGGGCAGATGGCACGGCAGGGTGCGGACATCGCCGTGCGGGTTCAGGAGGACGTCGAGGCCCGCGACCTCGTCGCGTCCCACCGGCGCGCGCCGCAGGCCCGATTCGGCATCGAGCAGCGCGGCGACGGCCTGCTCGCCCTCCTCCGGTTCCAGCGAGCAGGTGCAATAGACCAGCGTGCCGCCTGGCTTGAGCAGGGTGGCGGCGCGGCGCAGCAGCCGCTGCTGCACCGCTGCCAGCGTCGGGATGTCGGCTTCCGCCTTCAGCCACGCCACGTCGGGATGGCGGCGGAGGGTGCCGGTGGCGGTGCAGGGCGCATCCACCAGAATGCCGTCGAACAGCTGGTCGGCGGGCGGCTGCCATTCGGCGGCATCGGCCACCGCGGTCTCTGCGGCGAGGCCGAGCCGGGCGAGATTGTCCTTCAGCCGCGCGATGCGGTTGGGCGAGCGGTCCACGGCGGTTACCTGCGCGCCGGCATGGACCAATTGTGCGGTCTTGCCGCCGGGCGCGGCGCACAGGTCGGCGATGGCCTTGCCGGCGATGTCGCCGAACAGCCGTGCCGGAAGCGCTGCGGCGGCGTCCTGCACCCACCATGCGCCCTCGCTGAAGCCCGGCATCAGGGTGACCGGGCCATGCAGTACGGTGCGTACGGTGGCGGTGGGGAGCACTTCCCCGTGCAGCCGCGCCGCCCAGCCCGCCGGATCGGCCTTCACGGTGAGATCGAGCGCCGGTTCGACGGCGATGGCGGCGGCCATGGCGCGGGTGGTGTCCTCGCCATAGGCGGCGATCCAGCGCGCCAGCAGCCACGGCGGCAGGTCGAGCATCTGCGACTGCACCTCTTCCACCAGCGCCGCGCCCTCGCGCGCGCAGCGCCGCAGCACCGCGTTGACGAGGCCGGCATATTTCGCTGCGCGCCGGTCCGCCTGCACGAGGCGCACCGACAGGTCGACGGCGGCATGGTCGGGCACGTCCATCCACAGAATTTGCGCGGCGCCGATCAGCAGCGCGCTCTGCGCGCGCGGGGCATCGGTCGGCACGCCGCGGTCGAGCAGGCGCGACAGCACATGGCCGAGCGTGCCGAGCCGGCGCAGGATCGTCGCCACCAGCCGGCGCATCAGCGCGCGGTCGCGGTCGGACAGGGTCTTCAATCCCGGATGCGCGCCCGCGCCGTCGAGCTGGTCGTCGAGCATGCGGTGCTTGTGCAGCACGCCGTCGAGAATGTCGGCCGCGATCCGGCGCGCTGCGAGGCCGGGCACCTCGGTGGGCGGGACGAATCGGGAAGGCTTCATGCGGGCAAAACATTCGCTGGCGGGACAGGCGCGACGTGCGCTGTCGTCAACCGATAGCGGTGCCACGCGAATATGCCAAATGTAAGAACCGGCCGGCGGCGGCGAGGCGGCCGTTGCCGCCCTTGACCCGGCCGCCCATCTCTTTGTTAAAGACGGTCAGCAGGAGACACCGATGACCGACGATCCGACCCGTGCTTCGCCCGCCCCGGACACCGCCGCGCCGCGCAAGCCGCTGTCGCCGCAGGCGCAACGGGCGCTGGCCGAGGCCGAGGAACGCCGCGCCAAGGCTGAGCGGGAGAAGGCGCCCGCCGGGCCTAAGGAAGTGCAGGGTCCGCGGGGGCCCGAGCCGACCCGTTACGGCGACTGGGAAACCAAGGGAATCGCCTCGGACTTCTGAACCGGCGGATGGTTCGCCGGGGTTTCCGCGCTGAGCCCGTGCCATGTCCCGCTACATGAAAAAAGCCGCGTCATGACGCGGCTTTTCATGCTTCCGGAGATGACGAGCGCTGCCTCAGCGCGGGGTGACCACCACCTGGGTGCCGACCGCAACGCGCTCGAACAGGTCGCTGATGTCCTGATTGTACATCCGCACGCAGCCGTAGGAGACGTAGCCGCCGACCGAGTTCGGCCGGTTGGTGCCGTGGATGGCGTATTCGCCGCCGGCCAGCGTCATGGCGGCGACGCCCATCGGGTTCGACGGCGAGCCGCCGGGGATCACGTCGGGCAGGCGCGGGTTGTCGCGCTTGACGTCGTCGGGCGGCGACCACGCCGGCTGCCGGTACTTGCCGTCGATCCGGGTGGTGCCGGCCCATTGCTTGCCGGCCTTGCCGACGCCGACCGGATAGCGCAGCGCGCGGCCTTCGCCGAGCACCAGATAGAGCTTGCGCTCGTTGGTCTTCACCACGATGGTGCCCGGCGCATAGCCCTCCGGCGAGGCCACCATCGCCGGCGCAGCCTGCGCCAGCGTGGCCGACAGCGCGATCGCCATCGACGCCGCCGCCATCACCGCGAATTTCCGCAACATTCCCGTCTCCCGTCACTTGCGACACGCCCGATCCGAGTCCTTGGCCGGGAACCCGCACGCGCATCATTTCGGCGGCGATAGAAAGAAAATTACGGCGCCAAAGTAAATGCCCGGAAAACAACACCGGTGTGCAAATGCCGCCGATCGGGCGTCATTGCGCTGACATTCGCGTGAGCGGCCGGTGGATGCGGCTTGCCGGAGGGGCGGCAAGCCGGCCGGTCAGGTCCGGCCGGACGGCGACGCGGCCGGGCTTCTGGGCTTGGCCGGGTTTTTAGCCGGGGCCTTGCTCTTGGCCGCCGGCCGGGGCTTGCTTTCGCCGGGTTCCTTGGGGCACGCGCCCGCATGGTCGAGCTGCACCTTGGCCTTCTGGCGCTCGCAGTCGTTGGCGTAGGTCTTGCCATTGCAGCCGCATACCGGCCGCGACACCCGCATGCAGAAGGCGGGGGCCTTGTCGCATTTCCCGGGGGCGTCCTCGGCCTTGCACTGGCCCTCGGCCTTCTGGCACCACAGCGCCGAATTGCAGGTGATTTTCTCCGGGCCGCCGCAAGCCTCGTCGAGATTTGCCGCTTCGAGCCGGCCAGACCCGATCACCAACCCGATCGCCATGGCAAGCATGGCGATCAGGATCGCGACCGAATGGAAAAAACGCAGAGGCATGGAGGTCTCCGGGGTCGGGACGCCGGTCAGGCGTCCCGCTTGTTCTGACGGTTGTCGACGAGATCGCTCACCACCGCTGGATCGGCCAGCGTCGAAGTGTCGCCGAGGCTCGACGGTTCGTCCTCGGCGATCTTGCGCAGGATGCGGCGCATGATCTTGCCGGAGCGGGTCTTGGGCAGCCCCGGCGCGAACTGAATCAGGTCCGGCGAGGCGATCGGGCCGATATCCTTGCGCACCCACGCCACCAGTTCCTTGCGCAGGGCTTCGGTCGGCTCGATGCCCTGCATCAGGGTGACATAGGCGTAGATGCCCTGGCCCTTGATGTCGTGGGGATAGCCCACCACCGCGGCCTCCGACACCGCCTCGTGGGCGACCAGCGCGCTTTCCACTTCGGCGGTGCCCATGCGGTGGCCGGAGACGTTGATGACGTCGTCGACGCGGCCGGTGATCCAGTAATAGCCGTCGGCGTCGCGGCGGCAGCCGTCGCCGGTGAAGTACTTGCCTTTGTAGGTCGAGAAGTAGGTCTGCTCGAAGCGGGCATGGTCGCCGTAGACCGTGCGCATCTGGCCCGGCCACGATTTGGCGATGCACAGATTGCCTTCGGCGACGCCCTCCAGCGTCTTGCCCTCGGCGTCGACGATCTCCGGCACCACGCCGAAGAACGGCTTGGTCGCCGAGCCCGGCTTCTGCGCGATGGCGCCCGGCAGCGGCGTGATCAGGATGCCGCCGGTCTCGGTCTGCCACCAGGTATCGACGATCGGGCAGCGCTCCTCGCCGACCACGCGATAGTACCATTCCCACGCTTCGGGGTTGATCGGCTCGCCCACCGAGCCGAGCAGGCGCAGCGACTTGCGCGAGCTTTTCTTCACCGGCTCGTCGCCGCTTTGCATCAGGGCGCGGATCGCGGTCGGGGCGGTGTAGAAGATGTTGACCTTGTGCTTGTCGATGACGTTCCAGAACCGCGAATTGTCCGGATAGTTCGGCACGCCCTCGAACATCAGCGTGGTCGCGCCGTTGGCGAGCGGCCCGTAGAGGATGTAGCTGTGGCCGGTGACCCAGCCGACGTCGGCGGTGCACCAGTAGATGTCGCCATCGTGATAGTCGAACACGTATTGATGGGTGATCGAGGCGAAGGTGAGATAGCCGCCGGTGGTGTGCAGCACGCCCTTCGGCGTTCCGGTGGAGCCGGAGGTGTAGAGGATGAACAGCGGATCCTCGGCGTTCATCGGCTCGACCGGGCAGTCGGGTTCGACCACCGCCGCCGCCTCATGGAACCAGACGTCACGCACCGGGTCCATGTCGATCTTGCCACCGGTACGCTTGACCACCACCACCCAGTCGACGCCGCCGGTCTTGGCGATGGCCGCATCCACATTGGCCTTCAGCGGCACCTTGCGGCCGCCGCGCAGACCTTCGTCGGCGGTGATGACGACCTTCGACTGGCAGTCGACGATGCGCTGCGCCAGCGAATCCGGGGAGAAGCCGCCGAACACCACCGAGTGAATCGCGCCGATCCGCGCGCACGCCAGCATGGCATAGGCCGCTTCCGGAATCATCGGCAGGTAGATGGTGACGCGGTCGCCTTTCTTGACGTCGCGAAGCCGCAGGATGTTGGCCATCTTGCAGACTTCGTCGTGCAGTTCGCGATAGGTGATGTTCTTCGATTCGGACGGATCGTCGCCTTCCCAGATGATGGCGACCTGATCGCCGCGCGTCTCGAGATGGCGGTCGATGCAGTTATAGGCGGCGTTGAGGACGCCGTCCTCGAACCACTTGATGGAAACATTGCCCGGCGCGAAGGAGACGTTCTCGACCTTGGTGAAGGGCTTGATCCAGTCGAGGCGCTTGGAGGCCTCGTCGCCCCAGAAGCCGTTGGGATCGCTGACCGAACGCGCATACATCTCGCGATATTTGGCGTCATCGATGTAGGCGCGCTTCGCCCATTCCGCGGAAACGGCATAAACTTTATCGGACATGATTTCCTCACTTCCTCCACGCAGGCAGTCCACGCCACGGCTCGGTCCGCGGACTTGTTGGTTCGTTATCGGCATTATGCGCTGGCGCGGGCCGCCGCGACAAGCCATCGCAACTAGGACTTTTGGCGGACCCCGCGCTGCACAATGCGCTCGATCATGCGCAGATGCCATCTTCCTTGTTCCGGAGCAAATCCCACACCGCCGTGCGCTTGATTTCGGCGTCCTCGAGGTCGCGGGTCACCGGCACGCTGTAGTCGGCGAGCCGGCGCATCCGGTCGCGCGGCAGGTAGCTGCGGCCGGGATCGCCGATCAGCACGGTGGCGCCCCCGGCGGCGTGCCGGCTGAGGAAATCGAACGCGCGCTGCGCGGTGTCGCGTTCGTAGAAAATGTCGCCGGCCAGCACCGCGTCCCAGCGGGTGTCGGACGGGATGGCGAGCATATCGTCCTGGCAGGCCGCTACAGTGACGCCGTTATGCGCCGCGTTGAGCCGGATCGCCGCGCAGGCGAAGGCGTCGATATCGGCGGCGGTGACGGCGGCCGCGCCCGCCTTCATCGCGGCGATGGCGACGAGGCCCGATCCACTGGCGAGGTCCAGCACGCGCTTGCCGCGCACCAGATCGGGGTGATCAAGGATGTGGCGCGCCAGCGCCTGCCCGCCGGCCCATGCGAAGGCCCAGAACGGCGGCGGCAGCCCGGCCGCGCCCAGTTCCTCCTCGGTCTTGTGCCAGAGCGGAACGGCTTCGTCGGCGACCAGCAGCACGATCTCCGGCACCAGCGGCACCGGGCGCGGCCGGGTGTTGGCGCGGATGAAGGCGGCTTTGTCGGAGATGGGAGAGGGAAGAGGAAGCATATCGAATTAAATGCCACCCATCTTGCAGACGAGCTTCCACTGCTCCGGCGTCACGCTCTGCACCGACAGCCGCGACAGCTTCACCAGTTCCATGTCGGCGAGTTTCGGCTCGGCCTTGATGGTTTCGAGCGTCACCGGCTTTTTCAGCGGCCTGTCGGCAGCGATATCGACGCAGACGAACTTGCCGGTCTTGTCGGTGGGATCGGGATAGTGCTCGCGCGCGATGGTGACGATGCCGACGATCTCCTTGCCCTCGTTGGAGTGGTAGTAGAAGGCGCGGTCGCCGGCCTTCATCTTCATCATGTTGAGCTTGGCGCTGTGGTTGCGCACGCCGGTCCAGGGCTCGCCTGTGGCGCCCTTGGCCACCTGCTGGTCCCACGACCACACCGACGGTTCGGATTTGACGAGCCAGTATGCCATTGCAGGGTCCTTATCCTTCGCTTCGGAACGGCCGCGTCAGCAGCGCCTCGATCGCGGCGTCGACCGTCAGCGCACCGCTCAGAATCGCGGCCACCGCGCTCGCCACCGGCATCTCGACGTTTCTCTCGCCGGCCAATTCGATCAGCACCGGCGCGGTGAACGCACCTTCCGCCAGTTTGGCGCGGTTCGGCGTCTCGCCGCGTCCGAGTGCGAGGCCGAGGGAGAAGTTGCGCGATTGCGGCGTGGAGCACGACAGCAGCAGGTCGCCGAGCCCCGACAGGCCGGCGATGGTCTCGGCCTTCGCGTCGCAGGCGAGGCCGAGCCGCATCAGTTCGGCGAAGCCGCGCGTGGTCAGCGCCGCCAGCGCCGATGCGCCGAGGGCGCGGCCGGCGACGATGCCCGCCGCGATCGCCAGCACGTTCTTGGCCGCGCCGCCGATCTCGACGCCACGCACGTCGGTGGTGTGATAGGGGCGGAAGGTGGCCGAGCCCAGCGCATGCACCAGCGCGCGGGCCAGCGCTTCGTCGCGCGCCGCCAGCGTCACCGCGGTCGGCAGGCCGCGCGCCACGTCGATGTCGAAGCTCGGCCCCGACAGGATCGCCGTCTCCGCCTGCGGCGCGACCTCGGCGACGATCTCGGTCATGAATTTGTGGCTGCCGCGCTCGATACCCTTGGCGCACACGATCACTGGCGTCCGTGGCGCGAGATGCGGAGCCAGCGCGATGGCGGCCTCGCGCAGGTTTTGCGCCGGTGTCACCAGCAGCACCGCCTGTGCCGTCGCCGCTTGCGCCAGATCGCTGGTCACCGTCACGCGGTCGGCGAGCGCGATGCCCGGCAGTTTCGGATTTTCGCGGGTGCGGGCGAGAGTGTCGGCGGCGGCCTTGTCGCGGGCGTAGAGGATGACGTCGCGCCCCGCGCGCGTGGTGGCGTTGGCCAGCGCCGTGCCCCACGCGCCCGCGCCGATCACCGCGATGGTCTGGTGCGCGATCATGCCCTAGTGTCCTGAATCCGAAGTTCGCATCATTTTGCAGCTTGCTTCATAGCGAACTTCGGATTCAAAAGGACACTAGAAATTACAATTCCAGTGTGGTTTTGCTTCGCAAGTCCGCAAATGAGCCCGACGAAATACGTTGCGGACTTGCGAACCACCACACTAGTGCCGCGCCCGGGTGTTGGCGAATTTCGCCGGGGTCTCGCCGTGCTCGTCGAGCCGCCAGCGCGCCCGCGGCGCGGAGTCCATGGTGTCGACGAGGCCGAGGGCGAGTCGCTCCGCGCCCGCCCATGCGATCATCGCGCCATTGTCGGTGCACAGCGCCGGCGGCGGCACGATCAGCGGGGTTTGCGCGCGCTTGGCGATATCCTGCAACGCGTCGCGGATGGCGCGGTTGGCGGCGACGCCGCCGGCGGCCACCAGCGCCTGCGGCGGGCCGAACTGAGCGGCGAACATCCGCAGTCCGGCTTCGATGCGGTCGGTGACGACGTCGAGCACGGCGGCCTGAAAGCCGGCGCACAGGTCGCGGATGTCCTGCGGCTCCATCGGCTGCAGGCGCGCGGCTTCGTTGCGCACCGCCGTCTTCAGGCCCGACAGCGAGAAGTTCGCGTCCGGCCGCCCCATCATCGGGCGCGGAAAGGCAAAGCGGGCGGGATCGCCCTCGGCGGCCTCGCGCTCGACCTGCGGGCCGCCGGGATAGGGCAGGTCCAGCATCTTCGCCACCTTGTCGAAGGCCTCGCCCATGGCGTCGTCCACGGTGGTGCCGAGGCGGACATAGTCGCCGACGCCGAGCACCGCGACGATCTGGGTGTGGCCGCCGGAGGCGAGAAACAGGCAATAGGGAAAGGCGAGCGGCGCGGTGAGGCGCGGCGTCAGCGCATGGGCTTCGAGATGGTTGACGGCGATCAGCGGCGTGTCGTGCACCAGCGCGATGGCCTTTGCCGTGGTCAGGCCGACGATCACCCCGCCGATCAGGCCGGGCCCGGCGGCGGCGGCGACGCCGTCCAGCGCGTCGAAGCCGATGCCGGCCTCTTGCATCGCCGCGCGGATGATGCCGTCGAGCATGTCGACATGGGCGCGCGCGGCGATTTCCGGCACCACGCCGCCGAACGGCGCGTGCTCGGCGATCTGCGAGCGCACGATGTTGGACAGGATGCGGCCTGATCCGTCGGCCCGCCGCTCGACCACGGCGGCCGCGGTCTCGTCGCAGGTGGTCTCGATTCCCAGTATCAGGGTTGGTGTGTCGCTGGCCAAACTCGGTCCTTGCCGTCTTTCAGTCCGTTTTCAAGTCTTGCATCGGGCGCCGATCCGGCGTTTCCCTGTGGTCTGCGCCGCATCCCGGCGTGACCGGAGAAGATCATTGGACAAGGTTCATAACGTGAAATCGGCAGGCGGGCTATCCTTCCCGGCGCGGATCCTCTGAACACAGACCCCCGCACCCGAATTCTGGAGCGCCGCCCATGGCCATTCTGGTGACACGCCCCGAGCCCGGCAACGCCGCGACCGCCCGCGCGCTGCGCATGCGCGGCCATGACGTGCTGCTGTCGCCGATGCTGCGGTTCGAGGCGGTGGCGTTTCAGGACGATGGCGACAATGACTGTGATGCGGTGATCCTGACCAGCGCCAATGCGGTGCGCGCGCTTCGCGATGCCCCCGGCGGTCAGGGCGCGTTGTCGCGCTGGCGCGCGTTGCCGGTCTATGCGGTGGGCGATCGCACCGCCGAGGCGGCGCGCGAGGCGGGATTCGCCGCCGTGTTCAGCGCCGACGGCGATGCCGATGCGTTGCGCGATCTGTTGATGCAGCACGTCGCCGATGGTCAGCTCAAGGCCGGCGCGTGGCTGTGTTATCCCGCAGGCGCGGATATCTCGCGGGATATCGCGGAGGATTTCGGTCGCGACGGCTTCACGGTGGTGACGCACACCGCCTATCGCATGCTGCCGGTAGCGGAGCTCGCCGACGATGTCGCGCGCGCGTTCCGGGCCGGTGGCATCGGCATGGTGCTGCATTATTCACGGCGCAGCGCCCGTGCCTTCGTCGCGGCGGCGCGCCGCGCGGGCGTCGAGGTCTCGGCGCTGGCGGTGGCGCAATGCTGCATTTCCGAGGTGGTGGCGGCCGTGCTGCGCGAGGCCGGCGCGGTGCGGGTCATCGTGGCGCAAACGCCGGACGAAGATGCTATGTTCGCGGCGCTGGCGCGGGCGGCTGCGCCAGCGCCGGGTCCGCGCGCCTCGCCGGCGTAAGACGCGCGGGTCGAATCTGATAGGCTGCCGCCACAGGAGCGAGTTTCGATGGACGATGACACCAGCGCCCCGACCAATGACAGCGGTGCCGCGCGCAAGCGCACCCCGCCGACCATCGAACTGACCGCGCAGGACGTGTCGGAGACCGCGCGCGCGTCTGATGCGCCCGCCGCGGAATCGTCACCGCCGGAATCAGAAACGTCCGAATCGCAGACGTCAGACAAGACGCCGTCGGAACCAACACCCGCGCCGGATGCGGCGGCGCCTCATGTTGCGGACGATACGCCACCACCGCCACCGCCCCCGCGTCGCGGGGCGGCGGGGTTGCTGCTGTTGTCGGCGGTGACGGGCGCTGTTGTGTCTGTCGCGGTGCTCGGCGCGGCGATGTTCGCCGGCTGGCCGGCGCGCAACGCGGTCGCGCCGTTGCAGAACATCGCCAGCAAGAGCGACGTCGACGCGCTCGGTGCGCGTCTGGCCGGCGTTGAGGCTGCGGCGGCCAAGCCTGCGCCTGCGCCGCGCGTCGTCACCGATCCGGCAGTGGTCGCGCGTCTCGATGCGCTGGACAAGTCCGTCGCGGCGTTGCGCGAGCAGGTCGCCGCTGCGCGCAGCCAGGGGGACAAGGCCGTCGCCGCGCTCGGTGATATCAAGGCGGCCGCGCCGCCGTCCGCCGCGCCCGCCGTCGACACCGCCGCCATCGACGAGCGGCTCGGTCAGCTGGAGCGCGCCACCTCGGCATTGAGCGCCGCTGCCGCCAAGCCCGCACCGCCTCCGCCTCCGCCTCCGGAAGATCCGCGCCTGCGCCGCGCCGTGGCGGCGATGCTGCTCGAATCCGCCGTGCGCCAGGGCGAGCCGTTCGCGGCGGCTCTCGCGGCCGCGCGCGCCAACGCCGGTGACGCTACCGCGCTCGCGCCGCTCGATGCGTTCGCCGCCACCGGCATTCCCTCCGCCGCTGCGTTGTCGCGCGAATTGATGGCGCTGCTGCCGCGGCTTGCGCCGAAGGAGACGCCCGCGGCGCCATCGTCGGGCCTCGTCGAGCGGCTGCAGCACAGCGCCGCCAGACTGGTGCGGGTCGAGCGCACCGACGCGCCGTCGTCGGACGCAGGCGATGGCGCGGTCGTCGCGCGCATTGCCGCCGCCGCCCGGCGCGACGATATCGCCGGGGCGCGGCGCGAGATGGATCAGCTTGCGCCGGCGCAGCGCGCGGTGGTCCAGCCGTGGATCGCGAAAGCGGATGCGCGCGCGGCGGCGCTGTCCGCGGCGCGGCAGTTCGCCGCCGAGACCATGACGGCGCTCGCCGGGTCTGTGCCTGCCAAGTCCGCGCGATAGGAACGATCCGATGATCCGCATCATTCTGTTTCTGTTTGTCATCGGCCTCATTGCAATCGGCGCGGCGCTGGTCGCCGACCAGACCGGCGACGTCGTCCTGTCGTGGAACGTGTGGCGGGTCGAGACCTCGCTGCCGGTGCTGGCGCTGGCGCTGCTCGTCGTCGTCGCCGCGGCCATGCTGCTGTGGGCGATCGTGCGCGGCATCGTGCGTGCGCCGGGGCAGGTGCGGCGGCTGCAACACGCCCGCCGCCAACGCAAGGCGCGCGCCGCCATCACCGAGGGTCTGATCGCGATCGGCACCGGCGATCAATTCGCCGCGCGCCGCCATGCCGACGTCGCCCGCCGGCTCGCCCGTCACGATCCGCTGGCGATGCTGCTCGATGCCCAGACCGCGCAGCTCAATGGCGATGGCGAGCGCGCCCATCGCGCGTTCTACGCCATGGCCGAGCGCAAGGACACGCGGCTGCTCGGCCTGCGCGGGCTGTTCGTCGAGGCGCAGCGCCGCGACGATCCGCTCGCCGCCGCGGCGCTGGCCGAGGAGGCGCTCAAGTCCGCGCCGGCCTGCGCATGGGCGTCCCATGCCGTGCTCGGTTTCCGCTGCAGCCGGGGCGACTGGGACGGCGCGTTGCGCATTCTCGAAAACGATCTGGCGGCGGGGCTGATCGAGCCGGTGGCCTACAAGCGCCAGCGCGGCGTGCTGCTGACGGCGCGCGCCCTCGATCTCGAAGCGGGGGATCGCGACGCCTCGCGCGACAGCGTGATGGAGGCGGTGAAGCTTGCGCCGACGCTGGTGCCCGCGGCAACGCTGGCGGCGAAATTTCTCAGCGAATCGAATCAGATCCGGCGCGCCATGCGTCTGGTCGAAACCGCATGGGCGGCGGAGCCGCATCCCGATCTCGCCGACGCCTATGCCCATGTCCGCCTCGGTGACGCTGCGCTGGAGCGGCTGGCGCGGGTGGAGAAGCTTGCGGCCATGGCGCCGTCGCATATCGAGAGCGCGCTGGCGGTGGCGCGCGCCGCCATCGACGCCGGCGAGTTCGCCCGCGCTCGCGAGGCGTTGCAGCCGTTCGTCGCCGCGCCGACCCAGCGCGTGGCGATCATGATGGCGGAGCTGGAGCGCGCCGAGCATGGCGACGAGGGCCGGGCGCGGCAGTGGATGCTGCGCGCGGTGCGCGCCGCGCTCGATCCCGCCTGGACCGCCGATGGCTATGTCTCGGACCGCTGGCGGCCGGTGTCGCCGGTGACCGGGCGCATCGATGCATTCCGCTGGCTGACGCCGGTGGCGTCGCTGCCCTCGGACACCGCGCCGGTGCTGGAGCCTCTCCCGGTCGATGAGCCGGGATTGCCGCTGCCGGAGATCGCCACCGTGCCGGCCGAACTGCCACCGCCCGCCGCGGCGGCGCAGGACGACACGCCTGCGGCGACAGAGAAGATGATGGAACCGGAGGAGGAGTCCGAGCCGGAAGAGGAGGCGCCGGCTGCGGCCGCATCGTCGTCGCCGGCTGTGGCCGCGCCCGAGGTCGCGCCGCCGCTGTTCCGGCCGCGACGCGAGATCGCCGGCGCTGAGGCCGCGCGCGCCGCGCCGGTGATTCCCATCCTGCGCGCGCCGGACGATCCCGGCGTCGCCGACGACGGCTCGGAGCGCGGTTTTGACGATCCGGAACGGCCGGTCGATGTCCAGCCCGGCGGCTGGAAGGGCTTTTTGTCCCGTCTTGTCAGTTAATTAGGCGGGGTGCCCGGCATCGGCCAGTGTTGGCGCCGGGCCGGAAAAGCATCATTCGCGCGCTGCCGATGTTGCAAAGCGGGGCGGCGGCCAGTATCAGGTGCGGACACGGATTTTCCGCGTTTCGCCGCCTTAGCTCAGCTGGTAGAGCACATCATTCGTAATGATGGGGTCGTAGGTTCGAATCCTATAGGCGGCACCACGCTCCTTTGCAGCACCCCCCGATATCCATGGCCATCAGGATGACGGCTGTCACGAGGATGACGGCTGTCGCAGCCCGGGCTCGGTGCGGATGATGCGCTCGAAGGCGTGGGCGGCGGGAAGGTCGATGCGGTCGGGCGCCTTGAGTTGCCACAGCGGCCGCGACAGCGACAGGTTCTTCATCGCCACCGTCCTCAGACGGTCGAGCCGGAGCTGATCGTTGATGGTCGCCGTCGAGACGATGGACACGCCGACGCCGTAGGCCACGGCTTCCTTGATCGCTTCGGTGCTGCCGATTTCCAGAGTCCGGCGCGGCGTCACGCCGCTGGCCGAAAGCGCCTGCGCCACCACCTCGCGCGATCCCGAGCCCGGTTCGCGCACGATCAGGATTTCATTCTCGATCGCCTTCGGATCGATCGGCGCCGTTGCCTGCGCGAACGGGTGGGCGGGAGCGGCGATCAGGCTCATCGCGTCGGTGCGCCATGGCGCGCCGATCAGTTCGGCGCTGTCGACCGGTCCCTCGACGAGCGCGACATCGATGTCATGCGCGATCATGAGATCGGCAATGTCGCGGGTGTTGGCGCTGACGAGATGCAGTTCGATGCCGGGATAGGCCGCGTGAAACAGACCGAGCGGTTCGGCGATCATGTAGGTCGCGATGGTCGTGCTCGCCCCGATGCGCAGCGATCCGGTTTCGAGGTTGCGCAGCGACAGCAATTCCTCCTCCGCCGCGCGCTCGGCCGCGAACAGCCGGGTGGCGTGGAGCGCGAGCGCCTGGCCTTCGCGCGTCGGTGTCACGCCTTTCGATGTCCGGTCGAGCAGGCGGCATCCGACCTGGAGTTCGAATTCGCGGATTCCCTTCGAGATCGCGGGCTGGCTGATGTGCAGCGTCTCGGCCGCGCGCGAGAAGCTTCCGGTTTGCACGACCGTCGCGAACAGCCGCAGAAGGTGCAGATTGAGAGACATCGAGGATCGATCGTGAGCGTGCGTTGCGCCTGCGCCGCCGGCGCTCGTGTTGCGAAGCTGGTCCGATAGGTTGTCATATCGGCGCCGCCAATGACAGGTGGAAAAATGCGGACCAAAATCGAGCCGTTATACGGCGCGGGCCGATACCGGGGGCGTTTGTTCTCTCAGGGGAAGGCCTCGATGGAACGAACGCCCCGATCCGGTGCGCAATAAGGAATTCAGAAAGCCCGCCCATTGCGCCATACTTCGTTCATGCCGGCAACGCGCGGACGGAACGTCGCGATGGACCAGACCAAATTCGAGCCCTTCGGCGAGATCGTGCAAGCCTCGGCCGAGGCCGGATCGCGGACGTGCGCCTCGCGATGGCTGAGGCGCGGCGGGATAGGGCTGTTCTGGGGGCTGGCGGTGACGATCATCGTCGCGCGCGGGATCTATTTCGAGCCCGGAATCTTCGACGGCTTCGCACGGGCCATCGCGTTCCTGCACAGGCTTCTTGCCTTCGCCTGAGGGCCGCGCGCCGCGGGACACGGATGTCGCGACGATGACCGTGGCCATGTGCCGGCTGGCCGCATAACTTTTTCTCATTCGCCTAGATATAAAATATATTTCTACGAATTGAGGTTTTGACGCACTGGTTGTCCTCCATCAGCGAGGCGACCGGTGCCGTCGAATAACAATCAGCCTGACAACGGCAACAGCGAAACGACGTCGCGGCGAGGTGCGTCCGCCTTGAGGTCATGGGCGGGCCTCGTGCCTGGGGTGATGCTGTGCGTCGCCGTGACACTGGTTGCGATGGCGATCCAGCACGTCGAGGAAAGCCAGTTCGCGCATCCCTATGTCGAGGCGCTGGTGATCGCCATTCTTATCGGGATGGCGATCCGCTCGGTGTGGACGCCGTCGCCGCGCCTGCAGGCCGGCATCGCGTTCAGCGCCAAGCAGCTTCTCGAAGTCGCGGTCATGCTGCTTGGTGCCTCGATCAGCTTCGCCGCGCTGGCCGCGTCCGGCGCGGTGCTGATGGGCGCGATCGTCGCCACCGTCGTCGTCTCGCTGGGCGTGACGTTCGGCCTCGGCAAACTGCTCGGGCTGTCGACCAAGCTGTCGATCCTCGTCGCCAGCGGCAATTCGATCTGCGGCAATTCCGCCATCGCCGCGGTCGCGCCGGTGATCGGCGCCAATGGCGACGATATCGCCTCCTCCATTTCCTTCACGGCGCTGCTCGGCGTGCTGATGGTGCTCGGGCTGCCGCTGCTGATTCCGCTGCTGCAACTGACGGCGACGCAATACGGTATTCTGGCGGGGCTGACGGTCTATGCGGTCCCGCAGGTGCTCGCCGCCACCGTACCGGCCGGGCTGGTCAGCACGCAGATCGGCACGCTGGTCAAGCTGGTCCGGGTGCTGATGCTCGGCCCGCTGGTGGTCGGATTGTCGCTCTATGCGCCGCGCCTGAATGGCGCCGCCGGCACCGCCGCTGTCCGGAAGATCGGCCTGTTCAGACTGGTGCCCTGGTTCATCATCGGCTTTCTCGGTCTGGCGACGCTGCGTTCGCTGCACCTCATCCCCGACATGGTGGTCATGCCGATCTCGCGGGTCGCTGGCGTGCTGACGGTGGTATCGATGGCGGCGCTGGGGCTGGGTGTCGATGTGCGCATCCTGTCGCATGTCGGCGGCCGGGTCACCGCCGCCGTCACCCTGTCGCTGCTGCTGCTGCTGGCGATGAGCACCGCTCTGGTGATGATGCTGGCGGTGTGACAGAAACGCGCCTGCGACCCGGAAGGCCCTTCCATGCGGCGCATCCTGTGGCATAAGGCGGCCGCAACCAGTTCGGGTTTTCGCGTTCCATGATTCGTATCGACAACATCAGCAAGCAGAACGGCCACCAGATTCTTTTCATCGAGGCGTCGGCGGCGCTCCAGAAGGGCGAGAAGGTCGGCCTTGTCGGTCCCAACGGCGCCGGCAAGACCACGCTGTTCCGGATGATCACCGGGCAGGACCTACCCGACGAGGGCCAGGTCGCGGTCGATCGTGGCGTGACCATCGGCTATTTCAGCCAGGATGTCGGCGACATGTCCGGTCGCAGCGCCGTCGCCGAGGTGATGGACGGCGCGGGCCCGGTCAGCGCGGTCGCGGCCGAACTGAAAGAGCTTGAGACGGCGATGGCCGATCCCGATCAGGCCCACGACATGGAAACGATCATCGCGCGCTACGGCGAGGTGCAGGCCCGTTTCGAGGAACTCGACGGCTACGCCCTCGAAGGCCGCGCGCGGGAAGTGCTCGCCGGCCTCAGTTTCAGCCAGGAGATGATGGACGGCGACGTCGGCGCGCTGTCCGGCGGCTGGAAGATGCGCGTGGCGCTGGCCCGCATCCTGCTGATGCGCCCGGACGCCATGCTGCTCGACGAGCCGAGCAACCATCTCGATCTGGAAAGCCTGATCTGGCTGGAGGCCTTCCTGAAGAACTACGACGGCGTGCTGCTGATGACCTCGCACGACCGCGAATTCATGAACCGCATCGTCTCCAAGGTGGTGGAGATCGACGGCGGCGCGCTCACTTCCTATTCCGGCAATTACGAATTCTACGAGCAGCAGCGCGCGCTGAGCGAGAAGCAGCAGCAGGCCCAGTTCGAGCGCCAGCAGGCGATGCTCGCCAAGGAGATCAAGTTCATCGAGCGTTTCAAGGCGCGCGCCTCGCACGCCGCGCAGGTGCAGAGCCGGGTCAAGAAGCTCGACAAGATCGAGCGCGTCGAGCCGCCGCGCCGCCGCCAGACCGTCGCCTTCGAATTCCAGCCCGCGCCGCGCTCCGGCGAGGACGTGGCCGCCCTGAAGAACGTGCACAAGGGCTATGGCAGCCGCCCCATCTATGAGGGGCTCGATTTCGCCATCCGCCGCCGCGAGCGCTGGTGCGTGATGGGCGTCAACGGCGCGGGCAAATCCACGCTGCTGAAACTGGTGGCGGGCGCCACCACGCCGGACGACGGCGCGGTGACGGTCGGCGGCAGCGTCAAGATGGGCTACTTCGCCCAGCATGCGATGGATCTGCTCGGCGGCGAGCGCACCATCTTCGAGGAACTGGAATATTCCTTTCCGCAGGCCGGGCAGGGTTCGCTGCGCGCGCTGGCGGGGTGCTTCGGTTTCTCCGGCGACGATGTCGAGAAGAAGTGCCGGGTGCTGTCGGGCGGCGAGAAGGCCCGTCTGGTGATGGCCAAGATGCTGTTCGATCCGCCGAACTTCCTGGTGCTGGACGAGCCCACCAACCATCTCGACATGGCCACCAAGGACATGCTGATCACGGCGCTGTCAGACTATGAGGGCACCATGCTGTTCGTGTCGCACGACCGGCATTTTCTCGCGGCGCTGTCCAACCGCGTGCTGGAGCTGACGCCCGAGGGCGTTCACCAGTATGGCGGCGGCTATACAGAATATGTCGCGCGCACCGGCCATGAGGCGCCGGGCCT
>JAFKES010000130.1 GCA_017308495.1 Afipia sp.
GCCAAAGCGCGCGGTGATTTCATGGGGCGGGCGCGCGGCCACGTCGCCGATGGTCTTGAGACCCGCGCGCCGCAATCCGCGCGTGACGGCGTCATCGGCGCCGAGCGCGAACACCGGCAGCGGGCCGACCGCCGTCACCTCGCCGCCGGCGGGCACTATGCAGCCCCGCACAGCGCGCGTCATGGCGCGCGCGCAGGCCGCGGTCCCGGCGATCGCCGCATTGACCACGAAGCCCTGCCGCGCCAGCGACGCGCAGAGCGTGCGCAGCATCGCGGCCTCACCGCCGAACAGATGCGCGCAGCCGCTGATGTCAAGCAGCAGGCCGTGGGGCGGATCGAGCGCCACCAGCGGCGTGAAGCGGTCGCACCAGTCGGCGACGGCTTCCAGCAGCGCGGCGTCTGCCGCTCCGTCAGCATCGAACACTCGCACCTCAGAGCAGATGGCGCGCGCATTGGCCAGCGGCAGGCCGGGCTCGAGGCCGAACCGCGCCGCCGCGTCGTTCAGCGCGATGATCTGCAGGGCGTTGTTCAGTCTGCCGACGACGACGCAGGGATGGTCGTCATCCGGCGCGCCGTCCTGCCCCGACAACAGACGTCGCCACCGGTCGGTCGGCAGGCGCGGCAGCCACACGCCGAGAATGCGCCGCGCCGTCGCGGAACAGGCCGTCATCACATCTCCACTCCATGATCCATCGTCCGGTCTCGCCGTGGCGATTGCGGACCAGCGCGGCCTCGCAGCGCGGCGCGCCCCAGGCCTCCACTCCAGAGGACGAACGCGCCGCGCGCACCAGCCAGCGCGTCTCCGCCGTGCTGGCGGCAGGCATCGCCGCCGTGCGCAGAACGACACAGCCGACGCCGGAGGCGCGCGCGGCGAGCGTGAGCCTGCGGCTCGCCACCAGATCGAGCGCACGGACCTCGCCCCAGACGTCCAGCACCACCGCGCCGAGGGTGTCGCAGGCGAGCGCATCGGCAGCCGCGCGCAACGCGGCGGCGGCATCGGGCGCGCGCACCGTCACCATCAGGCGCGGATCGAGGCCGAGCTCGCCGACGCCGCCCGGCCACAGCGCACCACATTCGCGCTCCGCGAAATCCGGCCGCACCCATACCAGCGGCCTGCGTCCGGCGAGGCGATACGCGAGCCCCGCGACAAAACCCGTCGCCGCCGGACTGTGACGCCCGCCCGCCGCGAACACCTCGTGCAAAGCCGCGCGCACGAGGCCGCCCTGCAGCAGCGCGTCCGCGCCGTCATGACCGAGCGGCACCCGCGACAGCCCGTCCACCCCGCCCTCAAAATGGCCGATGCTCCGTCTCAGGTTCGCAAGCGTGTCTACGCGCGCGCCGTTCATGCGCCGCTCCCGAAATCGCGACCGCCCTCCTTTCAGCGCGGATGGACAGTCTTTTTGTTCATGATATGTTCTAGTGAAGCAAACAGGCCGGAGCGAGTCAACCAGACTCTTCGGACGCTTTTTCATCAGCATTCACAAAGTCGTAGGTCAATCGCCCAACGCCTGGGCCGCCCGTAGGGACGCGACGCCGTCATGACCGGGCGATAACGACCGGCCAGGACGGTACCATCACACGTGGCGCCTACGCCGCCATGGCTTCGGCGTTGATCCCGCCGAGCGCCAGCTTGGTGAGGTCTTCGTCGGTCTTGCGCTCCTCGCGCAGCGTCTCGTCGAGCAGCCGCGCGGCATCCTTCATGCCGAGCCGGGTCGCCCAGGCCTTCAGCGTGCCGTAGCGCGACATCTCGTAATGCTCGACTGCCTGCGCCGCCGCCAGCAACCCGGCATCGAGCGCCTCGGTGCCGCGGTATTCGGTCATGATCTCCTTGCCCTCGTCGAGAATGCCGAGGATGGCGTCGCAGGTCTTGCCGCGCGCTGGCTTGTCGATCAGGTCGAAAACCTGTTCCAGCCGCTCCACATGGCCTTCGGTCTGCACCTCGTGCTTCTCGAAGGCGGCGCGCAACTCGCCGGACTGCGCGGCTTTCGCCATTTTCGGCAACGCCTTCAGGATATGCTTCTCGGCGAAGTAGATATCCTTGAGCGTATCAAGGAACAGGTCGTTGAGGTCTTTGTCCTTCACGGCGGCCATGGTGTTCTCCCGGATCGATGGTGATGCCCCACCGGCCGCTCAACACCAGACCTCGGACATCGTTCCACGCGAGGCAAAGACAGGGGCCGCCGGCTTCAGCCCGCGAGCTGGGTCTCCACCAGCCTGATCCAGTAGGATGCGCCATAGATGATGGCGTCGTCGTTGAAATTATAGGACGGGTGATGCAGCCCGGCGCTGTCGCCATTTCCGATGAAGATGAAAGCCCCCGGCCGCGCTTCCAGCATGTAAGCGAAATCCTCCGCGCCCATCACCGGAGGAATATCGCGGCTGACATTGCCGTCGCCCGCCACCTCGCCGGCGATGCGCAGGGCGATATCCGTCTCGGCCTGATGATTGACCAGCACGGGATAGCTGCGCTCGTAATCGAGGGTGATGGCCGCGCCGGACAGATGCGCGACGCCGGTCACGACCTCGCGCATGCGCTGTTCCATCAGGTCGCGCACCTCGGGTGTCAGCGTGCGTACGGTGCCGCGCAGATCCGCCGTCTGGGGGATGACGTTGCGGGCGTGGCCGGCGTGAAACTCGCAGATCGAAAGCACCGCGGCCTCCAGCGGATCAACGCTGCGCGCAACGATCGCCTGCAGCGCGGTGATGAGCTGCGCGCCGACCAGCACCGGGTCGATGCCCTTGTGCGGCTGCGCGGCGTGGCTGCCCCGTCCCTTGATCTGAATGTTGACGTGATCGGTCGCGGCCATCGTCGGCCCTGTGCGCGTGGCGAAGGTGCCGATCGGCATGCCCGGCGAATTGTGCATGCCGTAGACCTGATCGATTCGGAAACGATCCATCAGGCCGTCACGGATCATCGCCGCCGCGCCCGCGCCGCCCTCCTCCGCAGGCTGGAAGATCATCACGGCGTCGCCGGCGAAATTCCGCGTCTCGGCGAGATAGCGCGCGGCGCCGAGCAGCATCGCGGTGTGGCCGTCATGGCCGCAGGCATGCATCTGGCCCGGCATCGTGGAGCGGTAAGACAGGCCGGTTTCCTCCTCGATCGGCAGCGCGTCCATGTCGGCGCGCAGGCCGATCGCCTGTACCTCGCCGCCCTGGGCCGGCTTGCGCCCCCTGATGACGCCGACCACGCCGGTGCGCCCGAGCCCGGTGACGACTTCGTCGCAGCCGAACGCGCGCAAATGGTCGGCGACGAAGGCCGCCGTGCGGTGTACCTCGTACATCAATTCGGGATTGGCGTGCAGATCGCGGCGCCAGCCCATGATCTCGGGTTGCAGATCGGCGACACGATTGATGATCGGCACGGGAAAACCTCACGACAGATGCGGTTGCGAAAGGCTAGCACGGCCGCACGTTGGACCCAACATCCACGCAAACGCCGGTTGCACCTATTCGGACTATACAGCCGCCCCCGGCCGGGCTCATAAAAGGCCAGCACAGCGAACCAAGAACACGCGGGACGGACATGCCAAAGCAGATCGAGGGCGATTTCGATTACATCGTGGTGGGCGCAGGCACGGCCGGATGCATCGTCGCCAACCGCCTCTCCGCCGACAGCCGCAAGCGCGTGCTGATTCTGGAGGCTGGCGGCAACGACAACTGGATCTGGTTTCATATTCCGGTCGGCTATCTGTTCGCTATCGGCAATCCGCGCTCAGACTGGATGTTCAAGACAGAGCCCGAAGCCGGCCTGAACGGGCGCGCGCTGGCCTATCCGCGCGGCAAGGTGATCGGCGGCAGCTCCGCGATCAATGCCATGATCTCGATGCGCGGACAGGCAGCGGATTACGACCACTGGCGGCAGCTCGGCCTCACCGGCTGGGGCTGGAGCGACGTTCTGCCCGCCTTCAGGCGGCTCGAGGACCACTTCCTCGGCAATACCGAACTGCACGGCGCCGGCGGCGGCTGGCGGATCGAGGAGCCGCGGCTGTCGTGGCAGGTGCTGGACGCCGTCGGCGAGGCCGCGCACCAGATGGGAATCCGCAAGGTCTCCGACTTCAACACCGGCGACAACGAAGGCATCGGCTATTTCCACGTCAACCAGAAGCGCGGACGGCGCTGGTCGTCGGCACGCGGCTTCCTCAAGCCGGCGCTGTCGCGTCCCAACCTGCGGCTCGAGACCACCGTGCTGGTGGACAAGTTGATCGTCGAGAACGGCCGCGCCGTCGGCGTGCGCTTCAGCCGCAACGGCGAGACGCTGGAGGCGCGCGCCAGGGGCGAGGTGATCCTGTGCTCGGGCTCGGTCGGATCGACCCAGGTGCTGCACCGCTCCGGCATCGGCCCGCGCGAATGGCTGGCACCGCTCGGCATCGACACAGTGCTCGACCGCCAGGGCGTCGGCCGCAACCTGCAGGATCATCTGCAACAGCGCGCCATCTACACGGTGGAAGGCGTCCGCACCCTGAACGAGACCTATTACAACCTGTTCCGGCGCGGCTGGATGGGCGTCGACTACCTGTTCCGACGGCGCGGGCCGCTGACCATGGCGCCGTCGCAGCTCGGCATCTTCACCCGCTCCGACCCGCATCAGGAGCGCGCCAACATCCAGTTCCACGTCCAGCCGCTGTCGCTGGACAAGTTCGGCGAGCCGCTGCACCGCTTTCCGGCGATCACCATCGCCGCCTGCAACCTGCGTCCGACCTCGCGCGGCACCATCCGCATCACCGCGAGCGCGCCGGAGCAGTCACCCTCCATCGCGCCGAACTATCTCGCGACGCCGGAAGACCGCCAGGTCGCCGCCGACGCCATCCGCGTCACCCGCCGCATCATGGCGCAGCCTGTGCTGGCGAAATTCCATCCGCAGGAATACCTGCCCGGCCCCACCGTGGGCGATGACGACGCTTCGCTGGCGAAAGCGGCGGGCGACATCGGCACCACCATCTTCCATCCGGTCGGCACCGCGAAGATGGGGCTCGCCAGCGATCCGATGGCGGTGGTGGACGAGCGCCTGCGCTTTCACGGCATCACGGGGCTGCGCGTGGTCGACGCTTCGGTGATGCCGACCATCACCTCCGGCAACACCAACACGCCGACCGCGATGATCGCGGAAAAAGGCGCGGCAATGATCGTGGAAGACGGGCGGTAGGACGGGGACCACAACGTGGTTTCGCTACATGTCATCGCCGGGCTTGACCCGGCCATGACGATGGGGTGAACAACGCCCCCCGCCTCTACGGCCTGATCGCCATCTTGGCCACGCCGGGCGTGCGCAGCGGCTCGGCGAGGCGCGCGAACTCGCACAGCAGCGACCGGGTCTTGCGCGGATCGATGATCTCCTCGACCCAGAACTTCTCCGCCGAGCGGAACGGCGAGCGCAGCTTGTTGAGACGTTCCTCGATCTCGACGAGCTTCGCCTTGGGATCGTCGGCGGCGTCGATCTCGGCGCGGTAGGCGGCCTCGATGCCGCCCTCCAGCGGCAGCGAGCCCCAATAGGCCGACGGCCACGCGTAGCGCAGCGAGAACCGCCCCGCCGGCTGATGCACCACGCCGGCGACACCGAACGAGTTACGGATGATGACCGTGCACCACGGCACAGTGCTCTGGTTGACCGCCGCCATCGCACGCACGCCGTGGCGGATGGTTGCCGTCTTCTCGGCGTCGAGTCCGACCGCGAAACCGGGACAATCCATCAGGTAGACCACCGGCAGGTGGAAGGTCTCGGCGAGATCGACGGCGCGCACCACCTTCTGGCAGGTGTCGGCGGCCCACGATCCGCCGTAGATGAACGGATCGCTCGCCAGCACCAGCACCGCCCGCCCTTCGAGCCGTGCCAGCCCGGTGATGATCGCGCGGCCGAAATTCTGGCCCATCTCGAAGAACGAGCCGCGATCGACCACCTTCTCGATGATCGGGCGCATCTTGTAGACCTGCTTGCGGTCGCGCGGCACGGCGTGCAGCAGCGTCGCGTCCGCGCGGGCGGGATCGTCGTGACAGGTCGCCGTCGGCGGCAATTCATACACCGAGGGCGGCAGATAGGACAGGAACCGGCGCGCGCAGGCGAACGCCTCCTCCTCAGTCGCAACCGCATGATCGACACCGCCAGCCTTGGTCTGGATCTGCCAGCCGCCGAGATCCTGCTTGTCCAGCGCCTGACCGAGGCGCGCCACCACCGGCGGCCCGGCGACGAACATCGCCGACGATTTGGTCATCACGGAATAATGGCAGGCGGCCAAGCGCGCCGCGCCGAGGCCCGCCACCGATCCGAGCCCGAGGCCGACCACCGGCACCTGCGCCATGTTCGCCGTCGTGTACCAGTACCATTCGGTGCCGCCGATGCCGCCGGGCAGATTGGCCGCGCCCTTTGTCTCGATGGTCTTCACCGAGCCACCGCCGCCGGAGCCTTCGATGACGCGGATGATCGGCAGGCGGAAATCATGCGCCATCTGCTCCGCCATCATCGGCTTCGCCCAGATCGACGCATCGGCCGAGCCGCCGCGCACGGTGAAATCGTCGCCGACCACGACGACCGGGCGATTGTCGAGCTTGCCGCGGCCGAACACGCAGTTCGCCGGCGTGACGTTGATCAGCTCGCCGCTCTCGGCATATTCGCCCATGCCGGAAATCGCGCCGATCTCGTGGAAGGTTTTCGGATCGAGCAGCTTGTCGATTCGCTCGCGCACAGTGAGGCGACCCTGATCGTGCTGCCGCTTGACCTTGTCGGGCCCTCCCATTTCGCGCGCAAAGGCCTCACGGCGCGCGAGTTCTTCGAGTTCAGGCTTCCAGGTCATTCAGATCTCCTTACAGCGCAGCGCGTGCGTCATTGTCGTTGCCGCACCGGATTCATTTTCTTCTTGAGACGCAAGCTACTCCGGGCGATCCGTCCTCACAACAACAAGCCACGCGCAGGGAATGCAGGGCGGCATGACCACCCGGCGAAACGTTTTTCGACAAGCGGTCTATTGTCCGATGATTGGCTCGCGGGCGTTGCACTGCTGCCCGCGCGGTGACATGATCCAATGCATAAAAAAAGCATTTCGCACCGCGAAAAGCACCAAGGACAAAAACAGGGAAGCTGGGGAGACTTCTGCATGACGCGCCATATCACCACCGTTGCCGCCATGATCGTTGCCGGGGCCGCCGTCGCGATGCCGTCCGCGCGGGCGCAGGACATCAAGCTGCCACCAACCATGACGTTCACCGCCTACGACACCGGTTCGTCAGGATTCAACATTGCCGTCGGCGTCGGCAAGATGATGAAGGACAAGTTCGGCTCGGACGTTCGCGTGCTGCCGGCGGGCAACGACGTCGCGCGCCTCGCGCCGCTGCGCGCCGGCCGTGCGGTGCTGGCATGGATGGGAACGGGGGCCTACTTCGCACAGGAAGGCACGTTCGAGTTCGGCGCCAAGGAATGGGGGCCGCAGGCATTGCAGATGACCCTGTCCACGATCGACTGCAACGGCATGGCGGTCGGCGTCGCCGCCGATTCCGGCGTCAAAGAGTGGAAGGATTTCCGCGGCAAGCGGCTCGGCTTCGTGGTCGGTTCACCGGCGCTGAACCAGAATGCGCTCTCCATCATCGCCTATGGCGGCCTGACGCAGAAGGACGTCAAGATCGTCGAATTCGCCAGCTACGGCGCGATGTGGAAGGGCCTCATCAACAACGACGCCGACGGCGCGTTCGGCTCCACCGTGACCGGACCGGCGAAGGAACTGGAAAGCTCGCCGCGCGGCATCGTCTGGCCCCAGTTGCCGCCCGACGACAAGGCGGCCTGGGAGCGCGTGAAGAAAGTCGGCGCGTTCTTCAATCCGCACAAGGCCACCTGCGGCGCGACCATCTCTCCCGCGAGCCCGCTGCAACTCGCCACCTATCCCTACCCGATCGCGACCGTTTACGGCACGCAGCCCATCGATCAGATTTATTCCATCACCAAGGCGATGATCACGGGCTACGATGCTTTCAAGGATTCCGCGCCGGGTGCGTCCGGCCTGGCGCTCAAGCTCCAGACCATGCAGTGGGTGATTCCATTCCATCTCGGCGCGGTGAAGGCGTTTAAGGAAGCCGGCCATTGGACCGACGCCGACGAAGCCCACAACAACGCCCTGCTCAAGCGGCAGGCGGTGCTGGCGGACGCCTGGAAAGCCTACAACGGCAGCGGCCCGGCGGCCGAGTCCGACAAGTTCCTGGCCGGCTGGATGGCCGCGCGCAAGGCAGCGCTCGCCAAGGCGAGCATCCCGAACGGCTTCGAGGACTGATCGACCGGACGGCGACGTCATTGCGAGCCAGCGGGTCGGCGCGAAGCGTCGATCCGGATATCGCCCGCAATGCTGGCATCGTCGATCCAGCCTGATCGGGACGGACCGGACGATCCCGTCCAACGCTCACCCTCAATCTCGCACGCCCCGGAGTCCTGCATGTCATCCTCTCCCGGCAACCATGACGCTCCGGCAATGGCCGTCACCGCCGACACCATCGAGGCCGCCGAAAAAAAGGTCGTGTTCGATGACCCGCACGCCGGCGTCGGCGGCCTGCAGGAGGCCGAGGTCACCCGCGTGCGAAACCTGCGCGGACCGTGGCGCTGGGCGCTGATCGTCGCCACGGCGGCGACCATTCTTCTGTGCATCAACCAGCAGTTCGCACTGCGGTTCTTCGTCGAATACACCCAGCTCAACACCGAATACTTCTATCTCCTCATCGCCCTGATGCTGCCGTTCACCTTCCTGATCTTTCCGGGATCGGAGACCGCACCGCTCGACCGTTTTCCCTGGTACGACATCGTCCTGTTCGTCGCGACCTTCGCCTCGGCGATCTGGCTGATGATGAACATCCGCCAGGCCGCCGCGCTCGGCTGGGAATTCGCCGGCGCACCGACGCCGGTGATCGCGGGCGGCCTCGTGATGTGGGCGGTGCTGATGGAGGCTCTGCGCCGCACCGGCGGGTGGAGCCTGCTGCTCTGCGTGTTCCCCTTCACCGTCTATCCGCTGTTTGCCGAATGGAGCTGGCTCGGGCCGTTCCGCGGCACGCAGTCCACCCTCGAACAGGCCACCGCCTATCACGTGCTGTCCGGGGAGAGCCTGCTCGGCATCCCGATCCAGGCCTTCGCCGACACGGTGATCGGCTTTCTGGTGTTCGGCACCGCGCTGATGATGACCGGGGCCGGCAAGTTCTTCATCAATATCGCTTTCGCGCTGTGCGGCACGTTCCGCGGCGGCGCGGCCAAGGTCTGCATCTTCGCCAGCGGCCTGCTCGGCATGATGTCGGGATCGATCATCTCCAACGTGCTGACCGCCGGCACCATGACCATCCCGGTCATGAAGAAGAGCGGCTTCCGCGCCTCCTACGCCGCCGCCATCGAAGCCTGCGCCTCCACCGGCGCGGTGCTGGCGCCGCCAGTGATGGGCGCGACCGCATTCGTGATCGCCCAGTTCCTCAACGTCAGCTACGCCGACGTGGCGCTGGCCGCGATCATTCCGGCGGCGCTGTATTATCTCGGCCTGTTCATGCAGGTGGATGCCTATGCCGCGCGGCACAAGCTGCTCGGCATACCGCGCTCCGAGCTTCCGAAGGTCGCCGACACGATCAGGGACGGCTGGTACTACATCTTCGTGATCGCGCTCCTGGTCATCATGCTGCTGTACTTCAAGCGCGAGAGCCATGCGCCGTTCTACGCCACGGTGCTGCTCCTGATACTCAACCAGTTGTTCTCGAAAGACACGCGCTGGACGGCCGCCACCATCGCCAAGTTTCTCGAAGTCAACGGCCGCACCTTTGTCGAACTGGTCGGCATCCTTGCCGGTTGCGGCCTGCTGATCGGCGCGTTCTCGATGACGGGCGTGATCTCCAGCCTCGCCAACGACCTCCTGACCATCGCCGGCGAAAACGCCTTCCTGCTGCTCGGAATGTGCGCCTTCACCAGCCTGATTCTCGGCCTCGGGCTGACGACCACAGCCTGCTACATCTTCCTCGCCATTCTGGTGGCGCCGGCGCTGGAGAAGGTCGGCCTCAACCGGATGGCCGTGCACATGTTCATCTTCTACTGGGGCATGCTGTCGTCGATCACGCCGCCGGTGGCGATCGCCTCGTTCGCCGCAGCCGGCATTGCCGGCTCGCCGGCAATGAAGACCGGATGGGAATCGATGTGGGTGGGCAGCATCATCTACTTCATCCCATTCTTCTTCGTTCTCAATCCGGCCCTCGTGCTGCAGGGCGACGCGCCTTATCTCGCCGCGCTCGGCCTGATGTCACTCGCCGGCATCGGCACACTGTTCATCTGCGGCGGCATTCAGGGCTATCAGGCCTTCGTCGGCGACCTGCGGCGTGCCGGTGCGCTGGAATGGCCACTGCGCATTCTGCTGGTGATTGGCGGGTTCGTCATCGCCACCCCCGGCGGCGGGATCATGCCGCTGTCGCAGTGGCAGATTACCACCCTCGGCGTCGCGATCCTGGTTCCGACCGTGCTGATGGCGCTGACGATGGTGCGCCGAAGCGCGTCAGTCGCGACCGAGGCGTCGGCGTGATCTAACGGATGAAGGCTCCGCACATCGAATTGTGGCGGAACCCGAGCACCATCGGGGCGACAATGCGCGGCATCATGCGTTGACGTCACACCCGGCAAAATAGCGGGCGATCCTGCCGCGATGACGCCGGCTTCGCTCTGGCAATTTGACAGCGCGCACCTATAGTCCGGTCAATCGAACGACTGACCTCGCAAAGGACCACAATGATCAGATCACTGCTTGTCGCCACCGTTCTCGTGACCTCGACCGCGGGCGCATTCGCTCAAAATCCGCAGCGCGGCGGCACCGTCGACGAGCAGAAAGCCTGCGCTCCAGACGTTTCGCGCCATTGTCGCGCCGTGATGAACGATGGCGACCTGACGGTGCTCGCCTGCCTGAAGCAGCACCGCGCCAAGATCAGCAAAAAGTGCAACGCCGTCCTGGTCAGCCACGGCCAGTAACGCGATCATCGCCGTGCCGCTCCGGCGCGCAAGCGCGCCGGGCTCGGCTCTACGCCGGGATGAGCCGTGTGTTTTGACGAACACATCAATCCGTCATGACTGGCGCAATAGCCGTTCGAAGAACGGCGTCGCTTCCGTTCGCCGATGGTTCCGGCCATCCACGTCCTACTTCGTTGAAGCTTCAAAGACGTGGATGCCCGGCAAGACGCGGATATCCGGCACAAAGCCGGGGATGACGAGTTCCTGATCCGCCCAAACGAAACCTGTTCTAGATTCGGTCCGGCTTTGAAAGTCAGGCCGATTTGCGCGCGGCGTTGTCCACCAGCGTCTTGCCAAGCGACCAGATCGCCCCCGGGACCCGGTGGCTGCTGTCGATCACCTTGTCGAAGGCGGTGGTGATCCAGTTGCAGTCGGCCTGCGTGATGGTGAGGGACGGCAGCAGCTTGATGGTGTGGCTGGCGTGACCCGACACCTGGCTCAGGATCTTGTGATCCTTGAACAGCGGGATGGTGATGAGCTGGCAGAACAGCCCCTTGCTCGCGGTCTCCAGCACGCTCCATGACGCCTTCAGCGTCAGCGATTTCGGCGGACCGAACTCGACGCCGATCATCAGGCCCTTGCCGCGGACATTCTTGAGAAGCTCATAGCGCGGCACCATGGCGGACAGTGCGGCGAGAAGCTCCGCGCCGCGGGCGGCCGCGTTCTCGATCACCTTTTCCTGCTTGAGGACTTCCAGCGTCGCGATGCCCGCCGCCATCGCCAGATCGTTCTTGGCGAAGGTCGAGCCGTGCACCACCGCGCGGTCCATGCGATCGAAAATCTTCTCGAAGATCGCCTTGCGCATCAGCACCGCGCCCACCGGGACGTGGCCGCCGGACAGCGCTTTCGACAGCAGCACCATGTCAGGCTCGACATTCCAGTGCTCGACGGCGAGGAAGCGGCCGGTCCGCCCCAGGCCGGTCTGGATTTCATCGGCGACGAACAGCGTGCCATAGCGGCGGCACAACGCGGCGGCGCCGGCCAGATAGCCGTCGTCCGGCAGGTTGACGCCCTTTCCCTGGATCGGTTCGACGATGAAGGCGGCGACCTGCCGCGACGCCAGCGCCTTTTCCAGGGCGGCAAGATCGTTATGGGGAATCGAGGCGCAGTCCGGCAGCAGTGGCCCGAACCCGTCGCGGAAATTCCGGTCGCCGGTCAGCGACAGCGAGCCGTAGGACAGGCCATGATAGGCATGGTCGCAATAGACGATCCCGGTGCGGCCGGTGGCGCCGCGCGCGAACTTGATCGCAGCTTCGACACATTCCGTCCCTGAATTCGCAAAAAAGACCTTGTCCAGATAAGGCACCTGCGCGATCAGCCGCTCGGCCAGAATCCCGGCAAGGGTGGACAGGTCGAGCTGGACGAGATTGGGCAGATCGCTGTCGAGCACGCTCTTGAGAGCGTTCTTGACGGTCGGATGGTTGCGGCCGAGGGCGAAGACCCCGAAGCCGCTCAGCAGATCGAGGTAGCGGACGTTGTCGCGGTCATAGAGATACTGTCCCTCCCCGCGCTGGAATCCGACGTCGTAACCGATGGTCTTGAGAACCCGGACCAGCTGTTCGTTGAGATAGCGGGTATGCAGAGCGCCACGCTGGAATTGACGGTCGGCGAACATCTCTGAAATGTCTAGATTTGACGGCATGGTGTCATTCATACTTCGTAAGCTGGGCACCTCGTCAACCGAAAATCGTGTATGCGTCGTTTTGTCGGTTTCTGGAACCACGACGCGATCCATGATTTAAGCCGGTTGCAGCGCACGTGAGGATTCATGCGGAAAATAGCCTTGAGTGGAATGTTGTTCCTTGCCGCTATGGGGACGGCCCATGCCGCCGACCCGCTTGGCGAATGGCAAGACGAGGACGGCAAGGCCACGATCCGAATCGTCGATTGTGATTCCCGACTTTGGGGCGTGATCGCCTCGGAATCCATTCCCGGCGGCGTGGATAGCAACAATCCGGACAAAGCCAAGCGCAACCGCCCGACCCTCGGCATCCCGGTCCTGCTCAATATGAAGCGGTCCACCAAGGACGCTGGCAAGTGGGAAGGCAAGATCTACAACGCCGAAAACGGCAAGACCTACGCCGGATCGCTGCGGATGGAAGCGCCGAACGCGCTGCGCGTGGAAGGCTGTCTGGTGTGGCCCCTGTGCGGCGGCCAGACCTGGAGCCGCGTCGCTGAAGCCACCCCCGGCACCCCTGCTCCCGCCCCCGGCGGGGCCAAGGCCGGCGCAACGGGCATGACGGGCGCTCCGAAAACGGCGGCACGGCCCGCAACCCCGGGCGGCACGCCGAAGACCGGCGCCGCGCCCACAGCCAAGGGTGGCGCCACCAAGGGCGCCGCCGCCGTTCACCCTGCTGATTCGGCGATTGGCGATATCTGCTTACTCCCCGAGATCGCGGGGACGACCCATTAGCGCGGGCTGAAACAGCACCGCCGCCGCCAGCGTCGTCACCAGCGACAGCGCCAGCAGCTTGCCCATGCTCGACGTTCCGGGATGGCTCGACAGCCACAGGCTGCCGAACGCCGTCGCGGTCGTCAGTGCGCTGTAGAAGATCGCCCGGGTCAGGCTGGATTGCAGCAGGTTGGTCTGCCCGTTTCGCCACGCCGTCACATAGTAAATCTTGAACGCCACGCCGATGCCGAGCAACAGCGGCAGCGCGATGATGTTGGCGAAATTCATCGGCAGGCCGATGAGGACGCAGATTTCGAGGGTGACCACGCCGGCGAGAATGAGCGGCACCAGCGTCAGCAGGACGTCGCCGATCCGCCGCAGCACGATCCACAGCAGGATCGCAATCGACAATAGCGCCCACAGCCCGGCATGGATGAAGGCCCGGACAATCGTGTCGCCCGATTTCAGAATCGAGATCGGGCCGCCGATGGCGTTCGGCTCGACCTTCAACACCGCCGCCGCGAAAGCGCGCAGGGTGTCGTTGTCGTTGGGGTCGCCCTTGGGCTGCGCCTCGACGCGGCTGCGGCCGTCGGCCGTGACCCAGTCGCTCAGAATGTCGGGAGGCAGGGTCTTGATGCTGACCGGCTGCGCCTTGAGCAGGTCGCGCACCTGATCGAGAGCGACATGCAGCGGCCGGATGAAAACCGCTTCGGCCTTGTCGCGCAGGGCCTTGTCGCCTTGCGCAAGCTTGGTCAGCGCATCGGCAAGCCGCCGCGCCGCCACCGCGCCCGGCCCCTTGTCGTCGCCCGCGAGCTTGCGCAGGCTGCCCGCCGATCCCTTCAGCGCCTCGACGTTCTCCGCATCGGTCGGCGCAGCGCCGGGCTTGGTCTCGTTGAGGATCGGGTTCAGCTCCGCCGCCGCCTTGCCGATCAGCGCGAGCTTCGCCGGCTGATCGTCCGGAATGAAGGTCTCAAGCGAGATCGTGCGCGACACCTCCGGCAGCTTCGCCAGGCGCTTCGCCGCCTCGCTCGCCGCCGCCACCGACGGCGTCAGCACTTCCACCGCATTGGTGCCGGTGTTCGGATCCTTGCGCAGGTCGAGATAGGTCGCGATCGATTCGACCTTGGGGCTGCGCAGATTGATCGGGTTGAAATCGAAATGCAGGAAATACAGCAGCGGCAGGCCGAGAACCGCGACGCCCAGTGTCGCGACCACCACGCCGACGCGGTGCCGCTCCAGGAAATCATCGACCGGGGCGAGGAACGCGAAGCCGAGCGGCTCCGCCTCGCCGGGCGGATTGAGCAGGCTGAGCAGCGCCGGCAGAACGGTGATCGCGGCGAGGAAGGCGATGACCATGCCGGCGCCAGCGATCTGGCCCAGTTCGGAGACGCCGCGGTAATCGGTGGGCAGGAACGACAGGAAACCGGCCGCAGTCGCCACCGCAGCCAGGGTCAGCGGCACGGCGGAATATTCCCCGGCCTTTTCCAGCGCAAGGCGCAGGTTGTCGTTGGCATGGCGCTCCGCGCGGTAGCGCACGCTGTACTGAATGCCGAAGTCCACCCCGAGGCCGACGAACAGCACGAAAAACGCGATCGAGATCAGGTTGAGCGCGCCGACCATCATCAGACCGACGGCGGTGGTAATCGACAGGCCGATCACCAGGGTGCCGAACACCGCAACGATGATCTTCGGCGATTTCAGCGCGCACCACAGGATGAACAGCACGATGAGCACCGTGCCGATGCCGTTGACCACGGCCCCTTCCTGAACCGTGGCGAACTCCTCGTTGGCGATGGGAACCGGTCCGGTGAGGCGCACCCGCGCGCTGTAGTCGCCGGAGAGGTTGAGATCCTGCGCCGCCTTGCGGATCGCGTCGGTGGCCGCGCCGCCCGGCTCGAGGGCCTGGAAATCGAGGACCGGCCGAATCAGGATCAGCGCCCGGCGGTCGGCCGGAGTGAGCGGCTCGTTGCTGGCCAGTTCCCGCCATGAGAACGCCGCCGGCTGGTTGGCCATGACCTTATCCACGGTCTCCGCCACCAGATTCAGCGGCCGCGCCAGGGCGTCCCGGGTGTACTGACCGCGCTGGACACCGGCGAGGCCGAATTCCAGAACGCCGGTGAGCCCCCGGATGGAAGGATCGTCCATCAGGATATCGAACAGAGGAGCGGCCGAGGCCAGTTGGCCGGTCTGCTGGGCGACTTCCGCGGTCGGCAGGAACAAAAGTCCGTGAGTGTCGAAGAACGGTCCGGCGTCCGGCCGCCGCACCCAAATGAACTTATCAGTCTGTGGCAGCAACTTACTCTCAAGAGCCGCGGCCGCCGATCGGGCGAGTTCCGGCGTCGGAGCCTCGACAACGGCCAAAATGGTGTCATTTCGACCTGGAAAGGCTTTCTCGAACGCAATTTCACGCTTACGCCAGTCCAGATCGGGAGAAATCAGGGTGGCGACATCGGTATTGATGGCGAAATTCTTGTGAGAATAGAAGCCTGCCGCCGCCGCGAGAGCCACGCCTACCAGGAGCACCAGCCATGCATGGCGCGTGCAAAAACGAACAATGGAGACAATGATCCTTGTCAGCACAGGTTTTCTTTCTATTTCTTGCGGTCAGCTCGGGATTGGGGTTGTTGTCCCCGGAGGCAGGGTGAACTCACTGATGCCTCAAACGGTGCCCTTAAGTCACACGATAGTGGCATTAACTCAGCATTTGTTCGGAACTGCTGCTGCATAGCTGCAATAATGCTACACTGCAAAACGTTCTTGTCTTGTTCTATTCTGCATTGGAAGCCTTGGTTATGACCTCATCGACCCCATTGCTGGACGCAATCAAGTCGCCCGCCGATCTCCGCAAGCTGAGGGAAAGCGATCTGCCGCAGGTTGCGGCGGAAGTGCGCGCTGAGACGATCAACGCGGTTGCGGTCACTGGCGGCCATCTCGGTTCTGGTCTTGGCGTGGTGGAGCTGACCGTCGCCATACATCATGTCTTTAATACGCCGGCGGACCGCGTCATTTGGGATGTCGGCCATCAGGCCTATCCCCACAAGATTCTCACCGAGCGGCGCGACCGCATCCGCACCCTGCGCACCGGCGGCGGCCTGTCCGGGTTCACCAAGCGCGCGGAGAGCGAATACGACCCGTTCGGCGCGGCGCATTCCTCGACCTCGATTTCGGCCGGCCTCGGAATGGCCGTGGCGCGCGACCTCGCCGGCGGCAACAACAATGTGATCGCGGTGATCGGTGACGGGGCGATGTCGGCTGGCATGGCCTACGAGGCCATGAACAATGCCGGCGCCATGGATTCGCGCCTGATCGTGATCCTCAACGACAACGAGATGTCGATCGCCCCGCCGGTCGGCGCGATGTCGGCCTATCTGTCGCGGCTGACCTCCAGCAACACTTACCGCTCGCTGCGCGAGATCGGCAAGCAGGTCGCCAAGCGGTTGCCGAAATTCGTCGAGAAAGGCGCGCAGCGCGCCGAGGAATACGCCCGCGGCTTCCTGTCCGGCGGCACCTTGTTCGAGGAATTGGGCTTCTACTATGTCGGCCCGATCGACGGCCACAACCTCGACCACCTGCTGCCGGTGCTCAAGAACGTGCGGGATTCGAAGGTCGGCCCCACCCTGATCCATGTCGTCACCCAGAAGGGCAAGGGCTACACGCCCGCGGAATCCTCCGCCGACAAGTATCACGGCGTGGTCAAATTCGATGTCTCCACCGGCAAGCAGGCCAAGGCGCAGGCCAATGCCCCGGCCTACACCAAGGTGTTCGGCAACAGCCTCGTCAAGGAGGCCGAGAAGGACGACAAGATCGTCGCCATCACCGCCGCGATGCCATCCGGCACCGGCGTCGACATCTTCGGCAAGGCGTTCCCGGAGCGCACTTTCGACGTGGGCATCGCCGAGCAGCACGGCGTGACCTTTGCCGCCGGCCTCGCCGCCGAGGGCATGAAGCCGTTCGTGGCGATCTATTCGACCTTCCTGCAGCGCGCCTACGATCAGGTGGTGCATGACGTCGCCATCCAGGGCCTGCCGGTCCGCTTCATCATCGACAGGGCCGGACTGGTTGGCGCCGACGGCGCGACCCATGCCGGATCGTTCGACC
Source organism: Afipia sp. (assembly GCA_017308495.1). Taxonomy (GTDB): domain Bacteria; phylum Pseudomonadota; class Alphaproteobacteria; order Rhizobiales; family Xanthobacteraceae; genus Afipia. Next base: position 17,480 of record JAFKES010000130.1, read on the forward strand.
TCGCCTATCTCGGCTGCCTGCCCGGCATGGTGCTGATGGCCGCCGCTGACGAGGCCGAACTGGTGCACATGGTGGCGACCGCCGCCGCCATCGACGACCGCCCCTCCGCCGTGCGCTTCCCGCGTGGCGACGGCGTCGGCGTGGACCTCCCCGCCGTCGGCCTGCCGCTGGAGATCGGCAAAGGCCGCATCGTTCGCGAAGGCTCCTCCGTGGCGCTGCTGTCGCTCGGCACCCGCCTGCAGGAATGCCTCAAGGCTGCGGATATTCTAAAGTCGCACGGCTTGACGACGACGGTGGCCGATGCACGCTTTGCCAAGCCGATCGACACCGACCTGGTCCTGCAACTGGCGCGCGATCACGAGGTGCTGATCACCATCGAGGAAGGCTCCATCGGCGGTTTCGGCGCGCAGGTTCTGCACACCCTCGCGGAGCACGGCGCATTGGACAAGGGACTGAAGGTGCGCGCCATGGTGCTGCCCGACACGTTCATCGATCAGGACACGCCGGCGGCGATGTATGCCAAGGCCGGTCTCGACGCCAAGGGCATCGTGACGCGGGTGTTCGAGGCGCTGGGCCGCGAGGCCGACAAAGGTGCGGTGCAGCTTGCTTAGTCCCAAGCCCCCGATGAAGATCCTGCTCGCCCAGCCGCGCGGTTTCTGCGCGGGGGTCGTGCGCGCGATCGAAATCGTCGAGCGGGCGCTGGAGAAATATGGGCCGCCGGTCTATGTGCGTCACGAGATCGTGCACAACAAATACGTGGTCGAAAGCTTGAAGGCCAAGGGCGCGGTGTTCGTCGAAGACCTGCACGAGGTGCCGGCCAAAGCCATCACGGTGTTCAGCGCCCACGGCGTCGCCAGGAGCGTCGAGGAGGAAGCCGTCGCACGCGGCCTGCCGGTGCTCAACGCCACCTGCCCGCTGGTCACCAAGGTGCACAATCAGGGCAAGCGCTACGTCGCCAAGGGCCGCAAGCTGGTGCTGATCGGCCACGAGGGCCATCCCGAGGTGGTCGGCACCATGGGACAGATTCCCGGCCCCGTCCTTCTCGTGCAAAGCGTCGAGGACGTCGCCGCGCTCAACCTGTCCGACGACGAGCCGATGGCCTACATCACCCAGACCACCCTCAGCGTCGATGACACCCGCGACATCATCGCCGCACTGGAAGCACGCTTCACCGACCTCGAAGGCCCCGATACCCGCGACATCTGCTACGCGACACAAAATCGTCAGTCCTCGGTCCGGGATCTCAGCAAGCTCGTGGACGTTATCCTGGTGGTCGGCGCGACCAACAGCTCCAACTCCAACCGCCTGCGGGAGATCGGCAGCGAAGTCGGGGTCCCGAGCTACCTCCTCGCCGATGGCAGCCAGCTCGATCCGCGATGGTTACAGGGCGCAAAAACCGTCGGCATCACCGCGGGCGCCTCCGCGCCGGAGGTGCTGGTCGATGACGTGATCGACGCGTTGCGGCGGATCGGACCGGTGACGGTGTCGGTGTTGCCGGGCCGCGAGGAAAATATCGAATTCAGGCTGCCCGCCGAACTGACGTCGCGTCAGCCCAACGTCGCTCATGCAATACAAGAAAGATAGCGTTTCATGGCAATCCCGTTTTTCAAGGAAATCAAGATCGGCTCCTATCTGGTCAAGCAGAGGCTGCTCGGCCGCAAGCGCTATCCGCTGGTGCTGATGCTGGAGCCGCTGTTCCGCTGCAACCTCGCCTGCGTCGGCTGCGGCAAGATCGATTATCCCGACGCGATCCTCAATCGCCGCATGAGCGCGCAGGAATGCTGGGACGCCGCGGAGGAATGCGGCGCGCCGATGGTGGCGATCCCCGGCGGCGAGCCGCTGATCCACAAGGAGATCGGCGAGATCGTGCGCGGCCTCGTGGCACGCAAGAAGTTCGTGTCGCTGTGCACCAACGCGCTCTTGCTGGAGAAGAAGCTCGACCTGTTCGAGCCCTCGCCCTACCTGTTCTTCTCGGTGCATCTCGACGGCCTGCGCGAGCATCACGACCAGGCGGTGTCGCAGAAGGGCGTGTTCGACCGCGCCGTCTCCGCGATCAAGGCGGCCAAGGCGCGCGGCTTCGCCGTCAACGTCAACGCCACCATCTTCGACAACCATCCGGCGGAAGAGATTGCCAAGTTCCTCGATTTCACCACCGAACTCGGCGTCGGCGTGTCGATGTCGCCGGGCTATGCCTATGAGCGCGCGCCGGATCAGGAGCACTTCCTGAACCGCAAGAACACCAAGGAGCTGTTCCGCAAGGTGTTCGCCTACGGCAAGGGCAAGAAGTGGAATTTCATGCACTCCGGCCTGTTCCTCGACTTCCTCGCCGGCAACCAGACCTTCCACTGCGAGCCGTGGGGCATGCCCGCGCGCAACATTTTCGGCTGGCAGAAGCCGTGCTACCTGCTCGGCGAGGGCTACACCAAGACCTTCAAGGAGCTGATGGAAACCACCGACTGGGATTCCTACGGCACCGGCAAGTACGAGAAGTGCGCCAACTGCATGGCCCATTGCGGCTACGAGCCGACCGCGGCCAACGCCGCGCTCACCAATCCGCTGAAGGCGGCCTGGGTCAGCTTGCGCGGCATCAAGACCGAAGGCCCGATGGCGCCGGAAATCGACATGTCGCAGCAACGCCCGGCGCAGTACGTGTTCTCGTCGGAAGTGCAGAAGCGCCTGTCGGAAATCCGCGCCGACGAAGCCAAGGCCGCGGAGGCCAAGGCGGCCAAGCTCGCCGCCGCGACCGCGGAAGCGAAGGCCGCGCAGGACGCTTCGACTGCCGCGTGACAATCCACACATCGAATTGAAAAAGGCGCGAGCGATGCTCGCGCCTTTTTTGTTTCCATCTTTTACAGGGCTGGGAATGACAAAGGGTCACGACACAGTTCCGTCGTCTTCTCCTGACCATTTTATTTGAGCGAGAGGCTTCGATGCTTAGAAGGTGCTGGGCTTACACCGTCATATTCTGTTGCCTCGGTTCGCCCACGTTTGCGGCCGGCGTGCAGCTTCTCGATTCCGATCCGAAACTGGCAGGTGCCATCTGGTATCCGTGCGCGGAGAAGCCGCAGACCGTTCCGCTCGGCAATCTGACGGTGCAGTTCATCACGTCGCTTTCCGGCGTGAAAGATTGTCCCGTCATCGGCACGAAGCTGCCGCTGGTCATCATATCGCACGGGCGCGGCGGCTGGTTCGCCGGGCATGATGATGTCATCGACGCGCTTGTCGATGCTGGTTTCATCGTGGCCGCCATCAATCATCCGGGCGACAATGGCAGCGACTCCTCGCTGCGTGACAGCCTGACCGTGCTGGCATCACGCCCAACCGACATAATCCGCCTGCTCGATTTCATGTTGAAGGACTGGAAGGACAGAGCGGCCATCGATCCCGCGAGAATAGGCTTCTTCGGATTTTCGCTCGGCGCTTATACGGGTCTCGTGCTGGCGGGCGGCAATCCGGATTTCCGCAGGATCGGGCCTATTTGCAAGGACACGGACACGTCGCGCGCCTGCGAGCAGTTTCGCAGCGGCGATATTCCTTCAAGGCCGCCGCATGAGCCGCGAATCCGGGCTGCCGTGTTGGCAGACACTGCCGTCAATTTCGCGTTCACGACGGAAAGCCTGTCTGCGGTGAACATCCCGCTGCTGATTTGGCGATCCGAACTCGGAGGCGCGGGTGTCGATCCGAAGAATTCCGCGCTCACCGCGAGTCGCCTGCCGAACAAACCGGACGTTCGCACGGTGCCAGCCGGTCACTTCGCATTCCTGCCGCCCTGCACGCCGCTGTTTGCGGAAAAGCTGCCGCGCTTCTGCACCGATCCACCGGGCTTCGATCGCGTGGCTTTTCACCGCGAGTTCGATGCAAGCATTGTCAGGTTTTTTCGCGAACAACTTAATGGAGAAAGCCGCGCTCGCTAGATAAAGCGATGGAGCAAGCACCTGTGCCCCGGAAATCCCTCACCCCAGCGCAGCGGCGCAGCCTTTCAGCGAGCGCAGCGCGCGGCTGAAGTCGCGGCCGGTGGAGATCAGGTGCGGAATGGTGGCGGGGTTGCGCGCGATGCCGCGCATCACCTTCCACATATCGACATTGCCGTTCGGCTTGATGGCGTTCATCGTCAATTCCGGCAGCGAGCGATGGGCCGGATCGCTGATGACGCGCACTGCCGCGAACGGCAGGCCGTTGGCTTCGGCGTAGCGCGCGGCGATGTGGCTTTCCATGTCGACCGCGTCGGCGCCGGTGGTGGCGCGCAGCGACGCCTTGCCGAGTTGCCCGGTCACCACCTGCTCGACGCCGGCGAGAACGCCCGGCACGATGCGACGGCCGCGCTTCGCCGACCGTGCCGTCAGGTTTTCGGTCAACGCCGCTTCCGTCGCCCAGCGATAATGAGCAGTGACGATGGCCGAGGCGATGACGATGTCGCCGGAGCGCAGCGCGGGATTGAGACCACCGGCGACGCCAAACGAGACGATGCCGCGAATGGCCGCAGGATCGAACGACGTCATCATCTCGCGCAGTTGCACCGGATTGCTGGAACTGCAGATCACAGTCAGGCCGGGCCCGGCGGCGATGCGCGCCTCCTGCTTGAGGCCGGTCACGATCAGCACAGGCAGCCCGTCGCGCTCCGCGGTGAAGCGATTCGCCATCTCCTGCGCGCCCGATCGATCTGCGGCGTTCTCGCCCGCGTCTGTCGTCACATCCCCACCCCTACGAAACGGCTGTTAGTATTGCGCAGGTTGCGATAGCGCGCCAGCGCCCACAGCGGGAAGAACTTGGAATATCCGTGGTATCGCAAATAGAACACACGCGGGAACCCGCCGCCGGTGTATTGCGGCTCGCTCCATAGGCCGTCGGCTGCCTGAGTCGCCATCAGCCAGGCGATGCCGCGCCGGGTGGCCGGATGATCGACCCGGCCCGCCGCCATCAGCGCCAGCGTCGCCCACGCGGTCTGCGAGGCGGTCGAATCGGACCGCTCATAGCCCTTGTAGTCGAGCTTGTAGCTGTTGCCGTCCTCGCCCCAGCCGCCATCGTCATTCTGGATCGCGATCAGCCAGTCGGCGGCTTTGGCGATCACCGGATCGGCATGATCGACATGGGCGGCGTTCAGTGCGCACAGCGCCGACCACGTGCCGTAGATGTAGTTCACGCCCCAGCGCCCGAACCATGAGCCGTCGGCGAGCTGGGTGCGGCGCAGATAGTCCACGCCGCGCGCCAGCGCCGGACTGGTGGCTGTGGTCTCGCCGAGTTGCGCCAACATCGAGACGCAGCGCGCGGTGACATCCTCTGTCGGCGGATCGAGCAGCGCGCCGTGATCCGAGAACGGAATGTTGTTGAGATAATATTCGAGGTTGTCGGCATCGAACGCCGCCCAGCCGCCGTCCTTGCTCTGCAGGCCCTCGATCCATTCGCGGCCGCGCGCGATCGCCTCGTCGTAGCGATCGCCGGTTTCCAGCGGACCACGGGCACGATCCATCGCCATCGCCACCACGGCGGTATCATCGAGATCGGGATAGTGCGCGTTGTTGTACTGGAACGCCCACCCGCCCGGGCGCACGCCGGGCCGCTTCTCGATCCAGTCGCCCTCGACGTCGAGCACCTGAAGAGGCTTGAGCCATTCCAGCGCGGCCCTGGCGGAGGCCACCTCCCTCTCGCCGCCGACTTCCATCATGGCATGGGCGGTGAGCGCGGTGTCCCACACCGGCGAGACGCACGGCTGGCAATAGGCCTCGTCGTCCTTGACGACCAGCAAGTTCTCCACCGACTGTCGCGCCAGCACGTAGTGCGGATGATCCTTCGAATAACCGAGCAGATCGAACATCATCACGGTATTGGCCATGGCCGGGAAGATAGCGCCGAGACCGTCCACGCCGTTGAGGCGCTCGGTGACGAAGGCCACCGCCTTGTCGATGGCGCGCTGGCGGCTCTTTTTCGGAAATAGCGGATCGGCCACGCGCAGGATGGAATCCAGCATGGCGAATCCGGTGAACCAGAGCTGGCTCTGATGCGGCGCCTTGGCCGCCATGCCGATGGATTTCGGATCTTCCAGAAACAGTTCGTCGACGCTGACGCCGAGCGGATTGCGCGCCCGCGGCCGCCTGTCCATCAAGACCAGCAGCGGCACGATCACCGTGCGCGCCCAGTACGAGATCTTGGTCAGGTGAAACGGAAACCAGCGCGGCAGCAGCATGATCTCCACCGGCATCATCGGCACCGCACGCCATGTCACGACGCCGAATAGCGCCAGCATGATGCGGGTGAAGACGTTGCTCTTGATCGCGCCGCCGCGGCGGAGCATCTCCTCGCGCGCCTTCTTCATGTGCGGTGCGTCCGGCTGATCCCCGATCATCTTCAGCGCGAAATAGGCTTTCACGCTGGCGCTCATGTCGAACTCGTGGCCGTAGAACAGCGACCAGCCACCGTTGGCGAGCTGGATGCGGCGCAGATAATTGCCAATCTTGGCTTCCAGCTCCTTGTTCACCGGCTCGGCGAGGTAGTGGCGCAGCAGCACGTATTCGGCCGGGATGGTGGCGTCGGCCTCGAGCTCGAACACCCAGTGGCCATCCGGCTGGCTATAGTCGAGCACGGCGCGGCTCGCGGCGGCGATGCTGCCTTCGAGCGCCGCCACTGAGAGAGCGGCATCGGGGGTGCGGTCATCGATGGTCATAATGCGAAAGCGTAT
>JAFKES010000034.1 GCA_017308495.1 Afipia sp.
GCTGCATCAATGGGTGCGCGCCAACTACACCCGCTTCCGCGAGCTGGAGCTCAACCTGATCCTGCACAAGCTCTGAGACTGTCTCAGTGCCCGTCGAAGCTCATCAGCGTGCGCACCGGCACGTCGAGCGCGCGCAGCTTCGCCGCGCCGCCGAGCTCCGGCAGGTCGATGATGAAACAGGCCGCGATCACATCGGCGCCGATCTGGCGCAGCAGCTTCACCGCGCCTTCCGCCGTGCCGCCGGTGGCGATCAGGTCGTCGATCAGGATGACGCGCTCGCCGGGCCGGATGGCGTCGACATGCATCTCCATTTCATCGAGGCCATACTCAAGAGAATAAGCGATCCGCACCGTGGCATGCGGCAGCTTGCCCTTCTTGCGGATCGGCACGAAGCCGGCGGAGACCTGATGCGCCACCGCGCCGCCGAGGATGAATCCGCGCGCTTCCATACCGGCGACCTTGTCGATCTTGGAGCCGGCCCACGGCTGCACCAGTTCATCCACCGCGCGGCGGAACGCCCAGGCGTTTCCGAGCAGCGTGGTGATGTCACGGAACACGATCCCGGGCTTGGGATAATCCGGAATGGCGCGAACGGTGGCCTTCAAATCGGTTTCGAGATTCATCCGATACGGATCCTGCCAAAATATCACGTCGTCAAAATGAGGCGCGCAAGCGCCGAAGCTAGTTTCCTGCCGAACCGAGCCGGAACGCATTCTCCACGATCCGCAATCCGACATTGCCTTCCAGCGACATCAGCGACTCCGGATGAAACTGCACGCCGCCGACCGGCAGCGTTTTGTGTTCGATCGCCATGGCGATGCCGTCCTCGGTGGCCGCAGTGACCTGCAGCACGTCCGGCATGCCGTCGCGCTCCACATAGAGCGAGTGATAGCGGCCGACGGTGACCTCGTTCGGCAGGTTGCCCATCAGCGTGCCGCCGCGCACCTGCACCCGCGAGGGACGGCCATGGGCCGGCAGCGGCAACTGCCCGAGATGGCCGCCGAAATATTCGCCGATCGCCTGAACGCCGAGACAGACGCCGAACACCGGCAGCTTCTTCTCCAGCGCCGCGCCGATGAAGTGCGCGATGCCGAAATCCTCCGGCCGGCCGGGGCCGGGCGACAGCACCAGAAGGTCGTAGTCGTTGGCCCTCAAGACATCGAGCGCGTGGTTATGCCGCGTGACGCTCACGGTCGCACCGACCTGACGGAAATAATCCGCCAGCATATGCACGAACGAATCGTCGTGGTCGATCAGCAGCACCCGCTTGCCCGAGCCGGAGGCGTCCGGCTGGAAGGTAGACAGCGGCTTCGGCGGATCGCCGCGCAGCGCCTGGAACAGCGCCGCCGCCTTGGTCTGGCATTCCTTCTCCTCCGCCACCGGATCAGAGTCGAACAGCAGCGTCGCGCCGACGCGCACTTCGGCGAGCCCGTCCTTCATGCGGATGGTGCGGATGGTGAGGCCGGTGTTGATGCTGCCGTCGAAGCCGAGGAAGCCCAACGCGCCGGCGTACCAGCGTCGCGGCGAGCGCTCGTGATCCTCGACGAACTGCATCGCCCACAGTTTCGGCGCGCCGGTGACGGTGACGGCCCAGGCGTGGGTGAGAAAGCCGTCGAGCGCGTCGAAGCCCGGGCGCAGCATGCCCTCGACATGATCGACGGTGTGGAACAGCTTGGAATAGGTTTCGATCTGCCGCCGCGCCAGCACCTTGATCGAACCCGGCACGCAGATGCGCGCCTTGTCGTTGCGGTCGACGTCGGTGCACATGTTGAGCTCGAATTCGTCCTTCTGCGAATTCAACAGTTCCTGGATCTGCCGCGCGTCGCTGATGGCGTCGGCGCCGCGCGCGATGGTGCCGGAGATCGGGCAGGTCTCGATGCGCCGGCCGTCGGAGCGCACGAACATCTCCGGCGACGCCGCTACCAGGAATTCGCCGTCGCCGAGATTGATCAGCGCGCCGTAAGGCGACGGATTGATCTTGCACAGCCGCTGGAACACTTCCGCCGGCGAACGCTCGCACGGCTCGGCGAACAGTTGCCCCGGCACCGCCTCGAACAGGTCGCCGCGGGCGAAAGCCTGGCGCGCGATCTCCACCGTCTGCTGGTAGACGCCCGGCGCGTGATCGGCGAAGCCCTGCCGTGGCGTCTTGGCGTAAACGCTGTCCGGTGTCTCGCGATCGAGGCCCTTGGTGGACCGCCCGCCGAACGTGAACTCGTAGCTGAGGATCACGCCGCGGCCGGTGGCGCGGTCGTAAGCAAGAATGCGGTCGGGCACATAGAGCACGATGTCGCGCTGGTCGCTTTCGCGCGCGCGCTTCTGCACCAGATCCTCGAACTGGAACACGAGATCGTAGGCGAAAGCGCCGAACAACCCGAGCATGGCATCGTCGGGCGCGGCGAAGGCCGCGATGATGTCGCGCACCAGCGACACCACCGAGGCGCGCCGCGTGCGCTGGTCCTCGTCCACCGGCGCAGCACCGCGCACGATGTGGCCGGCGAGCCGGGTCACGCTCTTTTCCGTGATGACCGCACACGGCTCGGTGAGCGTCGCCGCGAGAAACGCCACCAGCACCTCGCCGCGCGCGTTCAGCGCCTCGATGGCGAAATCCGTGCCGGCGGATTCGAGCCGCAGCGGCGGATCTGAGAAGCCGAGATCGAAGCTCTCATAGCGGCCGGGCACCGTGGTGCCGGACGACAGCACCACGCCGCGGCGGCTGTCCAGCCGCTCGATCAGACGGTCGAGCGCCACGCCGCCGGTGAAATGCTCTACCGTCCGCGCCACGTCGAGGCCGCGGGCGGTGCGGTATTCGCTATGCGCCGGAAGGGAAAAAAGTGTCCTGTTCATCAGGTCCTCTTACGAGACTTGCACGAGGAACGCCACACAGGACAAACGAAAAAGGCCGCCCCTGCATGGCGGCCCCGACGATTGTTGATCACATGAATCGCACCGGCCACCTTCAGAAGGTGCGCCACCACAGACGGGTCGGGTTGCGGGTCGGGCTGGTCACGGTGCTCATGGACGGCAAATCATCACCGGCGGGTGACGATGTCAAGGGCTCGCTTCGCTTCAACCGGCGCGCGCACTCCGGTCGCCCCGGCGAATGCCGGGACGACAGTGACGATATCGGGCGCGTGAGGTGCGCCGGCTCACCCCAGATGCTTCTTGAAGAACTCGGTGGCGCGGCCCCAGGCCAGTTCCGCGGCCTCGCGGTCGTGAACGGCAGCGCGCTGCTCGTTCACGAAGGCGTGGTCAGCGTCGTAGCGGAAGAACTCGTAGCTCTTGCCGGCATCCTTCAGCGCCTTCTCGAAGGCATCCACCGCCGCCGGCGTGCACCAGTCATCCTTGTTAGCGAAGTGGCCCTGCAGCGGAATCTTCACGTCGGCAGCCTTGGCGGCCTGCTCCGGCGGAATGCCGTAGAACGCCACGCCCGCGGTCAGTTCCGGAATCTTCGCGGCGCCGATGATGGTCACCGCGCCGCCCATGCAGAAGCCCGTCAGCCCGACCTTGGCGCCGTTGCGCGCCAGATAGGCGGCGGCGCCGCGCACGGTCTGGGTGGTGGCGTCCATGAAATCGAGCGAGGTCATCTGCCGATTGGCTTCCTCGGCGTCGTGATAGG
>JAFKES010000035.1 GCA_017308495.1 Afipia sp.
AGGCCATCGTGCAGGACGGTATGCCCAAGGGCGCTTTCGCCTTCCAGCACACGCTGTCGAACCGGACGCGGCCGGATTGCGTGGTGTTCCTGCCCGACGGGCGGCCGCTGTGCATCGACGCCAAGTTCCCGCTGGAATCGGTCACCGCGATGCGTGACGCGCGCAGCGACGACGAGCGGAAAGTCGCCACCCAGCGGCTGCGGCAGGACGTGATGAAGCATGTCGCCGACATCGCCGGCAAATACCTCATTCCCGGTGAGACCCAGGACACCGCGCTGATGTTCGTGCCGTCGGAGTCGGTCTATGCCGAGATTCACGACGGCTTCGACGACGTCATCCAGAAGGCCTATCGCGCCCGCGTCGTGCTGGTGTCGCCGTCGCTGTTGATGCTGGCGATCCAGGTGATGCAGCAGATCCTCAAGGACGCGCGGATGCGCGATGCCGCCGACCAGATCCGCACCGAGGTGATGAGCCTATCGGACGATCTCGCCCGGCTGCGCGAGCGCGTGCTCAAGCTGCAGAAGGACTTCGGCAACGTCAACGAGGACGTGCGCCAGATTCTGATCTCGGCGGACAAGATCGAGAAGCGCGCCGGACGCATCGAGGAGCTCGATTTCACCACCGCCGAGGACGGACCGGGCGCCCCGCGCCCCGCGGTGTCCGACGGCGGCGAATTGTTCCCCGCGCCCGCGCTGCGCAAGCTGGGGGCGGGGGAGTAGTTCCTTCCTCCCCTCTCTCCGCAAGGGGAGAGGGAAAAGTCCGAATCTGCTAACACCCGTCCATGACAGCCTCCGAGAACACCGGGCGTGCCGCTCCGCCCCCCGCCACGTGGCGCGAGACCATGGCCGTGTATCTGCAGCCGCGGGTGCTGGTGGTGCTGTTCCTCGGCTTCTCGTCGGGACTGCCCTTGGCGTTGTCGGGTTCGACACTCCTGGTGTGGATGCGCGAATCCGGCGTCGATCTCGGCACCATCGGCCTGTTCGCGCTGGTCGGCACCCCCTACACGCTCAAGTTCCTGTGGGCGCCCCTGGTCGACGCGCTGCATGTCCCGGTGCTGACGCGGCTGCTCGGCCGTCGCCGCGGCTGGCTGGTGTTCGCGCAACTGCTGCTGATCGCCGCGATCCTGCTGCTGGCGCTGACCGATCCGGCGCGGTCGCCGCTGTTCGTGGCGCTCGGCGCGCTGCTGGTGGCGACGGCCTCGGCCACCCAGGACACCGTGGTCGATGCCTTCCGCGTCGAAAGCCTGCCCGAGAGCGAGCAGGCGGCGGGCATGGCGTCCTATGTCGCGGCCTATCGCGTCGGCATGCTGATCTCCACCGCCGGCGCGCTGTTTCTGGTCAGCGGCTTCGAGGGACTGGGGCTGGCCAAGACCGCGGCGTGGATGTGGGGCTATGTCGCCATGGCGGCGATGGTGCTGATCGGCATGATCGCCGCGCTCGCCGCCACCGAGCCCGAGCAGTCGCGCCGGGCCGAGGAAGCGACCTGTGGCGAGACCGCGCTGGTGCGCGTCACCACCGCTGCGGTCGGCGCCTTCACCGAATTCCTCACCCGCAAGGACGTCTGGGCGGTGCTCGCCTTCGTGGTGCTCTACAAGTTCACCGATTCGTTCTCCGGCACCATGACCGCGCCGTTCGTGATCGATCTCGGCTTCTCACGCAACGACTACGCCGCCATCGTCAAAGGCGTCGGCCTCGCCGCGACCCTGATCGGCGGCTTCGCCGGCGGCTTTCTCGCCCGCGCCTGGTCGCTGCCGGCCTGCCTGTGGATCGGCGGGGTGTTACAGGCGGTCTCCAATCTCTCCTTCGCCTGGCTGGCCTTCGTCGGCATGAACCAGTGGGCGCTGGCGCTCGCGATCACCGTGGAGAATTTCACCAGCGCCATCGGCACGGTGATCTTCGTGGCCTATCTGTCGTCGCTGTGCCGCAGCCCGCTGCACACCGCGACCCAGTATGCGCTGCTCACCGCGCTTGCCGCGATCGGCCGCACCTATCTGTCGGCCGGCGCCGGCTTTGTCGCCAAGGCCACCGGCTGGCCGACGTTCTTCGTGCTGAGCGTGGTGGTCGCGGTGCCGAGCCTCTTGCTGCTGGCGTGGCTGCAACGGCGCGGGCACTTCGCTGTCGTCGCCGCCGCGTCGCAGCCGACTCCGGCGGCCTGATCCGCCGTTCCCTCGCAAGCGAGATGATCGCGACCGCGGATCGTTCAGGCGGCTTTCTTGGCCGCGGCTCTTTTCACCAGCGCCGCAATCGGTTCGATGGTTTTGCCGACCATTTTCCGATAGCCTGTCGCATTGAAATGCAGATCGCCGCCGCCGACGGTGAGCGCGGGATTGTGGTGATCGGCCACGCTGTAGACCGGAGGCCGGATCACGTAGCTCTCGATCCCCTTGGCGCTCAGCCGGCTGACGATGCTCGCGATATTCGCCTGAATTTCCTGGCGGCTGACCCCGGCACGCGTGTCGTTGATGCCAATCCAGACCACCGCCACGCGGGTGCCGGATGGCACCGCCGAATCCAGCCGCCGCGCAAGGCCCGCGCTGGTATCGCCGTTGATGCCACCGTTGCTGACACGGACATCAAGGCCACGCGCCTTGAGTGCGGCTTCAAGCTGGCTCGGATAATTTACCGAGGTCGCAACGCCCTTGCCGTACACGTTGCTGTCGCCGATCACCGCGACCTGAACCTGTGCCAAGGCGGAGTGCACGGTTGCCGAAGCCAAAATGAAAACAGTCGCGGAAACAAGAGACGCCAGCAGATTTCGCCGCAATGACATAGCCGCCCCCGGATCTGATGCCATGGAGCCGCGAGGCTAAGGGCGATGTCGAAATGTTGTCAAGCGCATCAGTGTTTCGTCACCATGCGCCATTCGGCGACGTCAGAACAGCGTCCGCTGCCGCATGGCGGCAGACAGGGTGCCTTCGTCGAGATAGTCGAGTTCGCCGCCTACCGGAACGCCATGGGCGAGGCGGGTGATTTTGACATTGGCGTCCTGCAGCAGGTCGGTGATGTAGTGCGCGGTGGTCTGGCCGTCGACCGTGGCGTTGAGGGCGAGGATGATCTCGCTGACGCGCGGGTCGTGGGCGCGTCTGACCAGGGCGTCGATGGTCAGGTCCTGAGGGCCGACGCCGTCGAGCGGCGACAGCGTGCCGCCGAGCACGTGATAGAGCCCGTTGACGGCATGGGCTCGCTCCAGAGCCCACAGGTCGGCGACGTCGGTCACCACCACGATGATCGACGGATCGCGGCGGGCGTCGGTGCACACCGTGCACGGATTCTGCGTGTCGATGTTGCCGCAGGTGTTGCACACCTCGATCTTGTCGATCGCCACCTGGAGCGCCGCCGCCAGCGGCGTCATCAGCGCCTCGCGCTTCTTGATGAGATGCAGCGCCGCGCGCCGCGCCGAGCGCGGGCCGAGCCCCGGCAGCCGCGCCAGGAGCTGGATCAGCCGCTCGATCTCCGGGCCTGCGACAGCGGTGGGCATGCGCCTGTCCTGAAGCCTAGCCGAGACCCAGTCCCGGCGGCAGGCCGAGTCCGCCGGTCAGGGTCTGCATCTTCTCCTGCATCGCGCTCTCCGCCTTGCGGCGGGCATCGTTGTGCGCGGTCACCAGCAGGTCTTCG
>JAFKES010000131.1 GCA_017308495.1 Afipia sp.
ATCCGCACCAACATCGAGGCGATGGCGGCAACGCAAGGCCACACCCAGTCGCTGCACACCAACGCCCTCGACGAGGCCTTGGCGCTGCCGACCGATTTCTCCGCCCGCATTGCGCGCAACACCCAGCTTTTCCTGCAGCAGGAAAGCGGCACCACCCGCATCGTCGATCCGTGGGGCGGCTCGTTCTATGTCGAACGCCTGACCCACGACCTCGCCGCCAAGGCGTGGGCGCACATCCAGGAAGTCGAGGAACTCGGCGGCATGGCCAAGGCCATCGAGGCCGGGGTGCCGAAACTGCGCATCGAGGAGGCCTCCGCCAAGACCCAGGCGCGCATCGACGCCGGGCGCCAGACCGTGGTCGGCGTCAACAAGTACCGGCCGGACAACGAGGCCGCCATCGACGTGCTCAAGGTGGAGAATTCCACGGTCCGCCGGTTGCAGATCGACAAGCTCAAGCGCCTGCGCTCCGAGCGCAAGCAGGCCGAGGTCGATGCCTCGCTGGCCGCGCTGACCGAGAGCGCGAAGACCGGCCAGGGCAACCTGCTGGCGCTGGCGATCGACGCCGCGCGCGCCAAAGCCACCGTCGGCGAAATCTCCGACGCGTTGGAAAAGGTGTTCGGCCGCCATCGCGCCGAGATCAAATCCATCACCGGCGTCTACAAGCGGGAGGCTTCCGCCATGTCCAACCGCGTCGAGAAACTGCAGGCGCTGATCGATGCCTTCGAGGACGCCGAGGGCCGCCGCCCGCGCATCCTGGTCGCCAAGATCGGCCAGGACGGCCACGACCGCGGCCAGAAGGTGATCGCCTCGGCCTTCGCCGATGTCGGCTTCGACGTCGATATCGGGCCGCTGTTCGCCACCGCCGACGAGGCGGCGCGGCAGGCGGTGGAAAACGACGTGCACATGATCGGCCTGTCGTCGCTGGCGGCGGCGCACCTCACCGCCGTGCCGGAGGTCAAGGAAGCGCTCAAGAAGCGCGGCCGCGACGACATCATGGTCGTGATCGGCGGCGTGATCCCGCCGCAGGACTACGACGCGCTCTACAAGGCCGGCGCCGAAGCCATTTTCCCGCCGGGCACGGTGATCTCCGACGCGGCGGAAGAACTGATCCGCAAGCTCAACGTGCGGCTGGGGCATGCGAGCGCGGCGGCGGAATAATCAGTCCGCCCGCAGCTTGCAAATGGAGTTGTTCGTGAGAAACACGTCGCTCGCCGGTTTTGTCGGGTCCGCCGTCCTTGCCGCCTGTCTCCTTTCAGGGATGTGCAACGTCAGCCTTGCCGCCGAACAGAAGCCGAAGCCCGACTTTGCGCTGAAATCGAGAGCGGCAGCGATCAGCGTCACGCTCGACAAGGCGATCAAGACCAATATTGCGCTCGCTGACTACCTGCTGGCCGACGGGCGGAAATGGGCGAGCAGCAATTTCGCAGAGGCCAACAAGCAATTCAGGGACTCGCCGGAATTCTTCAGCGACGGCCGCACATGGGAGATGGAGCGCGACTACACGCTCCATTCCATTGTTGCCAATCGATACGTCAGCATCCTGCGAAGCGAATACGCTTTCACCGGCGGGGCCCATCCGAACCGGACATTCGACACCTTTGTCTGGGACGATCAGGCAAAGAAAGCGATCAGCATTCGTCCGTTTTTTACCGAGCTGAAAGACGACGGTCCGGCCATGACCGCGGTCCTGAAAGCTGTCATCGCTTCACTGGTCGAGGAAAAAAAGACGCGCGGCACCTATTTCCCCGATGACCTCGGCTGGCAGAAATATCTCGAGCCGAAGCTTCTCAAGATCGGCCCGGTGCTTCTGGCGCCATCGACCGAGCCCGGAAAAAGCTCCGGCCTTGAATTTCAATACGGTCCCTACGCTGTTGGCGCTTATGTCGAGGGCTCCTACGACGCGTTCGTTCCGTGGAGCGTGCTGAAGCCGTTCCTGTCGCCAGAGGGCCTCAATATCTTTGGCGGCGAGCGCCCGAAAAGCGAAAAATCCGAGAAATGACACGCTCGGCAACGTCAGCCACCCTTGCCGACGACGTCCGTTCCGGCGACCGCGCCGCGCTGGCGCGCGCGATCACGCTGATCGAGAGCCGTCGCGCCGACCATCAGGCGCAGGCCCGCGATCTGGTGCAGGAATTGCTGCCGCACACCGGCCACGCCGTGCGCGTCGGCATCACCGGTTCGCCGGGCGTCGGCAAATCGACCACCATCGACGCGCTCGGCATGGCGCTGATCGGCAAGGGCCACAAGGTCGCGGTGCTGGCGGTCGACCCGTCCTCGGCGCGCACCGGCGGCTCCATTCTCGGCGACAAGACGCGGATGGCGCGGCTGTCGGCGGAAGACGACGCCTTCATCCGCCCCTCGCCCTCGTCCGGCACGCTCGGTGGCGTCGCTGCCAAGACCCGCGAAGCGATGCTGTTGTGCGAGGCCGCCGGCTTCGACGTGGTGCTGGTGGAAACCGTCGGCATCGGTCAATCGGAAACCGCCGTGTGCGACATGACCGATTTCTTCCTCGCTTTGATGCTGCCCGGCGCCGGCGACGAACTGCAGGGCATCAAGAAGGGGCTGGTCGAACTCGCCGACATGATCGCCGTCAACAAGGCGGAAGGCGACAACCTCAAGCGCGCCAAGGCCGCCGCCGCCGAATACAACGCCGCGCTGCATATCCTCGCGCCGCGCTCGGAGCACTGGTTTCCGCCGGTGGTCACCTATTCGGCACTGACCGGCGATGGCATCGACACGCTGTGGGACAAGATCCTCGCTCATCGTGCAGCGATGATCGCATGCGGCGATTTCGCCGCGCGCCGCCGCGCCCAGCAAGTCAAATGGATGTGGACCATCCTCGACGACCGGCTGCAGACCCGGCTGCGCTCCGATCCCGCGATCCGCGGCCGGGTCCGTCAGTTAGAGGCCGCGGTGGCCAATGGCGAGACTACGCCCGCGGTCGCCGCCGACGAGGTGGCCGCGCTGCTGGAGCGGCGATGACCGCGCCCCGCATTCTGGTGACGGGCTTCGGTCCGTTTCCCGGCGCGCCCTTCAACCCGACGGAACGGCTGGTGGCGCGCCTGGTGCGGCTGCGCCGTCCCGCCCTCGACGATGTCGCGCGCATCGGCCACGTCTTTCCGGTGACTTACGGCGCGATCGATCGCGAACTGCCGATGCTGATCGCCGCCCATCGTCCCGATGCGCTGTTGATGTTCGGGCTTGCGTCGCGCACGCCCTTCATCCGCGTCGAGACCCGCGTCCGCAATGCCGTCACCCAGATCTGGCCGGATGCGGAGCACACCCGGATCGGCAATCGGATGATCGCCGCGGGCGCGGACTCGACCCGGCGCTTCGGACCGCACACCGCACGGCTGCTGCGCGCGGCGCAGACGACGGGCGTGGACGCCCGCGCATCCCTCAACGCGGGCATCTATCTCTGCAACTATCTCGGCTGGCGCGCCATCGAGGCGACCCGCGCCCCGAACGGCCCCCGCCTCGCGGCGTTCATCCATGTGCCGCTGGTTCCACGAACCACAGCAAATCCGCGCAAGGGCCGCAGCACAGGCGTCACCTTCGCGGACCTGGTGGAAGCGGGTGAGGCCCTGCTGATGAACATGGCAATGCTCGCGCGCCGCGCCGCCCGCGACGGCCGGGTCATCGATTTGGTCTGACAGCCATACCCGAAGGCGCATTGAGCGCCGCGACAGCCCCGCATACACAGGGCCTCTTTTTTCAACGAACCGAGCGGCATGACCGAGACAAGCGACAAGGCCTGGGTGTCATCGACCCATCACCCGATGAGCTTTCGCGGCTTCGTCGCCACGGTTGCCGCGATCATGGCGCTCAATCCGCTGGCTCTGGACCTGATGCTGCCCGGGCTTCCGGATCTGGCGTCGGCTTTTCGCCTTGCCGACGTCAACCACGCCCAGGCCGTGCTCTCGGTGTTCCTCGTCGGGTTCGGCGGGGGCCAGTTCATCATGGGGCCACTGTCGGATCGCTTCGGGCGACGACCGATCCTGATCGGCGGCCTGATCGTCTATGTTGTCGCCAGCCTGCTCGCCATCGCCGCGCCGACATTCGAAACCCTCCTGCTCGCCCGCTTCCTGCAAGGGCTCGGCACCTCCGCGTCCCGCGTCATCGCCACCTCGATCGTGCGCGACTGCTACAGCGGCCGCCGCATGGCCAGCGTGATGTCGCTGGCGATGATGATCTTCATCTCGGTGCCGCTGATCGCCCCCTCGCTTGGGCAGATCGTGATGCTGGCCGGCGAATGGCGCGGCATGTTCATCGTGCTGATGCTGTACGGCGTTCTGACGCTGGTATGGACCGGCCTGCGGCTGCCGGAAACCCTGCCGCTGAGCGAGCGCAAGTCCCTCGCCGCCCGCGAAGTCGCCGGCAATGTCATGCAGACGCTGACCAACCGGCAGACCTTCGGCTACGCGCTGGCCGCCGGCTGCGTGCAGGGCGTGCTGTTCGGCTACGTGCTGTCGTCGCAGCAAATCTTCACCGTTATCTACGACCTCGGCCCGTATTTTCCGATCGCCTTCGGGGCGGTGGCACTCGGTGTCGCCGTCGCGGGGTTCGTGAATTCGCAGATCGTCGGGCGCTTCGGCATGCGGGTGATTTCGCATTCGGCGCTGGCGGCACAGATCGCCATTGCGCTGACGATGCTGGCGGCAGCGATCTTGCACTGGCTTCCGCTGTGGCTGTTCATGCTTCTGTCCACCGCCAACATGTTCGCCTTCGGCCTGATCTTCTCGAACTTCTCCGCCCTCGCCATGGAGCCGCAGGGCCATATCGCGGGCACAGCGTCCTCGCTGTTCGGGTCGATCACCACGCTGGTCGGCATCGGCGTCGGCGCTCTGATCGGCCAGCATTTCAACGGAACCCTGATGCCGCTCGCTGGCGGCGCGTTCGCTGCGGCGCTGGTAACCCTCGCCATCGTGCTCGTGGTCGAGAAAGGCCGCCTGTTCGTGCCCCACAACAAGCCGGTCTGATCGCTCGGAGCACAGCGCCTGTTAACCCTACCGCCGACAATCGTGAGCGGTCCGGCCTGCATCGCCGCATTCGCTGTATCCCTGCATGCGATGATCTGGCGCCATGGACATCAACCGCCGCAACCTCGTCAACGTCACCGCCGTCGCAGCCGCCGGCGCGATGGCCACCGCGCCAGTCCCCGCGCGCGCCGCGCCGCTGCCATCGACCCTTGGCCGCGATGCGACGCATTCCGGCGTGCGGCCGAACAGCCCCGGCGATCAGACCCGCGCACTCCAGCGCGCCATCGACGATGCGGCGAAAGCGCAGGTGCCGCTGGCGCTGCCGCCCGGCGTCTACCGCACCGGCCTGCTGACATTGCCCGCCGGCACGCAGCTCATCGGCGTGCGCGGTGCAAGCGTACTGCAGTTCACCGGCGGCGCGTCGCTCTTGTCCGGCGACGGCGCCAGCGGCATTGCGCTGACGCAGTTGACGCTGGATGGCGGCGGCATCGGCCTCGGCGACCGCCGCGGCCTGGTGCATATCGTCAACGGCGTCGACATCCGTCTGCGCGATTGCGACATCGCGGGCAGCGGCGGCTATGGCGTCTGGTTCGACAGTGTCGGCGGCGAGGTCAGCGGCAACACCATCCGCAACAGCGCCGACACCGCGTTCACGTCGTTCGATGCACTGGGGCTGCTGGTAGCGCAGAACACCATCCGGGATGCTGCCGACAACGGCATCGAAATCCTGCGCAATACCATCGGTGACGACGGCACCCTCGTCGTCAACAATCGCATCGAGAACATCAGGGCCGGGGCCGGCGGCTCGGGCCAGCACGGCAACGCCATTAACGCCTTCCGCGCCGGCAACGTCATCGTCGCCGGCAACCGCATCCGCAATTGCGATTTCTCCGCGGTGCGCGGCAACTCCGCCTCCAACATTCACATCACCGGCAACAGCGTCAGCGACGTGCGCGAGGTCGCGCTCTATTCGGAATTCAGTTTCGAGGGCGCGGTGATCGCCAACAACGCGGTGGATGGCTGCGCCATCGGCGTCTCGGTGGCCAATTTCAACGAAGGCGGCCGCATCGCGACCGTTCAGGGCAATGTCATCCGCAACATGCTGCCGCAGCGGCCGGCGGGCACCGATCCGGACGACGGCGCGGGCGTCGGCATCGTGGTCGAGGCCGATGCCGCCGTCACCGGCAACGTGGTGGAAAACGCGCCGTTCTTCGGCATCGTGGCGGGCTGGGGCAAATACCTGCGCGATGTCGCGATCACCGGCAACGTGGTGCGTAACACAGCGATCGGCATCGGCATCTCGGTGGTGCCCGACGCCGGCACCGCGCTGGTCACGGGCAACGTCATCTCCGGCACATCGCGCGCCGCCATAGCCGGCATGGATCACGCGCGGATCGCGACCGGCGATCTCGGCCGCGACGGCGCGGCGAAATTTTCGCAGGTTGTCATCGGCGCCAACGTCCTCCGCTGACCGGACAGCATCAGCCACGCGAGATCCCGCGAGATCAGGGCTTGGCAGGACTCAGGGCTTGGCGGAACGATCCGACGCCGCCGCCATCGGCACCGGGGCCACGGCGGACACGGCGCTGAAGGCATCGACCTGCCCTGCTCCGAATTCGTCGTCGCGTCCCTTGGGGCCGAGGTCGCGCGCCGTGGCGGCCAGCGTAGCGCGCAGGTCGGCGGGCGATATCCCGGGATCGCGGGCGATCATCAGCGCCGCGACGCCGCTGACATAGGCCGCCGCCATCGAGGTGCCGGACGACACCTGATACTTGCCACCCGGCGCAGGTGCGAGGATATCGACGCCGGGAGCCGACACCGCGACGTAGCCACCACGATTGGACTGGGCGAACAGCCTGTCGGAGGCATCCGTCGCCGTCACCGCGATCACGTTGCGGTCGGCGGCCGGATAGAGCGGCGCGGATTTCGGCCCGGCGTTGCCCGCAGCCGCCACCAGCACGATGCCCTTGGCGGCGGCGGCGGCAAGGCCACGTCCGATCGCCGCGTCCTGCGGCCCGGCGAAGCTCATGTTGATCACTTGCGCATTTCCGGTGACGGCATAGTCCAGGCTGCGCAGCACCGTGAACGAGGTGCTTTCCGCGCCGTTGCGCTGCGCGCCGAAGGCGCGGATCGCCAGCAGGCGCGCCGAGGGTGCGGCGCCCATCAGCCGCCCATGCGCGACGATGATCCCGGCGATGCCGGTGCCGTGCGCGTGCGGGGCCTCGTTGCTGTTCAGCGGATCGAACGTGGCGGCGATGCTGCCCGCGAGATCGGGATGCGATCGGTCGATGCCGGAATCGATCACGGCCACCGTCACGTCCGTGCCAACCGACAGGTCATGCGCCTCCCGCAGATGCATTCTGGCGAGGGCATATTGCGCTGGATCACCCTCGGTCTTGCCCGCAGCCTGCGGCGCGGCGACCTGCTGCAACCGGAAGATGTTGTTGCGCTGCGCCGATTTCACATCGCCCGCCGCGACCAGCCCGCGCACCACGCTATCCACCGGGCGGTTGTCTGGAATGCGCCAGCGGAAGAACGTACTGTTGGTCAGTGGCACGCTCTGCGACTGAACGCGGGTGAGGCGATGACGTCGCGCGATGCCATCCAGCTGCGCGTCGCTGGGCGCGCCGTCGATCTCGATCAGCACTTCCTTCGCGACATAGCTACGGTCGGCGGCCGCGGCAGCGGTCTTGCGGCTGGCGCGTGGCGGCGCGCCGTTGCCGGCATTCGGTCCGCCCGGCTCGAACTCCCTGACGACGCGCGGCGGCACGGCGCCATATCCGTCGTACCGGATGTTCGGCGAATAGCGCACGGTGGGATTGACCGAGATGCGTGGACCGACATTCATGTTCGGCGCGCGCATGTTGAAATTGTTGAGGCTCTGCGCCTGCACGGGCGACGACGCCACGAGGCCGCTGATCAACGCCGCGGCCGCCGCGACGCGGACACCGCGAACGCATTGCGATGCGCGGAAACCTCTCCACCTGCCCTGGCCTGTGTCGCTCATCTGGCGTCCTCGCAACATTGTCGGTCACGCATGGCCCGCGCACGCATGGCGGCCGTGGATCAATCCGTCGCCGCCACCAGGCTGACGATCTTTTCACTCTGGATGCGCGTCAGCAACTGCTCGGTCTCCTGCTTCGACAGCGCCTTGTCGCCGAACTTGACGCGGAACATGCCAGCCTTCGGGCCGGACACGATCGAGGCCTGATAGGCATCGAGCAGCTGCGTGATGTCGGCCACACTCGCGTCCGGCGCAAACCGCAGCAGGGCAAAAGTGCCCGCCGCGGGCTGGGCCGGAAACGCGGCGGTCTCAAAGGTGCCGCCCGCCCGGTCCTTGACCAGGACGGTGCCGATCACGCCGGTCTGCACCAGCACCACGCAGGCGGCGGCGATGCCGGCGTAAGCCAGTGTGCGCGGCGACAGGCTGGAGAAAAATCCGGCGATCCTCATCAGTGGATTGAACGACGCTTTGGGAGAGGGCTCGGCGTCGATGGCCGCGAACAGTTTCTGCATGGCGCGCGCCGACGGCGCGCCGAGGCTTTCGTTGAGCAGAATGGTCTCGGCGAATTCGTCCTGGATCACGGCGTATTGCCGCGCCAGATCAGGATCGGCCGCCAGCGCCTCTTCGACGCGGCGGGCGTCGCGCAGGCCCAGCGTGCCGGCGGCATGAAACGGCAACAGAGCCTCAAGCTCGGTCGGCTCGCGATCAGCGGCTCCGTTGTCCGCGGCGCTGTTGCTAGCTGGGGTCATGGCCAACCTCGCTCTATGCCGGCTGCCTTGAGCAGTTCGGCCAGTTTCTTGCGCGCATAAAACAGGCGCGTCTTCACCGTGTTCTCCGGGATCCCGACGATTTCGGCCACCTCCTCCACGGACTTCTCGTGGTAGTAGACGAGATCGATGATCTCCCGATGGTCTGGCGACAATGCGGTCAGGCAATGGCGCAACGCACGACCGGTATCCTGTTTCGCCACCGAGATTTCCGGATCGTCGGACGTGTCCTCGATCGCGGCGACGGTCTCCTCGTCCAGTTCCGCGTCCTTCCGCTTGCGCAGGACGGACAGGGCCTTGAAGCGGGTGATCGCCAAGAGCCACGTCGAGACGGCGGACCGGCCCTCGAATTTGCCGGCCTGACGCCACACGTCGAGGAAGACCTCGCTGATGAGGTCCTCGGCGACGGACTCGTTGCGAACGAGCCGCAGCGCGAAGCGAAACACCCTGACATGGTGCCTTCCGTAAAGCACCTGCATGGCAAGCCGGTCACCTTGGGCGATGCGGCCGATCAGGACCTCGTCCGATGCCGCGTGGGTTGCACTCAATGGCCGTCTCGCAAGGTTGGTCGCGTGCGACTGAGGAGAGGTTCGATCACGTCCGGGAAAATCTTCGCGATTTCGAAAAGCCGCCGGACCGTCGGGCTGTGGCGGCCAAAATGCCCTTGAATCACGAACCAGGGCAAGTCGCCTCGCGCTGTCGGAATACAAGGTATTTAGTTACCTTATTACCGCAATTTTCGATCGCGGGGGCGCGGGGCGAAGCCGGCCGGCGCGATGGCGACGGTATCCGGAAAACACGGTCCGATCAGGCGGTTATTTACCAGCTGCCGGGCGGAGCGCCGCCCGCCATTGGATACCAAACCTAAAGGCTTTGCCGCCTAAGGTCCCGCCATAGCATTTCCTCAATGGCGATTTCATGCGAAGCGCAACTTCCCCCCTCTCCGGCTCCCTCTTCGACACCGTCGTCGGGACCCACGGGGACACATCGGCGACCGCCGGACAAGGGGCGCCGGACACCGCCGCCCGCCGCGTCCGGCGCTGGCGGGAGATGCTCGACATGGTGGGCGTCAGCTACACCATCGACGCCGCGATCCTGCTGATCTACGCCTATGCGGGCACCATCACCTTCGCCATCCCGCTGGGGT
The DNA here is from genome assembly GCA_017308495.1 of Afipia sp. GTDB lineage: Bacteria > Pseudomonadota > Alphaproteobacteria > Rhizobiales > Xanthobacteraceae > Afipia. The sequence continues at coordinate 9,898 of JAFKES010000131.1, forward strand.
ATCTGGCCTGCGGTCTGCTGTCGGTGGCGGGCTTCATCGCCATCTCCGAAACCAGGCTGAACGACCGGTTCAAGGAACATACTTTCGTTTTGCAGCAGACCGGCGTCAGCCTCGCCATCATGCTGCTGTTCGCCTACCTGGCGCCGGAAGTCGGCATCCTGTTCGTGTGCTCGATCTTCCTCGTGTTCACTTTCGCGGCACTGCGCTCCAACCTGCGCCACGCCCTGGTCGGATGGATCAGCGCGAGTCTCGGCCTCGCCGTCCTGTTCTGCTTCACCGACAGGCCGATCGCCATGCCGATCGGAACGGCGCTGGAACGCCTCGCCACCATGCTGGTGTTCGTGCTGGTGCTCGGGCGCGGCATGATCGTCGGGCTGTTCTCCAGTTCGCTGCACGATTCCCTCTACAAGCGCGGCATCGAATTGCGCGAGGCGTACCGGCGCATCCAGGAACTGGCCGAGCTTGACGAACTGACCGGCGCGCTCAACCGCCGCAGCATCATGCAGTCGCTCGATGAGGAAATCATCCGCACCCAGTTGACCGAAGGCAACTGCACGGTGGCGCTGATCGATCTCGACTGGTTCAAGCGCATCAACGACCAGTTCGGGCACCCGGCCGGCGACGAGGTGCTGCGCACCTTCGCGATCACGATCTTCGCCAACATCCGCAGCATCGACAAATTCGGTCGCTATGGCGGCGAGGAATTCCTGCTCATCCTGCCCGAGGCCACCGACAGCGCCGCGCATCGCACCGTGGACAGGCTGCGCGCGATCGTCGCCGAACTCGACTGGATCGCCATCTCGCACGGCCTCTCGGTGACCATGTCCGCCGGGGTCGCGACGCTGCGCGCCGGCGACACCGTCGACAGCATTCTCACCCGCGCCGACGCCGCGCTCTATCGCGCGAAGGCCCTTGGCCGCAATCAGGTGATTTCGACGTAATGCAGCGTTTCTCTTCGAATCGGCCGAGAACGCAGGCCGGTTTCGGTTCGATGCTTTCAGGACAGAAGTTATGAGTTCGAAATCCGCAACTGCTCAGGCCAGCCTTCTCCAGGAATTGCAGGACGCCCTCGCCCACGGCACCGTTGCGCGCCGGGTCGAAACCCTGCGCCGCGTGACCGACTTGTTTCTGGTCGGCGCGTCGGACTATTCGGACGAGCAGATCGGCGTTTTCGATGACGTCTTCCACTGCCTGATCCAGCAGATCGAGACCTCCGCCAAGGCGCTGCTGGCCAGCCGCCTCGCCCCGGTTCCGAAAGCCCCGCCGCAGCTCATTCACACCCTGGCGTTCGACGACGTGATCGACGTCGCGACCCCCGTGCTGTCGCAGTCGGAGCGGCTGAGCGATAACGACCTGATCGAGAACGCCCGGATCAAGAGTCAGGGTCACCTGATGGCGATCTCCAAGCGCAGGACGCTGAGCGGCGCGGTGACCGACGTTCTGGTCGAACGCGGCGACGACGAGGTGGTGCAGAGCGCCGTCAGCAATCCCGGCGCGGAATTTTCGGAGAACGGCTTCACGCGGCTGGTGTCGCGCGCCGACGGCAATGAGCGTCTCGCGATCTCGCTCGGCACCCGCCCGCACATTCCCCGACACCAGTACCTCAAGCTGATCGCCCGCGCCTCCGCCTCGGTCCGCGCGCGGCTCGAAGCGGCCCATCCGCATGAATCCGACGATATTTCCAGCGTGGTGTCCGAGGTCGCGCGCCGCGCCAGGGCATCCGCCGCACCGGACGAGACCATCATCCATGCGCGCGGGCTAATCAAATCGCTGTTCGACGAAGGCCGGCTGAACGAAGATCAGGTGGCCGCGTTCGCCCGCGCCGGCAAGATCGACGAAACCAATACGGCGATCGCCATGCTCGCCAATATTCCGGTGGAGACGGTCGAGATCATGATGGCCGAAACGCGTTCGGAGGGACTGCTGATCCTCGCCAAGGTCTCCGGACTGTCATGGGCGACGCTGAAGCTGATCCTGTCGATGCGCGGCGAAGGGTCCATCGAGGCCATCGCGGACATCAACGAATACAAGCAGAATTACGAGATGCTCCGGGTCTCGACCGCGCAGCAGGTTCTGCGCTTTCATCGGATGCGCCAGAGCACGGGGCAGCCGACCGCCTAGCCGCCGCAGCCGGCTGGCTCCGCCCGTTCTCGGCAGCGCTCAAATGGGCGTTTTTGCGGCATCCGCACACAAGATTCCCTTTTTCCGCCGTCCTGCGGCCATGCCGCGGCAGTTGCCTGCACTCCCTAAGGCTTCGGTAAGGGGAGATTGCAATGCAGATCACGCGCGCGGGATGGGCGGCGCTGGCCGCTGCCGCCGGGCTATGGCTTTGTTTTCCGGCCTCCGGACAGGCGTTGACGGTGAATGGCCGCCCGGCGGCGAAAACTGCAGCAGAGAAACCTCTGGTGCTCACGAAGTTCAGCAAGCGGGAACAGGCAAAGAAATCCACCAAAGTCCGGCAGGCATCGACGCAGGCCGCTCGCAAGGCGCCGGTGAAGCAGCAGACGAGCCGCCACGCGGTGAAATCCGGCAACAGGCACGCCGCGGCCAAATCCCGTCAGCGGATCACCGCAAATTCCGCGACCAGACCCGCCGCACGCACCACCGCCCCGGCTGACGCGACGCGCACCGCAATGCCGCCATCGGTGGCCAACGCCCGTGCCGAAGCCCTGGCCAAGGACCAGGAGCAAAACATCGCGGCGCTGGACGACACCGACGTCTCCGTCATGGACGGGGTGGAGATCGCCGCGTCGGACCAGTTGAACGATGTGGACCGTTCGGTGACGGAGGCCGACGCCGCCTCCCCCGTCATCACATCGACACCTTCAACGGCCGCGGTCGCGCCGCCGCCTGCTCCCGCCCCCGGAATCGTCAGGGCGAAACCGGCCGCGGATGCGCCGGTGGCGACAGCGGAAAGCGGCGACACCTGGAACAGGACCTCGCTGATCGGCAAGATCTTCGTCGCCTTCGGCAGCCTGCTGACACTGGCTTCAGCCGCACGCATGATGTTCGCCTGACGCAAAAACGAATCTGCATCGGATGCAAAAGCCGGCCCGCAGCCCTCCGCCGCGGCCGGCCTTTTCATGGGGCTGGCGCACCATCACACCCACGCCCGCGAAACCATCCTGCCCGCCTCGCACGCCCTGCCTTTGGGCGGCCTTGCGAAACGCTGCCGTGGCAGGCACATTGCCGCCATCTGCGACATCGCACATCGGAAACACAGGGGCGGACCATGACGGCATTTGAACATATCCTCGTCGAGCGCAAGGGCGCGGTCGGCATCGTGCAGCTCAACCGCCCCAAGATGCTCAACGCCCTGTCGTTCGGCGTCTTTCGGGAAATCGCCAAGGCGCTCGACGGGCTGGAGAACGACGACGCCATCGGCTGTATCGTCATCACCGGCAACGAGAAGGCTTTCGCCGCCGGTGCTGACATCAAGGAGATGCAGCCCAAGCGCTTCATCGACATGTTCAACGAGGACTTCCTCGATATCGGCGGCGACCGGGTCGCCACCTGCCGCAAGCCGACCATCGCCGCGGTCAGCGGTTACGCGCTGGGCGGCGGCTGCGAACTTGCCATGATGTGCGATATCATCGTGGCCTCCGACACAGCCAAGTTCGGTCAGCCTGAGATCACACTCGGCACCATTCCAGGCATTGGCGGCACCCAGCGCCTGACCCGCGCCATCGGCAAGTCCAAGGCCATGGACCTGTGCCTCACCGGGCGCATGATGGACGCCGCGGAGGCCGAGCGCGCCGGGCTCGTCAGCCGTATCTTCCCGGCCGACAAGCTGATGGAGGAGACGCTGGCGATGGCCGAAAAGATCGCCGCGATGTCGCGCCCGGTGGCGACCATGGCGAAGAACGCCGTCAACCGCGCGCTGGAAACCTCGCTGGCCGAGGGCATGGAGCTGGAAGGCGACCTGTTCCACGCCACCTTCGCGCTGGACGACCGCTCCGAGGGCATGGCGGCCTTCATCGAAAAGCGCAAGCCGGACTTCAAGCACCGCTGAACCGGAGGCAGCCGCGGGGCCGCGGCGGTCACAAAGCCGTGCATGGCGACTGCGGCAAGGCCACAGTCGCCGTTTTTCTGTGGTTGGCGGTTTGCTCCCGGCATCGCGGCCATCTAAACAGTGTACGACTATCGGCGTCGGCAGGGGACCGACGCTGGAAATCGTTACGGGACAAGATGGTGCGGCGTCGTTCAGGGGGGATTGGCGGGGGCCGACGGGGCTGGCTCGCGAGCGCCGCAATTGGCGCCTTCGGCGGCGCCCTGGGCTTCGCCGCAGCCGCCGTTCCGGCTTATGCGGAAACCCTGAACGAGGCCTTGATCAGCGCCTATCAGTCCAACCCGCAGCTCAACGCCTCCCGCGCCCAGCAGCGCGCCACCGACGAAAACGTGCCGCAGGCTCTAGCGGGCTACCGGCCGCAGATCGTGGCGAGCCTCAGCGCGGCGTTGCAGCCGGTGCGCAACCTGCTGCCCGACAACACCGTCCAGACCGCGACGCTGAAGCCGTGGACCATCGGCGTGACGGTGACGCAGAACCTCTTCAACGGCTTCAAGACCGCCAACAGCGTCCGCGTCGCCGAATTCCAGGTGCTGTCCGGCCGCGAGGCGCTGCGCAATGTCGGACAGGGCGTGCTGCTCGACGCCGTCACCGCCTACATGAACGTGATCGCGAATCAAGCGCTGCTGGAAACCCAGCGCAGCAACGTCACCTTCCTGCGCGAGACGCTTTCGATCACAAAAAAGCGCCTCGACGCCGGCGACGTGACCCCCACCGACACCGCGCAGGCGGAAGCCCGCCTCAGCCGCGGTCTCGCCGACCTCAACGCCGCCGAGGTCGCCTTCGAAAGCAGCCGTGCGATCTACGCGCAGGTGATCGGCAACCTGCCGGGAAACCTCGCGCCGGCACAGACGGTGGACCGCTTCGTGCCCCGCACCCGGCAGGAGACCCTCGACACCACGATCCGGGAGAATCCGGCGGTGGTCGCGGCGAGCTACGACGTGGATGTCGCCACCACCAGCATCGGCGTGGCCGAGAGCAGCCTGCTGCCGCAGGCCAACGTGGTCGGCAACATCAGCCGGTCATTCGACGGTGACATCAACCTCGGCACCAAGCGCAACGATCAGGCCACCCTTGCCGGCCAGTTGACCGTGCCGATCTACGACGGCGGCACCGCGGCGTCGCAGACGCGGCAGGCCAAGGAAACCGCGGTGCAGAGCCGCCTTGTGCTGGAACAGGTGCGAAATCAGGCGCGCACGGCGGCGATCAGCGCATGGATCAGCAGCGAAGGCACCAAGGTGGCGCTGGCCGCCGCCGAAACCGAGGTGAAGTCCGCCGCCATCGCCCTGCAGGGCGTGCGACGCGAGGCGCAGGCCGGGCAGCGCACCACCATCGACGTGCTGAATTCGCAGCAGGACCTGACGGCGGCAAAGTCACGACAGATTCTGGCGCAGCGCGACCGCGTCATCGCGTCCTACACCCTGCTCAGCGCCATCGGCCGCCTCGATGTGCGGACCCTGGGGCTCAATACCCCGGACTACCTGCCCGAGGTGCACTACCATCAGGTCCGCGACGCCTGGCATGGCCTGCGCACGCCGTCGGGGAAATAGCGCATTTCATTTTGACGGAAACGGACTGACCCGTCATGGCCGGGCCATAGCCGTTCGAAGAACGGCGTCGCTTACGCCCGCCTATGGTCCTGGCCATGACAAGGGATAATTCCAAACCCGCTCTGGCGGCGGTTCGTCCTCGCCCGCTCCGCTTTCAGCGTCACCGCGTGCGGCGCGAGAAGATCGAGATCAGCACCGGCAGCGTGACAAGGATGACCAACGGCGCGACCGCCATACCCGTCACCACCACCACCGCCAGCGGTTTCTGCACCTGCGAGCCGATGCCCGCCGACATCGCCGCGGGCAGAAGGCCGATGCCGGCGACCACGCAGGTCATCAGCACCGGGCGCAATTGCAGTTCGCCGGTGCGAATCACCGCCTTGATGCGGTCATAGCCCTCGTCGATGAGCTGGTTGTACTGCGACAGGATGATGATGCCGTCCATCACCGCGATGCCGAACAGCGCGATGAAGCCGATCGCCGCCGACACGCTGAATGGAATGCCGCTGATCAGCAGGCCGAGCACGCCGCCGAGCACCGCCATCGGAATCACGCTCATGGCGAGCAGCGTGTCCACCATCGATCCGAAGTTGAACCACAGCAGCACCGCGATCAGCAGCAGGCTGATCGGCACCACGATGGACAGTCGCCGGATCGCGTCCTGCAGGTTGCCGAACTCGCCGACCCACTCCATGTGCGAGCCGGCGGGAAGCTGCACCTGCTCCGCGACCTTTTCCTGCGCTTCCTTGATCGTGCTGCCGAGATCGCGCTCGCGCACCGAGAATTTGATCGGCAGGTAGCGTTCCTGCTGCTCGCGATAAATGTACGCCGCGCCGGACACGAGCTTGATCGTCGCTACCTCGGACAGCGGAATCTGCTGGATGCCGCTCGGGCCCTGGGCGCCGATGCGCAGGTTGTGAATGGCTTCGGCGCTCTTGCGGTATTCCGGCGCGAGGCGGACGATGATCGGAAAATGGCGGTCGGAGCCGGGTTCGTAGAGATCGCCCGCCGTGTCGCCGCCGATGGCGACGCGAATGGTGGCATTGATATCGCCCGGCGACAGGCCGTAGCGCGCCGCGCGGGCGCGGTCGATATCGATCTGGATGGTCGGCTGGCCGAGCGAGGTGAACACCGACAGATCGGTGACGCCGCGCACGGTGGACAACACCGACTTGATCTTGTTGGCGGTTTTGGTCAGTTCGTCGAGATCGTTACCATAGAGCTTGATCGAATTCTCGCCCTTCACGCCCGACACCGCCTCGGCCACGTTGTCCTGAAGGTATTGCGAGAAGTTGAACTCGACGCCGGGAAACTTCTTCTGCAGTTCCGCCAGGAGCTCGGCGGTCACGTCGTCCTTGTCGTGCGACCCCGGCCACTGGCTCACCGGCTTCAGCGGCGCGAAGAATTCGGCGTTGAAAAATCCTGCGGCGTCGGTGCCGTCGTCGGGGCGGCCGTGCTGCGACACCACCGACTCCACCTCCGGCCGCGCGCGGATCATCTTGCGCATTTCGTTGACGTAGGTGTTGCCCTCTTCAAGCGAGATGGTCGGCGGCAGGGTGGCGCGAATCCACAGGTTGCCCTCCTCCAGCTTCGGCAGGAACTCCAGACCGAGCAGCCGCCCGGCCACAAAGGTCAGCACCACGAGACCGGCGGCGATGCCCATGACGATGCGCCGGTTGCCGACCGCCCAGCGCAGGATCGGCATATAGGCCGCATGCAGGATACGCATCACCCGCGTCTCGGTTTCCTTCATGTGCACCGGAAGGATGATCGCGCTCAGCGCCGGGGTGACGGTGAAGGTGGCGAGCAGGCCGCCGGCCAGCGCGTAAGCGTAGGTCTTGGCCATCGGCCCGAAAATGTGACCCTCGACGCCGCTCAGCGTGAACAACGGAATGAACGCGGCGATGATGATCGCAGCGGCGAAGAAGATCGAACGCGAGACGTCGGCGCCGGCGCTGAGGATCGCGTGGCTCTTCATGCCCATCACGGTCTCGGGTGAGACGGCTTGCAGTTCCACCGGAGACAGTTCGGTGGTTTGCGACAGCCGGCGGAAGATCGCCTCCACCATGATCACGGTGCCGTCCACGATCAGGCCGAAGTCGATGGCGCCGACCGACAGCAGGTTGGCGGATTCGCCGCGCAGCACCAGAATGATGACGGCGAAGAACAACGCGAACGGAATCGTCGAGCCGACGATGATGGCGCTGCGCAGGTCGCCGAGGAACAGCCATTGCAGGAACACGATCAGTAGGATGCCCAGCACCATGTTGTGCAGCACGGTGTGGGTGGTGGTGTCGATCAGGTCCTTGCGGTCGTAGATGCGCTCGATCCGCACCCCCGGTGGCAGGATGTTGGAGCTGTTGATGGACTTCACCAACTGTTCTACCCGCGCGATGGTAGGCGAGCTCTGCTCGCCGCGCCGCATCAGCACGATGCCCTGCACGATATCGTCGTCCGCATTCATGCCGGCGATGCCGAGGCGCGGCTTCTCGCCCACCGTGACGGTGGCGACGTCGCGTACCAGAACCGGATTGCCACCGCTCTGTGCGATCATGGTGGTGGCGAGATCATCAATGGAACGGATCAGGCCGACGCCGCGCACCACGGCTGATTGCGGGCCGATGTTGACGGTGTTGCCGCCGACATTGATGTTGGCGTTGCCGATTGCCTGCAACAGTTGCGGCAGGGTCAGGCCATAGGCGACCAGCTTGTTGAAATCGACCTGGATCTCGTAGGTCTTGGTCTTGCCGCCCCAGCTCGTGACGTCGATCACGCCCGGCACGCTGCGGAAGCGGCGTTGCAGCACCCAGTCCTGCAGCGTCTTCAGGTCCATCACACTGTAGTTCGGCGGGCCGACCAGACGGTAGCGGAAGATTTCGCCGATCGGGCTCAGCGGCGAAATCTGCGGCTGGACGTTGCCGGGCAGCGGGCTCAATTGCGACAGGCGGTTCAGCACCTGCTGCAACGCCTCTTCATACGTATACTCGAACGAGAACTGCAGCTTGACGTCCGACAGTCCGTAAAGCGAGATCGAACGGATCGAGCGCAGGTTCTTCAGGCCCGCCACCTGGGTCTCGATGGGGATCGTGATGTAGCGCTCGATTTCCTCGGCGGACAGGCCGGGACTCTGGGTCACGATATCGACCATCGGCGGGGTCGGATCGGGATAGGCCTCGATGTTGAGCTGCTCAAATGCGAACAGGCCGCCGACCAGCGTGAGCGCGAACAGCGCCACCATCAGGTAGCGGCGGTGAACGGCGAAAGCGACGAGACGATCCATCGAGGCCGGATCTTTCAGCGAGAGCGGATGATGGTGGGGGCGGACACGGGTTGACTAGCTGCCGGATGACGCCGCGCGGTCGATGAACAGGCTGCCCTTGGTGACGATCCGTTCGCCGGGAAACAGATTGCCTTTCACCTCGACGAGATCGCCATTGGACATGCCAACCTGGATTTGGCGCAGCTCGATGGACTTGTCATCGCGCACCACCCAGACGCGCACCTGCTCGCCTTCGTAGATCAGCGCCTGTTTGGGCACGCCGACTGCGGGACGATCGCCGCCCGAGTAGATGGTGACGTTGGCGAACATCTCCGGCTTCAGCGCGCCGTCGGGATTGTCGATGGTGGCGCGCACCATCAGCCGGCGCGACGCCGGGTCGATCGCCGCCGACACGTAGTTGATGCGGGCCGTCATCACCCGGCCGGGGAACGCCAGCACGTTGAACGAAATTTCCTGCCCCACCTCGACGTCCGGCGCCTCGGTCTCGCGAACGAAAGCGGTGAGCCACACGGTGGACAGGTCGCCGATCACGAACACCGGATCGCTCGCGCCGGCGTTGACGTATTGCCCGGGGCCGATCTTGCGCTGCACCACCGTGCCGGCGATGGGCGAGTAGATCGTAGTCTCGGGATTGATCCGGCCCTTTTCCTGAAACGCCGTGATCGCCTCCTCGCTGAGGCCGAGAATGCGCAGCCGGTTGCGCGCGGCCTGCAGCCCTGTCTCGCTCGAACGCATGTCGTTCTGTGCGGAGACCAGCGCCGCCTGCGACTGCTGATAGTCCTTGAGCGGCGCGGCCTTGCCCTCGTAAAGATCGCGGGCGCGCTTGTCCTGAATCTCGGCCAGCTCTAACTGCGACTTGGCCTTGTTGAACGCGGTCACCGCCGCAATGAAGTCGTTCTGCGACTGGACGTTGTCCGCCGCCTCGATGACGAACAGCGGCTGGCCCTGCGTGACGCGGTCGCCCGGCCGCGCCAGCAGCTTGGTGACCCGCCCGGCATAGGGCGAGAACACCGGCGTCGAGCGGTCTTCATCGACGGCGATCTTGCCCTCGGTGACATGCTCGGCCCTGAATTCGCGCTCCTTCACCGGCTGCACGGTCAGGCTCGCCCATTCGGCCGCGGTGGGGGTGTAGCGGAGCGCCGCTTTCCGGGACTGGCTCGAGATGTCGGAATGCTCCTTCGGCGCGGTGCCCGTCCGCGTCAGCCCGAAGGCGGCCGCGCCCACGAGCAGCACCAAGCCCGCGCCCGCCGCAAGCCACTGCCGGCTCAGGCCGCGAACGCGGGCGCTCGGCCCGTTCATTCCGGAGGGTGTCTCAGTCACGCGGCGATTCCGTCAACGGTTGGCGTCCAAGCCCGCTATTAGGGCCACTTCCGGGCTTCGGACAATCCAAAAACATCGGGGTGGATATTATTTTCGGTTAACGTCACAACCGTGACGGCCATTCCGGACGGCCGGAGCCGAGCGGGATAGCGGGTCTATCCCACAACGCGGGCGTTTGCGTCATCACAGCCGCGTGACGGACCGCCTGCAACGCACCGAAACCGGACGGACTTTGCTCCAGAAACGGCGATATCCGGTCCGCGGACAGGTCCGCCGCCGCGAGGCCCCGCTCTAGCCGGCCCAGACTCCGCAGCCAGCGCCCGGTCTGCGCCAGCGAAACCTTCACATGCCAGCTGCCGCCCTGCCGCGCCTGCCGCAGCCGCGCCATCATCGCGCCGAACGCCATCAGATAGCCGGTGGCATGGTCGAGAATCTGCATCGGCAATTCCTTCGGCCCGGCGACCCCGGCCGCCTGCCCCTCGGCGTGGTTGAAGCCGGTCGCGGCCTGCACCAGCGAGTCGAATCCGCGCCGTCCGGCCCACGGTCCGGTAGAACCATAGGCGCATAGCGACACATAGACGATGCCGGGACTCAGCCGCGCGGCCTCCTCCGGCGAGAAACCGAGGGCGGCGAGAGATTGCGGACGATAGCCCTGCGAGAAGACGTCGGCCTGCGCCAGCAGGCTCCGCAACGTGTCGCGCCCCTGCGCGGTCCTGAGGTCGGCAAAGGCGGAGAGCTTGCCGCGCCCGGTGTCGATCACGAGCCACGGGATCGACGGCAGGTTGGGACTTGAGACCAGCATCACGTCGGCGCCATGGGCGGCCCATGTGCGCCCGGCCACCGGCCCCGCGATGACCCGCGACAGGTCGAGCACGCGCAGGCCGGACAGCGGCCGCGTGCCTTGCGGCCACGGCCGCGGCGCAGCCTCGCCGATCTTCTCGATCTGGATCAGTGGAAGCCGTTCCAGCGCCTGCGCCTGCGGTGTCGCCATCCACTCGTCGTGGGAGCGCATCATCGCCACCACGCAGCCGCCATCATAGGCGGCGGTCTCGAACGCCTCGCCCTGCCATTGCATCAAAGCGCGCTGCACCTCGTCGCGCTCGGGCCGGCAGCCCAGCACCTTGCAGACATTGTCGCGATGATGCGGAAAGTTGGTGTGCAGCCGCACGAAGCGCCCGTCGCCGGTGGTGTAGACGCCGGCGATGGCGTCCCATGCCGGTGGCGGCGGCTGGCCGTCCACGCGCAGATAACGCTCGCTGCGGCATGCGACGGCGGCGTGAGTCATGTCCACGGCGACGCCCTGCGCCTGCCCGGTACGCGCCTTCCATATCTCGGTGGCGGCAAGGCCGGCGGCGGCGATGGTCGCCTGCGCCGCCGCATCGACGCGGAACGACGACGGCAGCACCGGCTCGCTGCCGGTCAGCGTCACCGCACCGAGCGACGCCGGCTCGCCATCCCCGAGCGCCCACAGATCGGCAAGGATATCGCGCACCGCTTTCATCAAAGAGGCTCCGTATCAGCAATGGTATTGAGCTGAAGCGCAGGAACGAAGACCATTCGCAATTCGTATCAATGAAAATCCCGTGAGCGCGGCAGGATGCGCACGTCGCGCGGGTGGCGGATCTTGTGAGGCGCAGCCTCATCCCGCGCCATCAGGTCTTCGTCCCGCGGCGCGATCATCTCCACCCCCGCGGGCAGCGCGTGGCCGCCGCCGAGCGCATCATTGGCGAGTTGCATCAGATCGTGCGAGCGGTCGATCAACTGTTCCGCCACCAGATGCACCACCTTGTCCGGGCTGCTCTGGACGCGGCCACGCACCTCGATCAGCCGCGCGCCCATCACCTCCTTGCGGAAGGTGTCCATCACCTTCGGCCATACCACGATATTGGCGATGCCGGTCTCGTCCTCCAGCGTCATGAACACGACGCCCTTGGCGCTGCCCGGACGCTGGCGCACCAGCACGACGCCGGCGCAGCGCACCCGCCGCCGGTCGTTGGCGTGGCAGACATCCCGGCACGCCACCACGCCCTCGCCCGCGAACATCGCCCGCAGGAACGCCATCGGGTGGCCCTTGAGCGACAGGCGGATGGACTGATAGTCGGCCACCACCTGCTCCGGCAGCGGCATGACCGGAAGCGGCGGCGCGTTCTCATCCGGCTGCTCGCGCGCGATAGCGGCCTCGAACAGCGGCAGCGGCACGTCGTCCGGCAAGCGGCGCACCGCCCACAGCGCGGCGCGGCGATCGAGCCCGAGCGAGCGGAACGCATCGGCGTCGGCCAAAAGGATCAGCGCCCGCTTCGGCAGCCGCGTGTCCCGGGCGAAATCCTCCAGCGAGGCGAAGGGCCGCCGCGCCCGCGCCGCGACGATGCGCTGGTCCCAGTAATCCTCGCGGGGTTTTATTCCGCCGCCCGCCGCGTCGTCGACGTCGAACACCTCGAAGCCGTCGATCTGACGGAAGCCGAGGCGCAGGGCGCAATGCGCGCCGCACCGTTCCTCCAGCGTGTTCTGGCCGAAACTGTGGGATACATCGATGGCGCGGACCGTGACGTCATTGTCGCGCGCATCGCCAACGATCTGCGCCGGCGCGTAGAATCCCATCGGCTGCGAATTCAAAAGCCCGCAGGCGAAGGCATCGGGATGCATGCATTTGAGCCACGCCGAGACATAGACGAGTTGAGCGAAGGCAGCGGCGTGGCTCTCCGGGAAACCGTAGCTGCCGAACCCCTTGATCTGGTCGAAGCAGCTTTGCGCGAAGACGGGATCGTAGCCGCGCGCGATCATCCGCTCGACCATGCGCCGTTCGAATTTCGGCATGGTCCCGACATGGCGGAAGGTGGCCATGGCGCGACGCAGGCCGTTGGCCTCCTCGGGCGTGAATTCCGCCGCGACCATGGCGATGCGCATGGCCTGCTCCTGAAACAGCGGCACGCCCAGCGTCTTGTGCAGCACGTCCCACAACTCGTTCGGGTTGCCGGCCTTAGGATAGGGATAGTCGATCTCCTCCGGCTTCATCCGCCGCCGCTTGAGATAGGGATGCACCATGTTGCCCTGGATCGGGCCCGGGCGCACGATGGCGACCTCGATCACCAGATCGTAGAAGGTGCGCGGCTTCAGGCGCGGCAGCATGTTCATCTGCGCCCGGCTCTCGACCTGGAATACGCCGAGAGATTCGCCCCTGCACAGCATGTCGTAGACCTCGTCCTGCTCGCGCGGGATTGTGGCCAGCGCCCACTGCTCGCCCTTGTGGTCCGCGATCAGGTCGAAGCATTTGCGGATACAGGTCAGCATGCCGAGCGCCAGCACATCGACCTTCATCATGCGCAGGGTATCGATGTCGTCCTTGTCCCATTCGATGAAGGTGCGGTCCGCCATCGCGGCATTGCCGATCGGCACATAGGTGTCGAGATCGTCCTGGGTCAGCACGAAGCCGCCGACATGCTGCGACAGGTGGCGCGGAAAGCCGATCAGCTCGGTGGCGAGCGCCACGGCGCGGCGGATGGTGCCGTTGTGCGGATCGAACCCCGCCTGCCGCACCTGCATGTCGCTGACGTCGTCGCCCCAGCT
>JAFKES010000132.1 GCA_017308495.1 Afipia sp.
AGGTCCTTGGTCTTCCACACCACGTCGAACTGGCCGTTCGACTTGATCTCGCCGATGAACACCGGCTTGGTGATGTGGTGGTTCGGCAGCATGGTCGATACGCCGCCGGTGAGGTTCGGCGTCTCGATGCCCGGCAGCGCGTCGATCACCTTGTCGGCGTCGGTGGACTGCGCCTTCTCTACCGCCTTCACCCACATGTTGAAGCCGATGACGGTGGCTTCCATCGGATCGTTGGTGGTGCGCTTCGGGTTCTTGGTGAACGCCTGCCACTTCTGGATGAAGTCGGTGTTGGCCGGCGTCTTGATCGACTGGAAGTAATTCCAGGCGGCGAGATGGCCGACCAGCGGCTTGGTGTCGATGCCGGCGAGTTCTTCCTCTCCCACCGAGAACGCCACCACCGGAATGTCGGTGGCCTTGACGCCCTGGTTGGCCAGCTCCTTGTAGAACGGCACGTTGGCGTCGCCGTTGATGGTGGAGACCACTGCGGTCTTCTTGCCAGCCGAGCCGAACTTCTTGATGTCCGACACGATGGTCTGCCAGTCGCTATGACCGAACGGCGTGTAGTTGACCATGATGTCCTCGGCCTTGACGCCCTTCGACTTCAGATAGGCTTCGAGGATCTTGTTGGTGGTGCGCGGATAGACATAGTCGGTGCCCGCCAGCACCCAGCGCTGCACCGAGCCGCCGTCCTTGCTCATCAGATAATCGACGGCGGGAATGGCCTGCTGGTTGGGAGCGGCGCCGGTGTAGAACACGTTGCGCTCGCTCTCCTCGCCCTCGTACTGCACCGGATAGAACAGGATCGAATTGAGCTCCTTGAACACCGGCAGCACCGACTTGCGCGACACCGAGGTCCAGCAGCCGAACACTGCGGCGACCTTGTCCTTGGTGATCAGTTCGCGGGCCTTTTCGGCGAACAGCGGCCAGTTCGAGGCCGGATCGACGACGACGGCCTCAAGCTTCTTGCCCATGACGCCGCCCTTCTTGTTCTGCTCGTCGATGAGGAACAGGACGGTGTCCTTCAGAGTGGTCTCGCTGATCGCCATGGTGCCAGACAGCGAATGCAGAACGCCGACCTTGATGGTGTCGTCGGCAGCCTTTGCACCGCTGAGCGCGGTGAAACTGAGAAGAAAACCGGCGGTTGCGACCAGCCACTGACGGCGGCTCGGCAGCACAATCCCGGACGTGCTGGACTTGGTAAACATGCGATGTGATCTCCCTGACGCAGTGATGAACCCTGCCGGCGCGCTCCGCGGCCAGCCGCATCAGGGAAATCGCAAGAACCGTGCCATGGACCGATATCTGTGTAAGCACATGTTAATACTATATATTTTTCTTTTCTTGGAAATCCGCAAAATCGACCTGCTCAAAATTCAGCGCGTGCTGCTGAACACAATGGAAGCAAAGTGATGAAAATTTAATCATGAAATTAACGTGATTAATTTAACGGCATTTCAAGCCCCCCGCCTCCCTGCGCACGGGACGAAGCCGTCCGCATTCTCCGCCGTACCCGCATATTCACCTTGAAAGCGCCGCGTTCCTGTTCCATATGACCGCCACGACCTTGAGAATCATCAGGTCCCTGCGAGCCGCGTGTTCTGATCCGCCTCTTTCATACGGCGGTGTCTGGCTTGCCCATCCGTTCATCGAAGCCGACGCCACCAGCACGCGGGGTGTCCCCGACCCCCGTCCGCCCCGGCATCCCGCCGGGCGCGCGCCGTGACTCATAGAAAGATACCCTTTTGACCTCCTTTCAGGATTTCGGCCTCGCCGATCCACTCTCGCGTGCCCTCAAAGACGAAAACTACGTCACGCCCACCCCCATCCAGGCCCAGACCATTCCCATCGCCCTCACCGGCCGCGATGTCATTGGCATCGCCCAGACCGGCACCGGCAAGACCGCGTCGTTCGCACTTCCGATCCTGCATCGTCTGCTGGAAAACCGTACCCGCCCGCAGTCCAAGACCTGCCGCGTGCTGGTGCTGAGCCCGACCCGCGAACTGTCGGGCCAGATCCTCGACAGCTTCAATGCCTATGGCCGCCATATCCGCCTGACCTCGACGCTGGCCATCGGCGGCGTGCCGATGGGCCGTCAGGTCCGCGCCCTCATGGGCGGCGTGGAAGTGCTGGTCGCCACCCCCGGCCGCCTGCTCGACCTCGTGCAGGGAAATGCCCTCAAGCTCAATCAGGTGGAATTCCTCGTCCTCGACGAGGCTGACCGCATGCTCGACATGGGCTTCATCAACGACATCCGCAAAATCGTCGCCAAGCTGCCGGTCAAGCGCCAGACGCTGTTCTTCTCGGCCACCATGCCCAAGGACATCGCCGATCTCGCCGAGCAGATGCTGCGCGATCCCGCCCGCGTCGCGGTCACCCCGGTGTCCTCGACGGTGGAGCGCATCACCCAGAAGGTGCTGCAGGTCGATCATTCCGCCAAGCCCGCCGTTCTGGCGGAACTGCTCAAGACAGAGTCTGTCAACCGCGCACTGGTGTTCACCCGCACCAAGCACGGCGCCGACAAGGTGGTGAAGGGCCTCGTCAAGGCGGGCATTCCCGCCGAGGCCATTCACGGCAACAAGTCGCAGAACCACCGCGAGCGCGTGCTGGCCGCCTTCCGCACCGGCGACATCCGCACGCTGGTGGCCACCGACATCGCCGCGCGCGGCATCGACGTCGACGGCATCAGCCACGTCATCAATTTCGACCTCACCAACATTCCCGAAACCTACGTCCACCGCATCGGCCGCACCGCGCGCGCCGGCGCCGAAGGCACCGCCATTTCGCTGGTGGCGGGCGCGGAGGAACTGGGCTATCTGCGCGACATCGAGAAGCTGATCCGCGTCGCGCTGCCGAAGGAAGACCGCCGCACCCCTGGCCAGCACCGTCCGGCTCCGGCCGCGCCGCAACAGCAGCAGCGCCCCGCAGCGCCGTCCGCGCACGGACCGCGCCGCCGGCGGCGTCCCGGTGGCGGCGCAGGCGCGCCGCAGCACGGCCGCCATGACGGCCACCGGAACGAGGGCTCGCGACACGAGGGCGGACGCCACGACGGCGGGCGTCACGACGGCGGACGCCACGAACCGGCCCGTGCTTCTCATGCCGGCAAGGGCGAAGGCATTCAGGGCGTGGCGTTCCTGCATCGCGAAAGCCGACCGGCGCAGAACCGGGGGCAGAAGCGGCGCCCGCAGCGCCCGTGACACCGCAGGAATGAAACCTGATCGACCGGACCTGATTTCAAAGCTTTGATTTGAAGGATGTGGAGACCTCTATGGCCAAAGAAGAACTGATCCAGTTCGAAGGACTGGTGACCGAGATCCTTCCCGACGCGCGCTATCGTGTCCAGCTCGATGCCGGACACGAAATCGTCGCCTACACTGCGGGAAAGATGAAGAAAAACCGCATCAAGACGCTGGCGGGCGACCGCGTGACCATCGAGATGTCTCCCTACGACCTCGAAAAAGGCCGCCTGATCTTCCGCCACAAGGACGAACGCCCCGCCGGCGCCGGTGGGCCGCCCCGCGGCACCCCGCCCCGCGGCCAGTTCCGCCGCCGGTAAGTCCCTCCGGACCCCCTCCGTCATCGGCCGCGCGCGACAGCACGTCCCGCGCGGACCACCGGTTTCAGGCCGCGCCCGTGGACCTCAAAAATCCGCGCCGGCCAGGATTGTCTTGAAAATCACTTTCGCGTAATATCAACATATCGATCTTCGGCCGGACGACATTAGCTAACACCGGTACAGCCGGTTCAGACGCTGACGACTTCTCCCAAATTTCGATCTCACCCGCCCATCGAAACGTGGGCTACGACGATATCTATCTTGAGAAGGACTACCTGCGTGAGCATGGGAACTGTGAAGTGGTTCAACGCGACCAAGGGCTACGGCTTCATTCAGCCGGATGACGGCGGCAACGATGTCTTCGTGCACATCAGCGCCGTTGAACGCGCCGGCCTCGGCACCCTGCGTGAAGGCCAGAAGATCTCCTACGAAATCGTCGCCGACCGCCGTTCGGGCAAATCGTCGGCCGACAATCTCCGCGCCGCCGGCTAACGGCGCGCTCCCGGAGATCAAAATCTCCCGGACCGTGAGACATCACCAGACGCGAAAAGGCCGTGCACACCGCACGGCCTTTTTGTTTGTCCGGATCTCCCAGCGGAGTTCACCCTGTCGGGCAGGCCGTGGCCGTATTGTAGAGAACGCAGTCGGACTGGCGGGGACGGGTGAACATCTGATCTTTCAATGCGATCGAGGAGCGGATGAAATAACCCGAGACCGGCCGGTAGTTGTAGGTCACCTCGCTCCAGATCAGTTGCGTGTTCGGCACCAGAAGCGCCGACGGAATGGACGAGATCGTGGCGCCGACCGCGAGAGCGTCCGGCGTTTTGTTGGACAACGTCACCGTGTTTCCGGTGGCGCTGCCGCTGTAGCTCCACGTCACCTTGGCCACGCCGTTCTTGTCGACATACACTGCGCTCAGGCGCTGGGTCATGCTCAAGGGCGTCACCGCATAGGGCGTCATAATGGCGCTGCCCATGCCGAAGAAATTCTTGAGGTCGGTATCGGTGACCTTGGTGCCCCGCGACACCAGGTCGGACAGGGTACGCGCCGTCAGCGTCACCTTGCGGTCGATCGCAACGCCGCTCGCGACCTCGATGGTGCCGAAGATCAGGACCAGCATCAGCGGCACGATGAAGGCGAATTCCACGGCGGCAAGGCCCCGCGTGTCCCGGCCGAAACACGCCAGCGATCGGCACAACCTGCGTCCGGATTTGAACAACCTTGTCATGTCAGGAGCCATTCGGTTCGACGCGATAGGCCGCGGTCGCAGCGAGCAACCGCTTCGAATCCGCACCCGAGCCAAGATTGGAAAGGTCATAGCCAAGCCCGGTGACGAACGTGGGCCATTGATAGAATGCGCGCACCAGCACGGTGTCGCCCGGGTTCGGCACCTGATAGGCGACATTGTAAACGAAGCTTCTGTTGGCGATGGGATCGGCAAGATCGGTGGCGGGGATCAGCGTGCCGGCCGGATAGCTGCGCACGGTGACGACGATATCCGTGCACTTGAACAGCGCCGACACACGATTGCACAGATCCTGCTTGAACTGGGTCTGCGTCATGGAGGAGTTCTGCGCCTGGTTCGTCAACATCAGACGCGCGGAATCCTGCGTCCCCGTCTCCAGAACCTGGCCTGCGAAGAACATCAGCGCGGTCTCAAAAATCGCGAACAGCATCGCGAAGAACAGCGGCGCGATCAACGCGAACTCGATCGCCGCGGATGCGCGACCGTCTCGTCGGAAACGGCGCCACAATGGTGCGGCAGGGCGTGGGGATGTCGCCGGAAGACGCATCGGAAACCTCGAACGGTAGCAGCAAGAGGAAATAGCTACCGTTGCGGTATAGCCGAGATAGATTGTCGAATGCTTGCGGTGGATCGCGACACGATGCACCTATCCGTTAACCGTCCGTTAACCGCTCAGGCGCCCCCGCTCACGGCCGGGCGCCCGCGGCCGTCGCCTGATTGTTGAGCGTGCCGGCCTGGGTCAGGGTTTGGGTGAAATAGGGCACGGCGTCACCCAGCGTCACCCGGCGCTGGCAGATCGGCGTGCAGCTATATGATTCGCGATCGACGCCGCGATAGACGGTGACCAATTTGTCCGCTGGACCCTCGACCTGGATAGGGCGGTTCGCCAGCACACCGCCGGAACGATCCATCGCAATCATGTTGGTTGAGCCGTAACCCTTGCCCGTCACCACCACCATGCCTCCGGGCTGCAGGGTAACGTCGGCGATCAGCGGATTTCCGACGACGATGGTTGCGGCCTTTTCCGGCAGCTTCACCACTTGGGCCTGATCAACGACGACGGCGACGGGATCGTCGCCCGTGCCCGCCAGCGCCATCATGGGGCACATCACAAGACCGGCGGCGACAGCGCGAAACGCAACGGCGCCACGGGCGAAACGAAACAGTGTGAGCGACATACTCTACTCCGGGGCGTGTACAAGCCGGCAAAAGCGATACGCAGCGGTGCCGGCGCCCGACATGGCAAATCTGCCGTTAATTGATGAATGAACTGCAAACGAAACGGCGCGACCGCGACGGTCATTTTGCAGACTGCTTGCGCGAGGCATTTGCCAAAGCCGTTTGCCGGCGCGGTTTCGTAGGCGCTTGACTGCAGGCTCTGCGTGTCTACGCCCGTCATTGAGAAGCTTCGACGCGATGCCGCGAATGCGACGGCGTCGATTAAAACGAAATTTACCGTCATCAAGAAGAGCGCGATAGAGCGGTCTTTTCGCAATCGAATTAACTGCGTCGCAATTTCCGCCCCCTAGGTTGGCGCCATGGTCACGGTGGTTTCCGCCCCGCAACGACCAGAGTTCTACAGCCACGCGTACACGCGTACAGAGATGGAGTTATCAATGACCAAGCTCGTTGCTCGTTTCGTCAAGGACGAATCCGGCGCCACCGCGATCGAATACGGCCTCATTGCTGCCGGCATTTCGCTGGCGATCATCGCCATGGTGAACACCCTCGGCGGCACGCTGAACACCAAGTTCACCACCATCAACACCTCGCTCACCGGCCAGTAATCGGTCGCTGCGCAGTCTGCTTCGAGAAAGGCTTCGGCGTGCCGAAGCCTTTTTTCATGTCCGGATCTTTCATGCCCGGATCATTGTCGTTTCTGGGGGAACGCTTCCGTTCCGCTGGCTGCAGCCATGAAACTATCCCTCAAGGCAAGACGCCGGTCGCCGGCTCCGTCACGGGTCGCGGCACGGGTCAACGATCCGGCCTGGATCGTCTGCGCGGCGCTCGTGCTCGCCAGCACTGCGGTATTGCTGCGGATCGCCAGCGTTTGGTGAGCGGCGTTTCCCCCTTGTTCACTTCTCCCGGTTAACGTCGCGACACCTGCGCCGGAAACCGTGTCCGGCCTCCTGATCCGAATCCTTCGCGGGACCCGCCATGATCCTCGACCTCGCGCGCCTCCTTCTGTTCCCGGCCCTGATGGCCTTCGCCGCCGCGAGCGATCTTTTCACCATGACGATCTCCAACCGCGTATCGCTGCTGCTGGTGGCCGGGTTCTTTATTCTGGCCGGGCTCGGCGGCATGCCGCTGCATGACATCGGCCTGCATGTCGCGGCCGGCCTCGCCGTGCTGGTCGTGACCTTCGCCTGCTTCGCCTTCGGATGGATGGGCGGCGGCGATGCCAAGGTCGCGGCCGCCACCGCCCTCTGGCTCGGCTTCGCCCCCCTTCTCAACTATTTCCTGTACGCCTCCGTGTTCGGCGGCGCGCTGACGCTGCTGGTGCTCGAATTCCGGCGCTGGCCACTGCCCTATCCGCTCGGCGCGCAGCAATGGCTGCTGCGGCTGCACAGCAGGGACAGCGGTATTCCCTACGGCATCGCGCTCGCCATGGGTGCGCTGATGGTCTATCCGGACACCGACTGGGTGAAGGCGGTCGATCTGGCGCGCTTCATCGCCCCCTGACCGCGCCCCGGCAATAATCCATTAACGCGGTTTAGATACGCCTCATTAACCATGCTTTGACCTTTAGCTGGTCAAATCCCACCGCAGCGACAGGTGCGTCGCGGCGTGATGTGGAAAGTGAAGCGTATGAATACCGCACGGATTGTCGTTCTCGGCATTGCTGTCTGCGCCGGCGGCGTCGCGGCCTATCTTGCCAGCGGCTCCGACACCAGGCAGCAACAGGTCGCCGCCTCGCCCCAGATGGAAACGGTGGACGTTCTCGTCGCCCGGGCCGATATCCCCATGGGCCATACGGTGGCGCCCGCGGATATGCACTGGCAGTCCTGGCCCGCCGCCTCCGCCTCATCCTCCTTCATTCGCCGCTCCGACCGGCCCGAGGCCCTGAGCCAGGCCGTCGGCTCGATCGCACGCTCGCCGTTCCTCGCCGGCGAACCGATCCGCGACACCAAGCTCGTCAAGGGCGACGGTTCCGGCTTCATGGCCGCGATCCTGCCCACCGGCATGCGCGCGGTGTCCACCGAAATCTCGCCAGAAACCGGCGCCGGCGGCTTCATCCTGCCCAATGACAAGGTGGACGTCATTCTCACCAAACGGGACAAGATGACGTCCCGCGGCGGTGTCGGCGAACTGATCAATTCCGAGACCATCCTGGCCAATATCCGCGTTCTCGCCATCGACCAGACCATCGGCGAGAAGGATGGACAGAAGGTCGTGGTCGGCAAGACCGCAACCCTCGAACTCAGGCCCGAACAGGCGGAAATGCTGACCCGCGCGCGCCAGGCCGGCACGCTGTCGCTGGCGCTGCGCAGCCTCGCCGATGCCGCCCAGCCCGGCACGGCGCCCGACAGCGACGGAAAAACCAACAGCATGAACGTCGTCCGTTTCGGCGTTCCCATGACCATGACGACACGCAAGTGACCAAAAGGACCGTTGACATGACGCGACAGGGACATCGGGCGCGGGCGCGAATGTCGAAGATGCGCGCGCTGTCGCTGGCCGCGATCTGCGCGCTGGCGCTGAGCCCCGCTTTCACACCGGCGGACGCCGCCGACTACGGCGCTCCCGCGGCCTCGTCCGGCGGAACCATGAACGCCCGCTTCCTGCCGCTCGGCATCAGCAAGTCGGTGGTGGTCGATCTGCCGCGCGAGATCAAGGACGTGCTGGTAGCGGACCCGAAGATCGCCAACGCCGTGGTGCGCTCGGCCCGGCGCGCCTACATCATCGGCGCCGCCGTCGGCCAGACCAATATCGTGTTCTTCGACGCCGACGGCCAGCAGATCGCCGCCTACGACATCGCGGTGACCCGCGATCTCAACGGCGTGCGCGCCGGGCTGAAGCAGGCCATGCCGCAGGCCGACATCCGCATCGAGGGCGTCGGCGACGGTATCGTGCTGTCGGGCAGCGTCGCGAGCCCGGCCGAGGCCCAGCAGGCTCAGGAAATCGCCGCGCGTCTCGCCGGCTCCGCCGACAAGGTGGTCAACAGCATCGTAGTGCGCGGCCGCGACCAGGTAATGCTGAAGGTCACCGTCGCCGAGGTTCAGCGCAACATCCTCAAGCAGCTCGGCGTCGATCTCAGCGCCAACCTGACCTACGGCACCGCAGTGGTGAATTTCAACAACAACAACCCGTTCACCGCGCTCGGCCGCCCCCTCACCGACGGCTCCACCGTGGCCTCGTTCGGCAAGAGCGCCGGACTGCCGGCCGTTACCGCCACCGTGCGCGCGATGGAGAACGCCGGTGTGGTTCGCACCCTCGCCGAACCGAACCTGACCGCGATCTCCGGCGAATCCGCGACCTTCATCGCCGGCGGTGAATTCCCGATTCCCACCGGCGTGACCTGTCAGAGCGCCGCCGGCGGCAGCACCGGGCCGTGCTCGCCCTCGATCAGCTTCAAGAAATTCGGCATCTCGCTGAACTTCACCCCGGTGGTGCTGGCCGAAGGCCGCATCAGCCTGCGGGTGATGACGGAAGTTTCTGAAGTCTCGAACGAAAATTCCATCACCACGTCCGGCTTCACCATTCCCTCGATCAAGACCCGGCGCGCGGAAACCACGCTCGAAATTCCCTCGGGCGGCTCGATGGCCATGGCCGGCCTGATCCAGGACCAGACCAAGCAGGCCATCAGCGGCCTGCCCGGCATGGCGCAGGTGCCGGTGCTCGGCACCCTGTTCCGCAGCCGCGACTTCATCAACAACCAGACCGAGCTGATGGTGCTGGTGACGCCCTATGTCGTCCGCGCCGTCGCGCAGAAGGACCTGTCGCGCCCCGACGACGGCTTCGCCGAAGCCTCCGATCCGCAGGCCGACCTGCTCGGCACCATCAACCGCATCTACGGCGTCCCCGGACGCACCGATCCGAAGCGTCGCTATCGCGGCACCTACGGCTTCATCACGGACTGAGACGGGACAAGGACAACAAGATGAACAAGCCAGCACCCGGTCCCCAGCGCAGCCTGCGCATGGCGGCAGCCCTGATCGGGGCCGCTGCAGCGCTGTCGGCCTGCACCCACACCAGTCAGGACACCGTCACCGGCAGCGTTCCCAACGACTACCGGCTGCGCCATCCCATCGTGGTTCAGGAAGCCAACACCACCACCGAGGTGTTCGTCGGCACTGGACGCGGTGGCCTCACCGCCGCGCAGCGCGCCGACATCGGCGGCCTGGCGCAGGCCTGGATGCGCGAGGGCACCGGCGCCATCGTCATCGACGTGCCCGCCAACACCCCGAACGCCCGCACCGCCAACGACTCCCTGCGCGAGATCAAGGGCATCCTCAATGCCTATGGTGTGCCGCCGCGCGGGGTCACCGTACGGCCCTATCATCCCGCCGATCCCCGGCAGTTCGCGACCATCCGCGTGAACTATCCGCGCATCCGCGCCGACGCCGGCCCGTGCGGGCTGTGGCCCGAAGACATCGGCCCGTCGATCAAGAACAAGGGCTATCTCGACAACCGGCCCTATCACAATTTCGGCTGCGCCACCCAGCGCAACCTCGCCGCCATGGTCGACAACCCTGCCGATCTGGTGCAGCCGCGCGCCGAGGCGCCGGCCATGACTTCCCGGCGCAATGCCGCCTTCATGAAATATCGCAAGGGCGACACGACGGCGACAAGCTATCCCGAAAGCGACAGAGCCAAACTCAGCGACGTGGGCAAATGATCAATTACGCGCGCCAGGATCAGGACAGTTCAACGGCGGGACCGGTCGAGGAGCACATCGCCCCGGCGCCCCGCGTATCGGTGCAGGCGTTCTGCGAAACCGTCGAAACCGCCGCGGCGGTGCAGGCGGCCAGCGAGGACCGCCGGCTGGACAAGGCTCATCTCAAGATCCAGATGGGCGGCATGGCGGCGGCCGTCGAAGCCTATCGCGCGGCCCCGACGCCCAACGTCATCCTGCTCGAAGCCGACGGCCGCGGCGACCTTCTCGCCAGCCTCGAACAGCTGGCCAGCGTCTGCGACGCCGGCACCCGCGTCGTCGTCATCGGCCACGTCAACGATGTCGTGCTGTATCGCGAACTGGTGCGGCGGGGCATCAGCGACTACGTGATCGCCCCGGTCGCCCCGCTCGACGTGGTGCGCACGATCTGCAGCCTGTTTTCGGTGCCGGAAGCCAAGGCCGTGGGGCGGGTGATCGCCATCGTCGGCGCCAAGGGTGGCGTTG
Source organism: Afipia sp. (assembly GCA_017308495.1). Classification (GTDB taxonomy): domain Bacteria; phylum Pseudomonadota; class Alphaproteobacteria; order Rhizobiales; family Xanthobacteraceae; genus Afipia. The sequence goes on from JAFKES010000132.1 coordinate 11,140, forward strand.
GCGCGTCCACCGTCGCCCACAACGTCGCCTGGGCCATCGCCCGCGACCTCGCGCTGGATTCGGTGGTGGCCGATCTCGATCTCGCCTTCGGCACCGCCGGCCTCGACTACAACCAGGACCCGGCGCAAGGCATCGCGGACGCGGTGTTCTCGCCCGACCGCATCGACACCGCTTTCGTGGATCGCCTGCTGTCCAAATGCACCGATCACCTGAGCCTGCTGGCTGCCCCGGCGACGCTGGAGCGGGTCTACGATTTCGGCGCCGACGCCTTCGACGCGATCTTCGACACGCTGCGCACCACCATGCCCTGCATCGTGCTCGACGTCCCGCATCAATGGTCGGGCTGGACCAAGCGCGCGCTGGTCAACGCCGACGACATTCTGATCGTCGCGGCGCCCGATCTCGCCAACCTGCGCAACAGCAAGAACATGTACGACATGCTCAAGGCGGCGCGGCCCAACGACCGCGCCCCGCTCTATTGCCTCAACCAGGTCGGCATGCCGAAACGGCCGGAGATCGGCGTCGGCGAATTCGCCAAGGCGATCGAGAGCCAGCCGGTGGCCAGCATTCCGTTCGACCCGCAAACCTTCGGCGCGGCCGCCAACAATGGGCAGATGATTGCGGAAATCGCCGCCAGTCACCGTGCCACCGAGATGTTCCTGCAGATCGCCCAGCGCCTGACCGGCCGCGGCGAGGCCAAGAGGCCGCGCAGCTCGCTGCTGTCGCCGCTGCTGGCAAAGCTCCGGTCCAAATAGTCTTTTTGCGTGGGGTTACGTCGTGTTTGGCAAGCGTAGCGGAACAGAGGTCGAGACCCGCCCGGCGGCGCCCGTGGATCGCGGGCCGGCGCCGGCGGCGCCCGCCGCCAGCATCGCCGCGACATCGTCGCCGCCGCTCGCTCCCGCCCGCCCGGTCGCCCCGCCGGTGGCCGAGGCGCGACGTTCGGACACCTATTACCAGGTCAAGGCGACGATCTTCGGCGCACTGATCGAGGCCATCGACCTCGCCCAGCTCGCCAAGCTCGACGCCGAGTCCGCGCGCGAGGAAATCCGCGACATCGTCAACGAGATCATCGCGATCAAGAACATCGTGATGTCGATCGCCGAGCAGGAGGAACTGCTCGACGACATCTGCAACGACGTGCTCGGCTACGGACCGCTCGAGCCGCTCCTGGCGCGCGACGACATCGCCGACATCATGGTGAACGGCGCGGAAACCGTCTACATCGAGGTCAACGGCAAGATCCAGCGCACCGGAATCCGCTTCCGCGACAACCAGCAGCTTCTCAACATCTGCCAGCGCATCGTCAGCCAGGTCGGCCGCCGCGTCGATGAATCCTCGCCGATCTGCGACGCCCGCCTCGCCGACGGCTCCCGCGTCAATGCCATCGTCTCGCCGCTGGCCATCGACGGCCCGGCGCTCACCATCCGCAAATTCAAGAAAGACAAGCTGACCCTCGACCAGCTCGTCAAGTTCGGCGCGATCTCCCCGGAAGGCGCGCAGATCCTGCAGATCATCGGCCGCGTCCGCTGCAACGTGCTGATCTCCGGCGGCACCGGCTCGGGCAAGACCACGCTGCTGAACTGCCTGACCAACTATATCGACCACGACGAACGCGTCATCACCTGCGAAGACGCCGCCGAACTTCAATTGCAGCAGCCGCATGTGGTGCGTCTGGAAACCCGACCGCCCAATATCGAGGGCGAAGGCCAGATCACCATGCGAGATCTCGTGCGCAACTGCCTGCGCATGCGGCCCGAACGCATCATCGTCGGCGAAGTCCGCGGCCCCGAGGCATTCGACCTTCTGCAGGCCATGAACACCGGCCACGACGGATCGATGGGCACGCTGCACGCCAACAATCCACGCGAGGCGCTGTCGCGCGCCGAATCCATGATCACCATGGGCGGCTTCTCGCTGCCCTCGCGCACCATCCGCGAGATGATCTGCGCCTCGATCGACGTCATCATCCAGGCCGCCCGCCTGCGCGACGGCTCGCGTCGCATCACCCACATCACCGAGGTGATGGGCATGGAAGGCGACACCATCATCACCCAAGACATTTTCCTCTACGACCTGTTGGGCGAGGACGCCAACGGCAAGGTGCTGGGCCGCCATCGCTCCACCGGCATCGGTCGCCCCCGCTTCTGGGAACGCGCGCGCTACTACAACGAAGAAAAGCGCCTCGCGGCCGCCCTCGACGCCGCCGAAGTCGCCGGCGCGGGATAGGACACCAGCCGATGACCATGCAGGCGCTGGCACTGACCTTTCTCATCACCGTCGCCGTCGGCGGGGTGGCGTGGGTTTTTCTCTATCCGCTGCTGTCCGGACAGCAGCAGGCCGAAAAGCGCCGCGCCTCCTTCGCGCAGGTGACGCCTACGGCGATGCGGACCGACGACCGCGTGCGGGTGCGCCGCGCGCAGGTCGAAGAGACCATGAAGGAGCTCGAGCAGAAGCTCGCCAAGCAGAAGAAGCTGTCGCTGAACGCCCGTATCGCCCAGGCCGGCCTGACCTGGAGCAGCCAGCACTTCATCATCGGCTCCTGCGTGCTGGGCGCAGCCATGCTGGTGCTGGCCTATATGGGCGGCGTATCCCTGCTGGCCGCTGCCGGCTTTGCGCTGTCCGCGGGCCTCGGCCTGCCGCGCTGGCTGCTGAGCTTTCTCAAGTCACGACGCGAAAAGAAATTTCTTGAAGCCTTGCCCGACGCCGTCGATGTGATCGTGCGCGGCGTCAAGTCCGGGCTGCCGCTGTTCGATTCGATCAAGATCGTCGCCACCGATTCACCCGAACCGCTGAAAAGCGAATTCAAGGCGATCATCGAGACCCAGACCATCGGCATGCCGATCGGCGAGGCGTGCCAGCGGCTGTATGAGCGGATGCCGCTGCCGGAAGCCAACTTCTTCGGCATCGTGGTCGCGATCCAGAGCAAAACCGGCGGCAATCTCTCCGAAGCGCTCGGCAACCTTTCCAAGGTGCTGCGCGACCGGCGCAAGATGGCCGCCAAGGTTCAGGCGATGTCGATGGAGGCCAAGGCCTCGGCCGCGATCATCGGCGCGCTGCCGCCCATCGTGATGATCATGGTCTACATCATGGTGCCCGACTACATCTCGCTGCTGTGGACCCATCCCACCGGACGCATGATGCTGGCCGGTTGCGCCTTGTGGATGAGCGCCGGCGTGCTGGTGATGAAGAAGATGATCAATTTCGATTTCTGACGAGGCTCGTATGCTCGATCTTCTCATCGACAAGTTCCACGACGTCAGATTCTTGACGATGCTGCTGGCCGCGATCGCCGCCAGCGCCACGGCCTATGCACTGGTCTCGCCGATGCTCGCGGCCGACGGCCTCGCCAAACGAATGAAGGCGGTGGCGAACGAGCGCGAGCGGATGCGCATGCGCGAGCGCGAGCGGCTGAACCGCGGCGAGAAAGTGTCGCTGCGGCAAACCCCGAAACAGATGGTGCGGAAGGTCGTCGAGGATTTCAACCTCGGCAAATGGCTGGCGCAGGAAGAGGCCCGCGACAAGCTGGTGATGGCCGGCTATCGCGGCCATGCGCCCTACGTCACCTTCCTGTTCTTCCGCCTCGTCATGCCGATCACCTTCCTGATCGGCGCGGCGGCTTATGTGTTTCTGCTGGCGCGTATGCAGCAACCCTTGCCGATGAAGCTCGGCATCTGCCTCGGCGCGGCGTGGCTCGGCATGCAGGCGCCGATGCTGTTCCTGAAGAACGCCATCTCCAAGCGCCAGTTGTCGATCCGTCGCGCCTTTCCGGACGCGCTCGACCTGCTGCTGATCTGCATCGAATCCGGCATGTCGGTGGAAGCCGGTTTTCGTCGCGTCAGCGAGGAAATCGGCCAGCAATCGATCGCGCTCGCCGAGGAACTGTCCCTGACCACGGCCGAACTGTCGTATCTGCAGGAGCGCAAGTCGGCTTACGAGAACCTCGCCAAGCGCACCGGCCTCGAAGGCATCAAATCCGTCTGCCTCGCACTGATGCAATGCGAACGCTACGGCACGCCCGTCGGCCAGACGCTGCGGGTTCTGGCGCAGGAAAATCGCGACATGCGCATGAACGAAGCCGAGAAGAAGGCCGCCGCGTTGCCGCCCAAGCTCACCGTGCCGATGATCGTGTTCTTCCTGCCGGTGCTGTTCGTGGTCATCCTTGGGCCGACCGGGATCAAGGTCAGCGAATACATGCGCTGACGGACGCACCGCGCGTCACGGCGCGCGGCGGCATCAACTAACCCTGAACGGGATATTATCTCAGTCCGCGAGCCCGGCGACGTTCCGCGCGCGGCTCCTGGCATTCGCCGTCTGCGGCAGACGCGCATTGTCGCGGTGGAGGATCTGTTTGAGATAGGCGACGTTGGCCTCCGCCTCCTCGGCGGGCAGGTCCGACTTGACGATGTCCTCCGCCTCAGCGAAACGGCCCTGAAGCCCGACCGCCAGCGCCAGATTCTGGCGCACCCGGGAGTCGTTGCCGCGCTGATAGGCCCGGCGCAGAGCCGCCTCGGCCTGCGGCAGGTCCTTGGACAGCACATAGGACATGCCGAGATTGGAGAGCACCGAAGGCTCTTCCGGCGCGATCTTGAGCGCGGCCTCGTAGTAGCGGCGCGCTTCGTCATGCCGCCCGAGCTGATCGAGCGCGGTGCCCTGCACCGACAGCGTGCGCCAGTCCGGATTCGTCGGCGAGTGGGAGCGGGTCAGCGTATCGAACGCCAGCTGGAAATTTCCATTGTCGGCCAGCGCGCGGCCATAAGCCGCCAGCAGCGCCTTGTTGGACGGATTGGCGAGGGTGGCCTGCTCCAGCACCGCCACCGCCTGCTGGCGCTGGCCATTGGCGCGCAGCAGCTGGCCGTATTTCAGGGCGGCCGCAGCGTCGCGCGGATTGGCGCGGTAGCGCTCACCCGCGGCATCGAGGTCGTTGCGCGAGGGTGCAGCCGATGCCATCTCCGCGCCCGGCTTGAGCGATCCGGTGATGTCCGGCCCGCGCGCGGTCTGGCATCCTCCAAGCCCGAGGGCCAGCAATACGGCAATGGCGGCGGAGCCGCGGCACCGGGAAAGATTCGACGACAGACGCATGGCACAGGGACTCGCAAAAGCGGATCGGCGACGCCGGAGGCTTTCAGCAATAGAACGTTAACCCTAATGAGTGGTTAATCGGCCCCGCGACCGCCGCCCATGGTGGTGCTATCATCGCGCTCCCTTCCGCCCGCTCCGGCGCGCCATCGATTCGTTCGGAACATTCATTCGTCCGGGATACCCATGCATCCAGCTTTTGAGACCGCCGCCGCCGCATCCGCCATCCCGATCACCTTTGCCACCCGATCGAGCTGGGACAGCGTCCGCGCCACGCTGCCCGAACCCCCCCGCTCCTTCGCCGCCGCCAACGCTTTTACCGCCAAGCCCGGCCAGTATCTGGCGCTCCCCGATTCCGCAGGCGGACTGGCCCATGTACTGTTCGGCATCGAGGATGAAGCCGCCGCGTGGCGCGATCCGTTCCGCGCCGGGCAGTTGCCGGGCCTGTTGCCCGCCGGCGTCTATCGCTTCGCCAACGCGCCCCACGATGCGCGGCTCGCCGCGCTGGCTTTCGCGCTCGGCCACTACCGCTTTAGCCGCTACCGCAGCAACGATGCGCCCCGCGCCCGGCTGGTGCCGCCGGATAGCGTCGATATCGCCGACATCACGCGGATGGCGGAGGCGGCGACGCTGGCGCGCGATCTCATCAACACGCCCGCCAACGCCATGGGGCCGGAAGACCTGGCGCAGGCCGCGCAGGACCTCGCCGACGCATTCGGCGCGAGCTGCACCAGCATCGTCGGCGACGACCTGCTGACGCGGAATTTTCCGCTGATCCATGCGGTGGGCATGGCGTCCAGCCGCGCGCCGCGCCTGATCGACCTGACATGGGGCCACCCGTCGCATCCCAAGGTGACGCTGGTCGGCAAGGGCGTGTGCTTCGACACCGGCGGCCTCGACCTCAAGCCGTCGAGCGGCATGCTGATCATGAAGAAGGACATGGGCGGCGCCGCCAACGTCCTGGCGCTGGCGCAGATGATCATGGACGCGAAACTGAAGGTGCGCCTGCGCGTGCTGATCCCCGCCGTGGAGAATGCGGTGGCCGGCAATGCGTTCCGGCCGCTGGACGTCTTCCCCTCACGCAAGGGGCTGAATGTCGAGATCGGCAACACCGATGCGGAGGGCCGCCTGGTGCTGGCCGACGCGCTGGCGCTCGCCGACGAAGACAAGCCCGACCTGCTGATCGACCTCGGCACCCTGACAGGGGCCGCACGCGTGGCGCTGGGGCCGGACCTGCCGCCGTTCTATACCGACGACGAGGCGCTGGCCGCCGACGTTGCGCGCCATGCCCGCGCCGAGAACGATCCGCTGTGGCGCATGCCGCTGTGGATGGCCTACGATTCGTGGCTCGAGTCCAAAACCGCCAACATCACCAACGCCCCCAGCGGCGCCTTCGCGGGCTCGATCACCTGCGCGCTGTTCCTCAAGCGCTTCGTCGATCCGGCGACGCGCTGGCTGCATGTCGACATTTACGGCTGGACGCCGAGCGCCAAACCGGCGCGGCCCGAAGGCGGCGAATGCCAGGCCGCGCGTGCGCTCTACAAACTTCTCGGCGAACGCTATGGCTGAACTCCCCGATGATCCACGACTGACGCCGGCGCGGCCGGACCTCGCCGCCAGGTTCCTCGAAGGCAAGGTGCAGGCGGCGCGCTTCGCCGACGGCATCGCGTTCGAGGTGTTCGATCCGGTGGTGCCGGTGCGCCGCGCGCCGTCCCATGACGCCGCGCTCGAAACCGAGGCGCTGAAGGGCGAGCGCGTCACCGTCTACGAACGCACGCCGGAGGGATGGGCGTGGGGCCAGCTCCATTCCGACGGATATGTCGGCTGGCTTCCCGACATCGCGCTGGTCGCGCCGCGCGGCACGCCGACCCACAAGGTAACGGCGCTGCGCACCTTCGCCTTCCCCGGACCGTCGATCAAACTGCCGCCCGCGGAAAGCCTGCCGCTCGGGGCGCGGATCGAGGTGGTGAAGATCGACAACGGCTTCGCCATCACCGGCCAGCGGCATTATCTGCCGGCACAGCATGTGGCGCCGCTCGACACATACGAGGCGGATTTCGTCGCGGTGGCCGAGCGCTTCGTCGGCACGCCGTATCTGTGGGGCGGCAAATCCGCCCTCGGCATCGACTGCTCAGGGCTGGTGCAGACGGCGCTCAATGCCGCTGGCCTCAGAGCGCCACGCGACAGCGACATGCAGGAGCGCGCCCTCGGCGCGGCGCTGCCGCCGGTGCAATGGCAAAGCCTGCAACGCGGCGACCTGCTGTTCTGGAAGGGCCATGTCGCCATCGCGCGCAACAGTGACAGCCTCGTCCACGCCAACGCCCATCACATGGCCACCGCCATCGAGCCAGTGCACGCGGCTATTGCGCGCATCAAGGCGGCGGGCAGCGAGGTAACGAGCGTGAAGAGACTTCCGCTTTCGCCCTCATCCTGAACTGGAAGCGATCCTCCGTCATTGCGAGGAGAGACGACGAAGTGGTCACATCTCCGGCACGAGGTTCGGCGCGGTCTCGATGTTGAAGGCGGCGGCGAACAGCGCGCGGGTGTAGTCGGATTGCGGGTTCTTGAACAGCTCCGCCGCCGCGCCCTGCTCCACCACCTTGCCGTGGCGCATGACGATCAGGTTGCTCGCCAGCGAGGCGACCACCCGCAGGTCGTGCGAGATGAACATATAGGTCAGGTCGCGCTTGCGCTGCAGGTCGCGCAACAGATCGACCATCTGCGCCTGGAACAACATGTCGAGCGCGCTGGTCGGCTCGTCCAGCACCACGAAGCTGGGCTCCAGCACCGCGGCGCGGGCGATCGAGATGCGCTGGCGCTGGCCGCCAGAAAATTCGTGCGGATAGCGGAAGCGCGTCGCCGGATCGAGCCCGACATCGCCGAGCGCCTTGACCACCCGCGCCTCGCGCTCGGATTCGCTCAGACCCGGCTGGTGCACCCCGAGCCCCTCGGCGACGATATCGCCCACCGACAGGCGCGGGCTGAGCGAGCCGAACGGATCCTGAAACACGATCTGCATGTCGCGGCGCAGCGGCCGCATCTGCTTGAAGTTGAAGCCCTGAATGTCCTGGCCGAGGAACACGATCGGGCCCTTCGACGAGATCAGCCGCAACAGCGCGAGGCCGAGGGTGGTCTTGCCCGAACCGGATTCGCCGACCACGCCGAGGGTCTCGCCCTTGCGCACCGCGACGCTGACGCCATCCACCGCCTTGATGTGGCCGACGGTCTTGCGCATCAAGCCGCGCTTGATCGGAAACCACACCTTCAGATCGTCGGCCGCCATCACCACCGGCGCCTGCGGCTGCGGCGGCGCGGGGTCCGGCTTCGGCTCAGCCGCAAGCAGCGCCTGGGTGTAGGGATGCTGCGGCGTGGTGAACACCTGCTCCACCGGGCCCTGCTCGACGATCTTGCCATGGTTCATCACGCAGACGGTGTCGGCGATGCGCCGCACGATGCCGAGATCGTGGGTGATGAACAGCATGCTCATGCCGAGTCGGGCGCGAATCTCGCCGAGCAGCTTGAGGATCTGCGCCTGCACGGTGACGTCGAGCGCGGTGGTCGGCTCGTCGGCGATCAGGAGATCAGGCTCGTTGGCGAGCGCCATGGCGATCATCACGCGCTGGCGCTGACCGCCCGACAACTGGTGCGGATAGCTGCCGAGCCGCGTTTCGGGATCGGGGATGCCGACCTGGGTCAACAGTTCCAGCGTGCGCGCGCGCACCACGGCGCCGCGCTTGCCGGTATGTAGCTCGATCACCTCGCCGATCTGCGCGCCAACGGTGTGCAGCGGATTGAGCGACGTCATCGGCTCCTGGAAGATGATCGAGATGTCGTTGCCGCGGATGCCGCGGATCTCGTTCTCGTTCATGGCCAGCAGATCCTGCCCCTTGAAGCGGATGCGACCGGAGGGATGGAACGCGGTGGGATAGGGCAACAGCTTGAGCACCGACAGCGCGCTGACCGATTTGCCGGAGCCGGATTCGCCGACCAGCGCCACGCACTGCCCGCGGTCGATCGAGAACGACACGTGGTCGACGGCCACGCTCTCATGGCTGCCCTGGCGGAATGCCACCGACAGATCGCGCACATCGAGCAGCGGCTGGTTGATCGCGTCCATCATCCTCACCTGAACGTCTTGCGCGGATCGAAGGCGTCGCGCACGCCCTCGCCGATGAAGATCAACAGCGACAGCATGATCGCCACCGAGAAGAACCCGGTGAAGCCGAGCCACGGCGCCTGCACGTTGGCCTTGCCCTGCGACAGCAGCTCGCCCAGCGACGGCGAGCCGGGCGGCAGGCCGAAGCCGAGGAAATCCAGCGCCGTCAGCGTCATCACCGACGACGACACGATAAACGGCAGGAAGGTCAGGGTCGCGACCATGGCGTTCGGCAGCAGATGGCGGAACATGATGGTGCGGTTCGACACGCCGAGCGCGCGCGCCGCCTGGATGTACTCGAAATTGCGGCCGCGCAGGAATTCGGCGCGCACCAGGCCGACCAGCGACACCCACGAGAACAACAGCAGGATGCCGAGCAGCACGAAGAAGCCGGGCGTCAGCACCGAGGACAGGATCAGCAGCAGATACAGCGAGGGGATCGCCGTCCACACCTCGATGAAGCGCTGGAACAGCAGATCGACCCAGCCACCGAAATACCCCTGGATGCCGCCGGCGGCGACGCCGATCACCGACGACACGATGGTCAGGGCGAGGCCGAACAGCACCGAGATGCGGAAGCCGTAGATCAGCCGCGCCACCACGTCGCGGCCCTGATCGTCGGTGCCGAGCCAGTTGTATTCGAGATCGCGGCAGCTTTGCAGCCCCTTCTTCTCGACCACAGGGCGGCATTGCGCCTCGGTCAGCATCCAGGTCGGCGGCGACGGCGCCGGTGTCGGCAGATCGAGATTGTGGGTGTCGTAGGAATAGCGGATCAGCGGCCAGACGATGGTGCCGCCCTTCTCCGCGATCAGCTTCTGCAGATAGGGGTCGCGATAGTCGGCCGCGGTTTCGAAATCCCCGCCGAACGTGGTCTCGGCATAGGTGACGAAGGCGGGGAAATACAACCGCCCGTCGAACTTGATCAGGAACGGCCGGTCGTTGGCGATCAATTCGGCGAACAGCGACACCACGAACAGCACCGAGAAGATCCAGAACGACCAGTAGCCGCGGCGGTTGGACTTGAAGTTGCGCCAGCGGCGGCGGTTGAGCGGCGACAGGCCGAGACGGTGGCGCGACGGCGGCACGGCCTCGCCCATCGGCGACTGCGCCGCGGTCTCCACCGACGTGTCCGCGGGAAGGGGCGACGGGGCCGTCATACCTCGCGCGCCTCGAAATCGATGCGCGGATCGATCCACATATAGGTCAGATCCGAGATCAGGTTGACCACGAGGCCCACCAGCGAAAAGATGAACAGCGTGCCGAACACCACGGGATAATCGCGGTTGAGCACGCTCTCGAACCCGAGCAAGCCAAGCCCGTCGAGGGAAAAGATGGTCTCGATCAGAAGCGAGCCGGAAAAGAAAGCGTGGATGAACGCGCTGGGGAAGCCCGCGATCACGATCAGCATGGCGTTGCGGAAGATGTGGCCATAGAGCACCTGGTTTTCACTGCAACCCTTGGCGCGCGCGGTCATGACGTATTGCTTGCGGATCTCGTCGAGGAACGAGTTCTTGGTCAGCAGCGTCATAGTGGCGAAGGCGCCGAGCGACATCGACACCAGCGGCAGCGTGAGATGCCAGAAATAATCGAGGATCTTCCAGTACCAGGGGAACTGCGACCAGCCGTCGGAGGTCAGCCCGCGCAGCGGGAAGATATCGAAGAACGAACCGCCGGCGAACAGAATGATAAGCAGGATCGCGAACAGAAATCCTGGAATGGCGAAGCCGATGATGATGACGCCGGAGGTCCAGGTATCGAATTTCGATCCGTCCGCCACCGCCTTGCGGATGCCGAGCGGGATCGAGATCAGATAGGTGAGCAGTGTCATCCAGATGCCGAGCGACATCGACACCGGCAGCTTCTCCTTGATGAGCTGGATCACGCTGACGTCGCGGAAATAGCTCTTGCCGAAGTCGAAGCGCGCGAAATTCCACAGCATCAGCAGGAAGCGCTCATGCGCCGGCTTGTCGAAGCCGAACTGCTTTTCGAGGCTCTTGATGAAATCCGGATCGAGCCCCTGCGCGCCGCGATATTTGGAGGACACCGCGTCCGCCGCCGCGCCCGCCTGCGGCCGGGAGGCGAAATCGCCGCCGGAGGAACCGGAGATGCGCGAACTGGCTCCGGTGTCGGAGCCCGACAGTTGCGCGATGACGCGCTCCACCGGCCCGCCGGGCGCGAACTGCACCACGACGAAGGACACGAACAGGATTCCCAGCAACGTGGGGATCATCAGCAGAATGCGGCGGGCGATATAGGCGGCCATGGCTCAGCTCGCCCGTCCCGGCTTGGCCTGCGCCGGGTTCTTCGCCCTGGTCTCGTCCGACCACCAGAAATCCGGCGCGCCGACCCCGCCATAGCGCGGAATCTTCGGCGGGTGGCCGAACACGTCCCAGTAGGCGATGCGGTGGCTCGCCGAATACCATTGCGGCACCCAGTAGCGGCCGGCGCGGAACACGCGGTCGAAGGCGCGGCATGCGGTGCGCAGTTCGTCGCGATCATTGGCGGCGATGATGCGCTCGATCAGCGCGTCGATCGCGGGATTCTTGATACCGGACAGATTCTGCGAGCCCCTGACGTCGGCAACCTGCGACGAGAAGAACGTGCGCATGGCATCGCCCGGCGTCGACGACATGCCGAAGCGCTGGATCGCCACGTCGAAATCGAAGGCGTCGAGACGGGCGCGATGCTGCACCGGATCCACCAGCCGCACGCTGGCCTCGATGCCGAGCACGCCGAGATTCTTCACATACGGCGCGTGGTGAGCCTGGAATGCCGGCTCGTCGAGCAGGAATTCGATCCGGAACGGCGCGCCGTCCGGCAAGACGCGCTTGCCGTCCTTGATCGGGCAACCGGCGTCGCGCAACAGTTGCGCGGCCTTGCGCAGCAGGGCGCGGTCCTGCCCCGAGCCGTCGGACACCGGCGGCGAAAACGGCGCGCCGAACACTTCGTCCGGCACCTGGCCGCGGAACGGCTCCAGCAGCTTCAGCTCCTCCGGCGACGGCATCCCGCTCGCCATCAGGTCCGAATTCTGGAACGGCGACACGGTGCGCGCATAGGCGCCGTACATGATGGTCTT
>JAFKES010000003.1 GCA_017308495.1 Afipia sp.
AATGCGGGCCTCGGGATGATCGAGACGCTCGAGTACGCGGCGCACGCGGTCGCGCGTGAGATCGATGCGCTTGGGATGCAGCGATGCCAGACGCGCAAGAATGTCGCTGTAGGACGGCGACGGAGTTTTGGCCGCGGGCACCGTCACGCCGGAGACGCCGCCTCGGGCAGATCGACGGGGGACGTCACCGGCGAGGCCGCCGCTTCGGCCGGCGGCGCCTTGGTGAGCAGACGGCACAGCCGCGCCAGCGTCGAACGCAGCTCGTGGCGGTGCACCACCATGTCCACCATGCCGTGCTCTTTCAGATATTCCGCGCGCTGGAAACCGTCCGGCAGCTTCTCGCGGATGGTCTGCTCGATGACGCGCGCGCCGGCGAAACCGATCAGCGCGCCGGGCTCGGCGATCTGCACGTCGCCGAGCATGGCGTAAGACGCGGTGACACCGCCGGTGGTGGGATTGGTCAGCACCACGATGTAGGGCTGGCGTGCCTCGCGCAACATCTGGATCGCCACGGTGGTGCGCGGCATCTGCATCAGCGACAGGATGCCTTCCTGCATCCGCGCGCCGCCGGACGCCGCGAACATGATGAATGGCGACTTTTTCTCGACCGCGAGTTCAAGCCCCTTCACCACCGCTTCGCCCGCCGCCATACCGAGCGAGCCACCCATGAAATCGAAATCCTGCACCGCGACCACCACGGCGTTGCCTTCGAGCTTGCCGTAGCCGACCTTGACCGCGTCGTTCATGCCGGTCTTGGCGCGCGCATCCTTGATGCGGTCGACATAGCGGCGCTCGTCGCGGAACTTGAGCGGATCTGCGACGACGGCGGGAAGCGCCACGTCGTACCAGGTCTCATTGTCGAAGATCGATTTCAGCCGCGCGGTCGCCCCCATGCGCATGTGATAGTTGGAGCCGGGAATGACAAACTGGTTCTGCTCGACATCCTTGTAGAACACCAATTGCCCGGTATCCGGGCACTTGATCCACAGGTTCTCCGGCGTGTCGCGCTTGAGGAAGCTGCGAATTTTCGGCGGAACGACGTTGGTCAACCAGTTCATGAGGGGGCTCCCTGTCCATCACATATGGGGTGCAATGGTCACACCTCTATCCCCGAGGGAAAGAGAAACACCTATTCCGCAGCCTGTCTGGCACCGCGCACACCCTGCGCCAGCGCTGCGGCAAGATCCGCCACTGCAGACACCGTCTTCGCGGTGGCCCGGCCTTCAGCGTCGAGGCTCGCGTTCAGCGCATCGACCAGCGCGGAACCGACCACTGCGCCATTGGCCACCTGCGCGATGCCGCGCGCGGCCTCCGGCGTGCGGATGCCGAAGCCGACGCAGACCGGCAGCGGCGTGTGGCGCTTGATGCGGGCCACGGCCGCTGACACCTGAGCGCTGTCAGCACTCGCCGAGCCGGTGATGCCGGTGATCGACACATAGTAGACGAAGCCCGAAGTGTTGGCGAGCACGGCGGGCAGGCGCTTGTCGTCGGTGGTGGGGGTGGCGAGGCGAATGAAATTCAGCCCGGCCTTCATCGCCGGAAGGCACAGCTCGGTGTCCTCCTCCGGCGGCAGATCGACAATGATGAGGCCATCGACCCCCGCCGCCTTGGCATCAATCAGAAACCGGTCGACGCCATAAATGTAGATCGGGTTGTAATATCCCATCAGCACGATCGGCGTCGTGGCATCATCAGCGCGCACGTCGCGGACCAGTTGCAGTGTTTTCTTCAACGTGGTGCCGGCTTTCAGCGCGCGCAGACCCGCGGCCTGGATGGCAGGGCCATCCGCCATCGGATCGGTGAACGGCATGCCGATCTCGATGATGTCGGCGCCGGCCTTCGGCAGCGCCTTGATGATCGCGAGCGAGGTGGCGATATCCGGGTCGCCCGCCATCACGAAGGTGACGAACGCGGCGCGGCCTTCGGTCTTTAACTCGGCGAAACGGGTGTCGATGCGCGTGGTCACTTCTTTTTACCCTTCAGAATATCGCCGACCTGCGGCACGTCCTTGTCGCCGCGGCCCGAGAGATTGACCACCATCAGGTGATCCTTCGGCCGCTTCGGCGCCAGCTCCATCACCTTCGCAATGGCGTGCGCGGGCTCCAGCGCCGGAATGATGCCCTCGAGCCGCGACAGCAGCTGGAACGCCGCCAGCGCCTCCTCGTCGGTGGCCGACAGATAGGTGACGCGGCCGGTCTCGTGCAGCCACGAGTGCTCTGGCCCGATGCCGGGATAATCGAGACCCGCCGAGATCGAATGCGCGTCCTGGATCTGGCCGTCGTCGTCCATCAGCAGATAGGTGCGGTTGCCGTGCAACACGCCGGGACGACCACCCGCGATCGAGGCCGCGTGCAAATTGGTGAGGCCATGGCCCGCCGCCTCGACGCCGAAAATCTCCACACCCGCGTCATCGAGGAAGGGATGAAACAGGCCCATGGCGTTGGAGCCGCCGCCGATGCAGGCCACCAGCGAATCCGGCAGGCGGCCTTCGGCCTCCATCATCTGCGCGCGCGTCTCGACGCCGATGATCGACTGAAAGTCGCGCACCATCATCGGATAGGGATGCGGCCCCGCGACCGTGCCGATGCAATAGAATGTGTTCGCAACATTGGTCACCCAATCGCGCAAGGCGTCGTTCATCGCGTCCTTGAGCGTGCGCGAACCCGACTGCACCGGCACCACCTTGGCACCGAGCATTTCCATGCGAATGACATTCGGCTGCTGACGCTCGACGTCCACCGCGCCCATGTAGACGATGCATTCGAGGCCGAAGCGCGCGCACAGCGTCGCGGTGGCGACGCCATGCTGGCCCGCACCGGTCTCGGCGATGATGCGCTTCTTGCCCATGCGCCGCGCCACCATGATCTGGCCCAGCACGTTGTTGACCTTGTGCGAGCCGGTGTGGTTCAGCTCCTCGCGCTTGAAGTAGATCTTGGCGCCGCCAAGATGCTCGGTGAGGCGCTCGGCGAAATACAAGGGCGACGGCCGGCCGACATAGTCCTTGAGATAGCCGTTCATCTCTTTCTGAAACGCCGGATCGGCCTTGGCGTCGGCATAGGCCTTTTCCAGATCGAGGATCAGCGGCATCAGGGTTTCCGCGACGAAGCGGCCGCCGAAAATACCGAAATGCCCGCGCTCGTCGGGGCCGGACCGGAAGGAATTGGGGAGTGGCAAGTTCATACGCTGCTCGCAATCTTCGAAGGGGTCATCGCGCGGTCCGCTTCGCGCGCCGTGCGGATGAAAGCGCGGATCAGTTCGGGATCCTTCACGCCCGGCGCGCGTTCCACGCCGGAGGATACATCGACACCGCCGGCGCGGGTGACGCGGATCGCCTCGGCTACGTTGCCGGGATTGAGGCCGCCACCCACCATGAACGGGATCGTCAGGTTGACAGCCTCCAGCAGATGCCAGTCGAACGGCTGGCCCAGCCCGCCGGGGCGGGTGGCGTCCTTCGGCGCGCGGGCATCGAACAGGATGCGGTCCGCCACCGCCGCGTAACCGGGCAGGCCGGCGAGATCGTC
>JAFKES010000133.1 GCA_017308495.1 Afipia sp.
TTCGGTGGGGGTGATCGCCGCGGCCCGGTTTTCGGGGAACATCGCGAACAGGCCTGCGTTGGCTCCCTGACACCACTGAAGCGAGGGCATCATGGCGAAAGTCGAACATGTGCAGGGCCATCGGCGCGTTGTCGAGACGCCGACAGAGGCGCGGCAGGGCGAACGCGGTCCGTCGGTTCTGGCGATTCTGACCGTGAGCACCATCGCCGCCGGGTTCGTGCTGGCGATCGTGTGGTTCGTGTTCTTCCGGACGTAACGCACCTGATTTTTCACGCCTGGTTTTTCGCGCCTGGTTTTTCGTCATTGCGAATCCCCGGAAGGCGGGGAACTGGTCCGAGGATTCGCAACGACAGGCTGATTGATTGACGCCGCGCCCCGTGCGCGGCGTTGTCGTGTTCGCATGAGAGGATCGCGATGCCGAAGACGCCATCGTCCGTGCCGAGGAAAAAGACGTCGGTTGCGACAAAGAAGGCTGGCGTGAAAAAGACCGCCATGAACAAGACCGCGCGCAAGACGGTCGCCGCGACGGTTTGCGAAGCCGAAGTCGTCGCCGACACCGCGCCGGTGCGGAAAGCCGCGACGAAAAAATCCGCAGCGAAGAAGCCGCACCCTGAAAAGCGTCCGCGCGCGCCGGTGCTGTTCGACGCGCCGCAGAACATCACGGTCGATCCAGAGGATGTCGATGCGCTGGCGCGGCGTGATGCGCTGGCCACCGGCGCACCTCGCGCGCGCCGCCGCCGCTCGGCGGTGGATCGTCTCGACGATATGTCGCTGGACGATCCGTCCGCCGCCTCGCTGGTGGCGCGGGTGGGCAATGCCATCGAGCGTGAGTTGCGCAAGATCGAGCGCATCATCGGCAATCCGGTGCGGCTGCATCCCAGCGAGCGCATCGAAAGCGAAAGCCGCGCGCGGGTGCTGGCGTCGCTGGCACGCACCATGAAGGAAGTGATGCGGCTGCGCGAGCAGGAGCGCGACGCTGCGGACGATGCAACGAAGGCGGCCGATGACGACCCCATTCCCCGCGACCTCGACGAATTCCGCCGCGAGCTTTCGCGACGCCTGGAGGGGCTGGTCGCCGGCGCAGCACCGCTTCCTGCTGGAGGGCATGAGCCGGGCTGAGATGGAATTGCTGCTGGCGCGGTGGGATGTGTTCGCGCACGAGCATCAATTGCCGCCGTGCCTCGCGCCCAACGGCCAGCCGTGGCTCACCTGGCTTCTGATCGGCGGGCGCGGCGCGGGCAAGACGCGGGCCGGCGCCGAATGGATCCGGGCGCAGGCGCTGGGCCTGCCGCCGCTGGCGGACGCGCCGGTGTCGCACATCGCGCTGGTGGGCGAGACCGAACACGATGTGCGCGAGGTGATGATCGAGGGCGTATCGGGCTTGCTCGCCGTGCATCGCCGCGACGAACGGCCGGTGTGGACGCCATCACGGCGGCGGCTGGAGTGGAACAACGGCGCGGTCGCCTATGCCTTCTCGGCGGAAGATCCCGAAAGCCTGCGCGGGCCGCAATTCGGCTGCGCCTGGTCGGACGAGATGGCCAAGTGGCGCTATGCCGAGGCCACCTTCGACATGCTGCAGTTCGGCCTGCGCCTCGGCTTCCAGCCGCGCCAGCTCGTTACCACCACGCCGCGGCCGACCGCGCTGATCAAGCGGCTGATGCTGGAACCGGCGAACGTGGTGACGCGGGCGGGCACGCAGGCCAACGCCTGGCATCTCGCGCCGACGTTTCTGAAGGGCGTGCTCGCGCGCTACGAGAACACGCGGCTCGGCCGGCAGGAACTCGATGGCGAGATCATCGAGGACCGGCCCGATGCGCTGTGGTCGCGCGCGCTGCTCGACACCTGTCGCGTGACGCAGGCGCCGTCGCTGGCGCGCATCGTGGTGGCGGTCGATCCGCCGGCGTCGAGCGGCAAGCGCGCCGACGCTTGCGGAATCGTCGCCGCCGGCGTGACCGGCGAGGGCGCGATCTATGTGCTCGCCGACGAGACGGTGTCGCAGGCGACGCCGACAATATGGGCGGCAAGGGCCATCGCGCTGTGGCGGCGGCTCGAAGCCGACGCGCTGGTGGCGGAAGTGAACCAGGGCGGCGAGATGGTGCGCTCGGTCATCAACGAGGTGGACGCGGCTGTGCCTGTAGTGGCGGTGCGCGCCTCGCGCGGCAAGTGGCTGCGCGCCGAGCCGGTGGCGACGCTCTACGAACAGGGCAGGGCCAAGCATGCCGGCAGCTTTCCCGCGTTGGAAGACGAGATGTGCGACTTTGGCCCCACCGGCCTTACGTCCGGCCGCTCGCCCGACCGCCTCGACGCGCTGGTGTGGGCGATCGCGTCGCTGAGCTTCACGTCGCGCACCCAGCCGCGCGTGCGGGGGTTGTGAGTCGTTTCCCCTCTTCGCTCCGTTCAACTTCGCCACCCTCTCCTGCAAGGGGAGAGAGGAAAGGATGATCATGCTCACCTTCAAGAACCTGTTTCGTCCTCCCGAAGCCAAGGTCAGCCGCACGGCGAAGGTGCTGGCGTTCGAGAGCGGCGGGCGGGCGCGGTGGACGCCGCGTGATTATGCGGCGCTGGCGCGCGAGGGCTATCTCGCCAACGCCATCGTCCATCGCGCGGTGCGGCTGATCGCGGAGAACGCGGCGTCGTGCGGCTTTCTCGCCTATGAGGGCGCGCGCGAGCACGAGGCGCATGCGCTGCTGCAACTGCTGGCGCGGCCCAATCCGCGGCAGGACGGCGCGAGTTTCTTCGAGGCGCTCTATGCGCACATGCTGCTGGCCGGCAACGCCTATGTCGAGGCGGTGACGCTCGGCGATGAGGTGCGCGAACTTCACGCGCTGCGGCCGGATCGCATGAAGGTGGTGCCGGGGCCGGACGGCTGGCCGGAAGCTTACGACTACGGCGTCAGCGGCCGCAGCGTGCGGTTCGATCAGCTCGCCTCGCGCGTGCCGCCGATTCTGCATCTGACGTTCTTCCATCCGCTCGACGATCACTACGGTCTCGCGCCGATCGAAGCCGCGGCCATCGCTGTCGATACGCATAACGCGAGCGCCGTGTGGAACAAGGCGCTGCTCGACAACGCGGCGAGGCCCTCCGGCGCGCTGGTCTATTCCGGGCCGGACGGCGCGGTGCTGTCGGAATCGCAGTTCGAGCGGCTGAAGCGCGAACTGACCGAGACCTATCAGGGCGCAGCCAATGCCGGCCGCCCGCTGCTGCTCGAAGGCGGGCTCGACTGGAAGGCAATGTCGCTGACGCCGAAGGACATGGATTTTCTCGACGCCCGCAATGCCGCCGCGCGCGAGATCGCGCTCGCCTTCGGCGTGCCGCCGATGCTGCTCGGAATTCCCGGCGACAACACCTATGCGAATTTCCAGGAAGCCAACCGCGTGTTCTGGCGACACACCGTGCTGCCGCTGGTGACGCGCGTGGGCGCCGCGCTGGCGCACTGGCTCGCGCCGCAGTTCGGCGATGCCCTGCGCCTGGTGGTGGATGCCGACCGCATCGACGCACTGGCCGGCGATCGCGCCGCGCTGTGGGACCGCATCGCCGCCGCGCCGTTCCTGACGCTGAACGAGAAGCGCGAGGCGGTTGGCTACGCGCCGGTGGCGGACGGCGACCGGCTGGGGTGAGGCCCTCTTTCCCTCTTCCACAAAGAGAGTGGGGAAGACAGCGCGCATGTGAGTGCAGGAAGGGGAGACACCATGTCCGACATCCTCCGCACCTTCGCCGAGCGCGGCGATCTCGCGCATCTGGCGCTGTTCCTGTGGGCCGCCTCCGCCAGCGCCGCGTTCGTGATCACGCTGCGCGAACTCGCGGACGCGGCGCGCCGCTTCGACGAATTCATCCGCCAGCTCGCGCGTTTCAACCGCAGGGCGCGGCGCCCTTCCAGCAACGAGGATTGACCATGGATACATTGCATACGGTGATGCGCGCGATACAGCCCGAGCGGAAAGCCACGCCGAGCCACCTGACGGTATTCCGCGAGTTTCTCGCCCATCTCGACCGCATCCAGCACAAGGCGCCGGCGAAACGCGCCGCCAAGCCGGCGCGCGCGCGGCCGGTCAAACGCAAGCCGCCGAAGCGGGCGAAGTAGTTCCTTTCGTCACCTCCATTGCTTTCCGCAACCTTGCATCCTGCGAGAACGCCCATGCATGCGCCGCTGTCATCGATCTCCCGGGTCTCGCTCGCGCCCGACGGCACCGTGGAAGGCTACGCCAGCCTGTTCGGCGAGATCGACCAGGCGCGCGACATGATGATGCCGGGCGCGTTCACGCAGACGCTGCAGAGCCGCGGCCTGCGCCGCATTCCGATGCTGTTCCAGCACGATCCCGCCGAGCCGGTGGGGGTGTGGCTCGATCTGCACGAGGACATCCGCGGCCTGCGGGCGCGCGGCCGGCTCATCCCGGACGTCGCGCGCGGCCGCGAGTTGATCGCGCTGGTGGGCGAGGGTGCCATCGACGGTCTCTCCATCGGCTATCGCACCGTGCGCGGCCGGATTGATCCGAAGACGCGGGTGCGCCGGCTGCATCAGGTCGACCTGTGGGAGATCTCCATCGTCACCTTCCCGCTGCTCGATGGCGCGCGGGTGCGAGCGGTGAAAAGTGCGCCGCGATCGCCGCGCGCGCGTCCTCATGCCATGGAGCTGCGCCGATGAGCCACGCCAGCGATCTGTTCGACGCGCACCAACGCGCGCGCTTCATGCGGCCCGACGCCGCGCGGTGGCTGCGCCCGGATGCGGCGCGCTGGCTCAGGCCGCTGCATCCCGACGAACTGAAATACAGCCCCGACCAGCCGCGCGACGAACGCGGCCGATGGACGGATGGCGCGAGTTCAGGCGGGGCAACTGGTGAAGCTGAAGGGAGCGCAGGCGATACATTGGTGCAGGACATTCTTGCCAAAGCGCAGCAGCTCAAGTTTACTGGCAGTCCGGCCGATTATCGAAGGTGCGTGAATCTCTGTTATCCAATTCTTGAACGACTCTCTCCACGATGGAGCGACAGGAATTATTGGGATTTTCAGAAGTGCATGAACGCCTGTCTGGGGCTTAATCGCTAGCTTGGATTCTCCGATATGAACATCGATGTCGCGCGATACATGGTCCGCCAGTCATTCCGGATCGCAAGAGAGCTGCAGGACGTGATGGCGCTCCTAAAAGAGTATTGCGGCGCGGATGAATATCAGCAGCACGCAACAGACATCGCCGGGGCGATTGATGCTGTCAATGTGGCGCTGTTGAATCGGGCGATAAAAGCTTTTCCAGAACTTGAGCGCGAGATTGAAAGCCAGCTCACAGCTTGCGGTCGCTATTTATAAGTGACTGACATGGCGCCAATATCAAACAGCACCATGGGCGAAAAGGTTTCATGGGTTCGACGGGGGCTTCTCGTTCTGCTGTGGCTGCCGGTTGTCGCCATGGTGCTCGCGATGTGGTCGTGGGAGCATAAACCCATGATGGATCGTAAGCCTCACTTGCCTTTGCGGTTCGTCGATGTTCAGATGAACCATACCGAACGGGATCATTTTATAGAACAGGTCAGGCGTTTCGCGGACCAGCACCGTTTCGATCTGAACATCAGGCAACTACCCCCTGATCCTGATGAAGTTTTCTTTCAATTGTCGCGGAACAACATTCTGCTGCTCGGTTCAAACAACGCGAGCGGGCATGTGCCGGAATTTCAGTTCTCATTTGCTTTCTATCAGCAGCGAAAGATGCTGCCGCCTTCGCTGGCTGAGATTGATCCATTGTGGCTTCTCTGAAGACACTTCTTGCCGATGTTCCAGGGCTGGTGGTGACGAAGGAGGAGTGAGGCTCGAATCGTTTCTTCATCGATGCGGCGTTTCCAGTTACTTCCGGGCCAGCAATATGACGAACACAGGATTGCGTGTTTATCTGGCGTTCAGCGGGGTCTCGATGACGATCCCCTACGGCACTATTGAGAACCATCGGAAGGCTGATGCCCTCGCAGACGAATTGACGGGCTATACGGGTCGTATGCGGGGGACGCCGAACGATAGTTTTTATCTCGAAACAAAAGAGCAACTCGACGCTCTGATGGCATTACAGCGCGAACTGGGAGTCAAGCGGGAGCCTTGACCGGTTATTGCGCGCTGGCAACGTGGTGCGCCGTACCGTGCAAGTGACACGTACGCCGCGATAGTTTGCCTTACTGACGACGATCCACTCACGACGATCCGTGCATCTGCAATTCCGTCTCCGCCGCCCTTCGAGGCGGCGTTTCTGTTTGCCGTTCCACCCTTCAACCAGGAGATTTTGATGAGCTTCACCGATATCGAGATTCAGGATCACGCGCCGGAGCAGAAGGCCGGCATTTCCTCGGCCGCGCGCGACGGCCATGATGCCGTCATGCAGATGTTCGAGGAATTCAAGGCCTCGAACGACGAGCGCCTGGCCGCTCACGGCCGCCGCGCCGACGTGCTGCTGGAAGAGAAAGTCGATCGCATCAACGCCGCGCTCGACGCGCAGATGAAGCGGATCGACGACCTCGCGCTGAAGTCGGCGCGTCCGGCACTGGAGGGCGTGCGCGCCCGCGCCGCCGATGGCGCCGCCCGCGAGCACAAGAGCGCGTTCGAGGCCTATGTGCGCCAGGGTGAGAGCGGGGCGCTGCGGACGCTGGAGACCAAGGCGATGTCCGCGGGCTCCAACGCCGACGGCGGCTATCTCGTGCCGGCCGAGCTGGAGCACGAGATCGGCCGGCGGCTCGCCGCGATCTCGCCGATCCGCGCCATTGCCTCGGTGCGCGAGATTTCCGGCGGCATCTACAAGAAGCCGTTCATGACGGCGGGCCCGGCCACCGGCTGGGTGGGCGAGACGGATGCGCGCACGCAGACGACCTCGCCGACGCTCGATGCGCTGTCGTTTCCGGCCATGGAGCTTTACGCGATGCCGGCGGCGACCGCGGCGCTGCTCGACGACAGTGCGGTGAACATCGACGAATGGATCGCCTCCGAGGTGGAGCTGACCTTCGCCGTGCAGGAAGGCGCGGCCTTCGTCAACGGCGACGGCAGCAGCAAACCGAAAGGATTTCTGCAATACGACACGGTGGCGAACGGCTCGTGGGTGTGGGGCAAGCTTGGCTATGTCGCCAGCGGCAGCGCCGGCGCGTTCCCGGGCAGCAATCCGTCTGACGTGCTGGTCGACACCATCTACGCGCTCAAGGCCGGCTATCGCCAGAACGGCACCTTCGTGATGAACCGTAAGACCCAGGCCGCGATCCGCAAGTTCAAGGACTCCGGCGGCGGCTATCTGTGGCAGCCGCCGGTGCAGGCGGGCGGCCGCGCCTCGCTGATGAGCTTCCCGCTGATCGAAGCCGAGGACATGCCGGACATCGCGGCGAATTCGCTCTCCATCGCGTTCGGCGATTTCCGCCGCGGCTACCTGGTGGTGGATCGCCTCGGCGTGCGCGTGCTGCGCGATCCCTATTCCGCCAAGCCGTATGTGCTGTTCTACACCACCAAGCGCGTCGGTGGCGGGGTGCAGGACTTCGACGCCATCAAGCTCGTCAAGTTCGCGGCGAGCTGATCGGCTCCCGCGCTCCGCTTGAGCGGGGCGCGCAATCTTTGGCCTCTCCCCGCAGGCGGGGAGAGGCGGACGCCACATCGCAATTCCAATTCATACACGCTGGATCGCCTCGCATGTCCGCGGGAGGGATCCGTCGATGCCGGTTGAGGACCAGCAGACATAATAAGTCTTTATTCCCGGGACGAATGTATGTGTCGGCAGTATTCGGACAGAAATATTCGATGACGGATTGACCGCTATCAACCGAACGTTGCCGGGGCATATATTTTGCGATGGAACAGTCGAGCGTCGCGCGACGCAGACGGCTTATGGCGCGTGGTACGTGACAACGCGCGGTATCGGCAACAATGTCGAGCCGGGCATGAACATCGTCAACCAGGTCTTCGGTCCGGATATTTTCGATGGGCTGGACCAGCGGATGCGCACCAACATCGAGCTTCGCAGGCGAGCAGCATTTCGATCTGAACGTCAGGCAACTGACACCTGACCTCGATGAGATTTTCTTCCAGTTGTCGCGAGACAATATTCTGCTGCTCGGCTCTAACAGGGCGGCCGCTCGCGGGCCAGAATTTCAATTCCGTTGGAGAGCGCAATCAGGCCCGTGACAGCCGCGACGGCGTAGTCCCGGCAGGGTGCTGTGCAATTCGAGATCGAAGACGACCGCGCATGCATGAATCGATGAAGCGCGGACACCGCACGCGACAGTGGCGTCGCGGCCGTCATTAACGCCGGGTCGCTCCGACGCCGATATCGATGGCGCCGCCGGCGCGGACGCAGGTGTCCGAGCCTGGCGCGCGCACGAAGCCGGTGCCGAATTCCGCACAGGACGTTTTTTCGCGCGGGCGCACCGGCGACGGTTGCGGCTTTGAAGGTGCCGGGGTTTGGCGCAGCGCCCTGAAATCGGGTTGCTGGGCGAAGGCGGCCGGCGGCGCGCTGGCCGCCAGCGCGACCACCAGTGCGAGGCATCCGAAGGCGAGGGGTGGGCAGCGGCAAGACATCGTCGGGTGCTCGTGGGGATCGTTTCGCAGTGAAAACGACGCAGCAACGTACCATCGGGCCGGGCCATAGGGACGCTCTCGATCGCTCCAAATTGAGACGATTTGTCGCAGATGTGGTAATTCGGTCATAGGGGTCCGGACCCGAGCGGTATTATTGTGCTGGCGTGCGGACACGAGGGGCGTGGTCCCGTACTCGGTTTTCAAAAGAGTAGCGGAGTATGACATGCGTAAAGTTATTCCGGTTGCGATCGTCGCGTTTTTGACAAGCACTGCAATGGCTTCGGCGGCGGATCTCGCGGTAAAGGCGCTTCCCGTCGTTCCACCTGTGCCGGTCTTCAGCTGGACCGGCTTCTACGCCGGCATCAACGGCGGCCTCGGCGGCGACAAGGTGGACTATCCGTTTTCGGCTCTTAACAACACCGTCGGCGGGAACATCAATCTGACGTCGTTCGGAGGCTTCGGCGGCGGCCAGATCGGCTACAACTGGCAGTTCGCGCCCAACTGGGTTCTCGGTATCGAGGCCGATATCCAGGGCTCGAGCATCAAGAGCAACCTGAACGGCGCGATCAACGGTCTCGGCGGTCTCTCCGCCGAAACCCAACTGACTTATTTCGGCACCGTGCGCGGCCGTCTTGGCTACGCCTTCGATCGCGTACTGGTCTACGGGACGGGCGGCTTCGCCTACGGCTCGGCGGATACCAAGCTGTCGATCAATCCGGCGGTCGTGAACTTCTCGAAGACCAACGACGTCACCGGCTGGACCGCCGGCGCCGGGATCGAATGGGCGATGACCAACAACCTGTCGCTCAAGACCGAGTATCTGTACATGCAGTTTGATCGCAGCAACGTGTATTCGCTTTGGGATGGACGAGGCAACAACTACGTCAACATCGACAACAAGATCGACGTTCACACCCTCAAGTTCGGCCTCAACTACGCGTTCTGGAAATAGGCATCCGCCTGTTTTCCGGCTGCAACCTGAACCCCCGGTGGCAAGGCCGGGGGTTTTTCTATGAAACGGCATGCGCCGGGCGCGAAACCTGGCCTGAGTTACAGCGCCGCGCCCCAGCCGCGCGCGGTCTTCACGATCCAGTCTTTATATAATGTGAGCGGGGTGACGCCGGTGAGGCCGCCGCAGCCGTCGGTGTTGTTCGGTCCGGTGGACCAGCTCACCACGCCGACGATGACGCCGGCGCCGCCACGATCCTCGAACACCGGCGCGCCGGAATCCCCGGTGCAGGCGCCCACGCCGGCGCTGCGGTTCTGCGTCAGCGGATCCACCAGTCGCATCTGCAGCGTGCCGGGATTGCCGGTCACCGTCAGCCCGGCCGCGCGCACGGTGCCGACGCCTGTGTCGCTGCCCGGCGCGGTCGCGCCGATGCCTGCGACGGTGAATGCCGCGCCCGGCGTAATCGGAATGCGGGGCACGGCGAGCGGCGCGGGTGCCTTGTCCGGCACCGGCGACGCCAGCCGGATCAGGCCGACATCGGCGGTGGCGCGATGCGCCAGCAGGGTCTGCATGCTGAATTGCGGATGGGCCGCGGCGCTCTGCGCCGCGATGAGCCGCGGTGGTTTCGCCGAATAGTCCACCACGCGGTTCGATGTGCCTGCGGTGATGCAATGGCCGGCGGTGAGCACGATGGTCGGCGCGATCAGCGCCCCGGTGCATACCACGCCGCGCGGGCCGATCACGGTGACCACCGCGCGGGCCACCGCGTCCGACGGCGCCGAGCGGCTGCCGGTGATGGCGTATGCGGGTTGAGCGAGAATGACCGTTGCTGCGGCGATGGTGCGGAGAAGCGAGTGGATCATCGCTCACGATGAGCCTCGCGACGCTGATTTTGTCAACTGCGAGATGATGCAATTTGCCGTCATTGCGAGGAACGAAGCGACGAAGCAATCCAGTTTTTTGTGATCTGGATTGTTTCGCGGAGCCTGTCACCGGGCGGCGCTGCGCGCCGACCCGTTGGCTCGCAATGACAACGTTGGGATCCACAGGAGCCAGTCATGCCCGCATTCCTTCTCGCCGCGCCAGCGGTGGAACCGCTGTCGCTCGCCGAAGCCAAATCCTTCCTGCGCGTGGAGCACGACGCCGACGACGCGATCATCGCGGCGCTGGTGGCGGCGGCGCGCAACCATGTCGAGGCGCAGACGCGTAGCGCCCTGATCGCGCAGACCTGGCGGCTGGTGCTCGACCGCTGGCCGGAGAGCGGGCGCATCGCGCCGCGCCTCGGGCCGCTGCGCGCCGTCGTGGCGACGCTGGTGCTCGACGCCACCAACGTGGCGTGCGACATCGATCCCGACGCCTTCGTGGTCGATCGCGCGGCGGGTGCGATCGGCGCCCCCGGCTGGTCGCTGCCCCCGCCGGGCCGCCCCATCGCCGGGATCGAACTGGATATCGAAGCCGGTTTCGGCGAGGCCGCGTCGGACGTGCCGCCGAAGCTGGTGCAGGCCATCCGCATGCTGGCGGCGCATTGGTACGAGAATCGCGGGCTGACGGCCATCGGTCAGCCGGTGGCGATGATGCCCGCCAGTGTCAACGCGCTGATCTCGTCGCATCGGGTGCTGTCGCTATGATCGATCCCGGCCAGTTGAGAACCCGCCTCGTCATCCAGCAGCCGGTGGCGACGCCGGACGATCAGGGCGGCGTGGTCCGCACCTGGGCCACTTTCGCCACGGTATGGGCGCAGGTGACGCCGCTGCCCGCGCGCCGCGAGGTGCAGGCCGACGCCGACGGCGCGACCCAGCGCTGGCGCATCGTGCTGCGCGCCGGCTTCAGCCTGACGCTGCAGCACCGGTTCGGCGAGGGCGCGCGCCTCTATCGCATTGTCGCCATCCGCGACAGCGCCGACCGCCGCTTCATCGAGATCGAGGCCGAGACGCGGATCGGCTAGGTCCTGTGTCGGGGCCACGCGCTGTTGTTGCTTCACCTTCATGAAAGAGATGCTCATGCCCGCTGCCAATGTCGCGCTGCGCGCCGCAATCCACCATGCGCTGGTGGCGGACGGCGCGCTCGTTGCCGCACTCGGCGGCCCCCACATCTATGACGAGCCTCCGCGCGAGGCGGCGTTTCCCTATGTCACCCTCGGGGAGGCGCGGCTGCTCGACGCTTCGTCCGATGGCGGCGTGACGCAGGAACATCTGCTGACGCTGCATGCCTGGTCGCGCGAGGGCGGCCACCGCGAGGCCCATGTCGTCGCCGGCGCGCTGCTGCGGGCGCTGGATGACGCGCCGCTGTCGCCCGCGGGCCATCGTCTGGTCAACCTGCGCTTCACCGTCGCCGACATTCGTCGCGAAAGCGATGGCCGCACCTATCACGCGCTGGTGCGCTTCCGCGCGCTGACCGAACCGCTCACCTGAGGAGATCATCATGGCCGCCCAGAAAGGCAAGGACCTGCTGCTGAAGATGCATGACGGCGACAGCTTCGTCACCGTCGCCGGATTGCGCAGCCGCCGCATCGCATTCAACGCCGAGACGGTGGACGTCACCCACGCGGAATCCGCGGACCGCTGGCGCGAGCTGCTGGCCGGCGCAGGCGTCAAGCGTGCCGCGGTGTCGGGCCGCGGGCTGTTCAAGGACGCCGCCACCGACGCGCTGGTGCGGCAGGCGTTCTTCGATGGCGAACTGAAGACGTGCCAGATCGTGGTGCCGGATTTCGGCATCATTCAGGGCCTGTTTCAGATCGCCAGTCTCGAATTTGCCGGCGAGCACAATGGTGAGGTGACGTTCGATCTCTCGCTCGAATCCGCCGGCGCGCTCACCTTCACGGCGGCCTGATCATGCCCAACATCCATCGCGGCGAAATCGCCGCCGTCATCGGCGGCCGGACGCGCACGCTGGTGCTCACCCTCGGCGCGCTGGCCGAACTCGAAGCCGCGTTCGGCGCGCACGACCTCGTGGCGCTGGCGGAGCGTTTCGGCAGCGGCCGGCTGTCGGCGCGCGATCTGGTGCGCATCATCGCTGCCGGCCTGCGCGGCGCGGGCGAAGCCGTCGGCGATGACGAGGTGGCAGCCATGACCGTGGAGGGCGGAGCCGCCGGTTACGTGCGCATCGCCGCCGACCTGATCGCCGCGACCTTCGACGGCGCGCCGGTGGAGGGCGCGCGATGACGCCGCTCTCTTGTCAACAGGCGAATCCGTTTCCCTGGCAGGAGGCGAAGCCGTTTCCCTGGAACGAGGCCATCGGCTTCGGCCTCGGCGTGCTGCGGCTGCCGCCGGAGCAGTTCTGGCGCATGACGCCGCGTGAACTCGCCTGCGCCATCGCCGCCGTGCGCGGCCCGCAGAGCGCGCCTCTTGACCGCGCCGCGCTCGACACCCTGATGCGGCGCTTTCCGGACAACTCGCACGGAGGATAGACCATGGCCCTCGATACATTCGGCGGGGATGATGCCGCGCAGACCTTCGACACGCTGTCGTTGCGAACGGGCGGCCTCACCGCTGGCGCCAATGCGTTCTCGCGGGCGATGACCGGCGCCTTCTCCGCGTCGGTGACCGGCGGCAAGCAGTTCGACGACGTGCTGAAATCGCTGACGCTGCGGCTGTCCAATCTCGCTGTGCGCATGGCGTTCAAGCCGCTGGAGCAGAGCCTCGCCGGTGGCCTCACCAGCCTGCTGTCCGGGCTCTTTGGCGGCGGCTCCGGTGCGGGTCCGACCTTGTCGCTGACCGCGGCGGCCGGCGCGGTGAAGCCGTTCGCCAGCGGCGGGGTGATCGGCACGCCCAGCTATTTTCCGCTGATGCAGGGCGGCGTCGGCCTTGCCGGCGAGGCGGGGCCGGAGGCGATCATGCCGCTGGCGCGCGGGCCGGACGGCCGCCTCGGCGTCGCCGCGCGCGGCGGCAGCGGCAACAGCGTCACGGTGCAAATCGCGACGCCCGATGTCGAAAGTTTCCGTCGCTCGGAGAGCTACATCACCGGCCAGATCGCGCGTGCGGTCTCGCGCGGCCAGCGGACGCTTTAGAGCGTTCCATCGTGTGATGGAAACAGATGCGCCCCCAACGTAGCGCTTTGCGCCCGAGACAAGGGATCAGAGTCGATCATGCCCACAAGCTTCCATGAAATCGTTTTTCCGCTCGATATTGCGCTGAAAAGCGCCGGCGGCCCGGAGCGGCGCACGGACATCGTGAGCTTCGGCTCCGGCCGCGAGGAGCGCAATGCGCGCTGGGCGCATTCGCGCCGCCGCTTCGATGCCGGCTACGGCGTCAAGACGCTGGCGGCGTTGCAGGAGGTCGTGGCGTTCTTTGAGGAGCGGCGCGGCCAACTCTACGGCTTTCGCTGGCGCGACCGGCTCGATCATTCCTCGGCGCAACCCGGCGCGGCGGTGTCGCCGCTCGATCAGCCGCTCGGCGTCGGCGATGGCGCGCGCGCAACGTTTCAGCTGATGAAGACCTACGGCGGCACGCACGCGCCCTATGCGCGGCCGGTGTCGAAGCCGGTGCCGGGCAGCGTGCGCGTGGCCGTCGCCGGCGGCGAGGTGCCGACCGGCACCGCGTTCACCTGCGATACCACCACCGGCGTGGTGACGTTCCTGCCCGGACATATCCCCGCGAGCGGCGCGGCGGTGACGGCGGGCTTCCTGTTCGACGTGCCGGTGCGCTTCGACACCGACTATCTCGAAGTCGACCTGTCGGCCTTCGCCGCCGGCGCGATCCCGAAAATCCCGCTGGTGGAGATCCAGCCATGAGACCCGTTCCGTTCGCGCTGCAGGTGAAGCTCGATAGCGGCGTCACCACGCTGTGCCAGTGCTGGACGCTAAGGCGGCGCGACGGCGTGGTGCAGGGCTTCACCGATCACGATGGCGATCTTGTCATCGACGGCGTCACCTGCGTCGCCGGCACCGGCTTCACTGCCTCGGAGGCCACCAGCCGGTTCGACCTCGCGGTGGACGGCGCGGAAATCGCCGGCGCGCTGTCGGATACATCGCTGCTCGAGGCCGATCTTGCCGCGGGGCGCTACGATGCCGCCAGCGTCGAGACCTGGCTGGTGGACTGGAGCGACGTGTCGCTGCGGGTCCTGACCGCGCGCGCCACGCTCGGGGAGGTGCGGCGCGAAGGCGCGGCGTTCACCGCCGAGTTGCGCGGGCTGGCGGACGCGCTGGCGCAGGACAGCGGCCGGCTCTATACGGCGCGCTGCCACGCCGATCTCGGCGATGCACGTTGCCGCATCGATCTCGCGTCGCCGGCATTTTGCGGCGATGGCACAGTGGCCGGCATCGAGGCGACCTCGGCCTTCGTCGCATCGGGCCTCGATGGGTTTGCCGACGGCTGGTTCACCAACGGCCGGCTGACATGGACCAGCGGCGGCAATGCCGGCCTGTCGATCGAGATCAAGCAGCACACCATGGTCTCCGGCCAGGCGCGGCTGTCGTTGTGGCAGGCGATGCCGGAGCCGGTCGCAAGCGGCGACGGCTTCACCATCACCGCCGGCTGCGACAAGCAATTCGCCACCTGCCGCGACCGCTTCGCCAACGCCGTCAACTTTCGCGGCTTCCCGCACATTCCCGGCAATGATTTCGTCATCGCCGCTGCGAAGGCGGGGGCGGGCAATGACGGCCGCTCGCGGATGGGGTGAAGCAATATCGGTGATGGATGCGAGCGTCGCTTTCTTTACCTCTCCCCGCAAGCGCATCGCGCCGTTTCAAAACTCAGTTGGATATTTCCAATGTCCCAATCTCTGACCCGCGCGGCCCTCGTCACCGAGACGCGGAGCTGGATCGGCACGCCCTATCGCCATCAGGGCTCGCTGAAAGGCATCGGCTGCGATTGCCTCGGCCTCGTGCGCGGGGTCTGGCGCGTGTGCGTCGGCCGCGAGCCCGAATTGCCGCCGCCCTATGCGCCGGACTGGGCGGAGGC
Organism: Afipia sp.; assembly: GCA_017308495.1. Lineage (GTDB taxonomy): Bacteria > Pseudomonadota > Alphaproteobacteria > Rhizobiales > Xanthobacteraceae > Afipia. Next base: position 15,373 of record JAFKES010000133.1, read on the forward strand.
TACCGGCGCGGACACGCTGATCGCGGCGGCGATGCGCCATCTCGCGCCGGTCGACGGCGAGCACATCGGTGGCGGCGACGTTCTGCTGTTTCGCTGGCGCGACGGATACGTCGCCAAGCATGCGGCGATTGCCACGGGCGAGGGCACCATGATCCACGCCCATGACGGCGCGGCGGTGTGCGAGGTCTCGTTGTCACCGTGGTGGCGACGGCGGCTCGCCGCCGCGTTCCGATTTCCGGGCATCGCGGATTGAACCTCGCTCCCCGCGTTCCGTTTCTCGTTTCTGATCGATTGGATGAGTCTCCATGGCAGCTCTCGTTCTTTCCGTGGCTGGCGCGGCCGTGGGCGCGGTGTTCGGCCCGGTCGGGGCCATCGCCGGCCGCATCGCCGGCGCGCTCGCCGGCAACATGCTCGACCGCGCGCTGTTCGCACCGGATCGCAACGTGCAGGGGCCGCGCCTCGCCGATCTCGACGTGATGGCCTCCACCGAAGGCGCGCCGGTACCGCGCGTCTATGGCCGCGCGCGGCTGGCGGGGCAGGTGATCTGGGCGACGCGGCTGCAGGAAGTCGTGTCCACGCGCACGCAGAGCGCGGGCGGAAAGGGCGGCGGCATGGGCGGCGGCTCCGTCACTACGACCACCTATTCCTATTACGCCAATTTCGCCGTCGGCCTGTGCGAGGGCGAGATTGGTCATGTCGGCCGCATCTGGGCGGACGGCAAGCTGCTCGACGTCTCCGGTCTCACCCTGCGCGTACATCGCGGTCGCGAGGATCAGGCGGCCGACGGCCTCATCGTCGCCAAGGAGGGCGCGGCCAACGCGCCCGCCTATCGCGGACTCGCCTATGTCGTGTTCGAGCGCCTGCCGCTGGCGGATTTCGGCAACCGCATTCCGCAGCTGTCGTTCGAGATCGTGCGACCGATCGGCCGGCTGGAGCGCATGGCGCGCGCGGTGACGCTCATTCCGGGCACCACCGAGTTCGGCTACGAGACCTCGGCGGTGGTGCGGGTGCTGGGTCCTGGCACATCCGCGCCGGAGAACCGCCACGTCACCAGCGCCGCCACCGACGTGATCGCCTCCCTCGACGATCTGCAGGCGACATGTCCTCATCTGGAGCGCGTCGCCATCGTGGTGGCGTGGTTCGGCAACGATCTGCGCGCGGGCAACTGCACGGTGCGGCCCGGCGTGGACAACGCCATCAAGATCACGTCCGGCGGCAGGTGGATGGTGGCGGGCGTGAGCCGGCCGCTGGCCTATGTGGTGTCGAGCGTCGACGGCCGCCCGTCCTATGGCGGCACGCCGTCCGACGACAGCGTGCGTCACCTGATCGCGGAGTTGAAGGCGCGCGGCCTCAAGGTCACGCTCTATCCGTTCCTGATGATGGACATTCCGCCCGGCAACGCGCGCCCCGATCCGTGGAGCGGCGCGGCGTCGCAACCGGCGTTTCCCTGGCGTGGCCGTATCACCTGCGATCCCGCGCCCGGTGTCGCCGGATCGCCGGACGGCACCGCCACGGCAGCGACGCAGATTGCGACTTTCTTTTCCGGCGGCGGCGTCAACGGCTGGAACTACCGCCGCATGATTCTGCATTATGCCAACCTCGCCAAGGCGAGCGGCGGCGTCGATGCGTTTCTCATCGGCTCGGAGCTGAAGGCGCTGACGCGCGTCCGCTCCGCGTCCGGTGTGTATCCCGCCGTGGCAGCGCTGGCGACACTGGCCTCGGATGTAAAGGCTGTCGTCGGCGCCGCCACGGTGGTGACCTATGGCGCGGACTGGACCGAATACGGCGCGCATGTGGTGGACGGCGCTGCGACGGAAGTGCGCTTCCCGCTTGATGCGCTGTGGGCGTCGCCGGCCATCGGCGCGGTCGGCATCGACTATTATGCGCCGCTGTCCGACTGGCGCGACGATGCCGGACACAGCGATGCCGCCGTGGCGTCGTCGATCCACGATCGAGGCTATCTCGCCGCCAATCTCGCCGGCGGCGAAGCCTATGACTGGTATTACGCCGACGCCGATGCGCGCGTAGCGCAGGCGCGCGCCGCCATCACCGACGGCTTCGGCAAGCCGTGGATCTATCGGCCCAAGGACCTGTGGAACTGGTGGGCGAACGCGCATGTCGAGCGCGTCGATGGCGTCGAGCTTGGCAGCGCGACGGCGTGGACGCCGCGCGGCAAGCCGATCTGGCTGACCGAACTTGGCTGCCCCGCCGTGGACAAGGGCGCCAACCAGCCGAGCGTGTTTCCCGATGCGAAGTCCGTCGAGGGCAACATCCCGTATTTTTCCAACGGCCGCCGCGACGATCTGATCCAGCGCCGCTATATCGAGACCGTCATCGCCGCGTTCGATCCGGCGTTCGGCGCGGACGAACTCAATCCGGTGTCGCCGGTCTATGGCGGGCGAATGGTCGATGTCTCCGCGCTGCATCTGTGGACCTGGGACGCGCGGCCCTATGCGGTGTTTCCGGCGGCGGCCGATGTGTGGAGCGATGCCGGCCACTGGCAGACCGGCCACTGGCTGACCGGGCGGCTCGGCGCCGCGCCGCTCGATGCGCTGGTCGGCGCCATACTCGACGATTGCGGCGTTGCCGGCGCGCGCACCGACAGCCTGGGCGAAAGCTGCGACGGCTATGTGGTGGACCGGCCGATGTCGCCGCGCGCGATGATCGATCCGTTGGCCATGACCTATGCTTTTGATGCCACCGCCGCCGGAGGCGAACTGACCTTCGTGCCGCGCGGCGGTGCGCCGGTCGCCGAGATCGCGGAGGACGAACTGGTCGAACCGCGCAGCGGCGCGCCGGCGCGGCTGACGCGCGGGCAGGAGACCGAACTGCCGCGCGAGGTGAGCTTCGGCTTCAGCGACGGCGCGGCCGATTATCGCCGCGCCGCCGTCACCTCGCGGCGGCTGGTCGGCGGCGCGCGGCGCGTGGTGCATGCGGATGTCGCGGTGGTGACCGACGATGCCGCCGCCACCCGGCGCGCGGACATCTGGCTGCAGGATCTGTGGGCCGGGCGCGAGAGCGCCGAATTCACCCTCGGCATCAACCGCCTCGCGCTCGCGCCGGGCGACGTGGTCGGGCTGACCGTCGCCGGCCGGCGGCGGCTGTTCGAGATCGACGAACTGATCGACACCACCTCGCGTCAGGTCAAGGCGCGCAGCATCGATCCCGAGGTGTTCTCGGTGCCGCTGTTCGCGCCGCGCCTCAAAGCGCCGGAGATTCCGCCGGCGCTCGGTCCCGCGCAGGCCATGGTGCTCGATCTGCCGTCGCTGGATGCGTCCGATCCGCCGGTGCTGACGCGGCTCGCGATCTTCGCCGATCCGTGGCCGGGCGCGATGGCGGTGTGGCGCTCCATCGACGGGCTCAGCTATGAGCGCATCGCCACCGCCTATGCACCTTCGATCATCGGCGAGACGCTCGATGCGCTGTCTGCCGGGCCAGCCGCCTGCTGGGATCGCGGCGGCGCGGTCCGCGTGCGGCTCTCCGGCGGCGCGCTGTCGTCGGCCGCCGAGGCGCGCGTGCTCGACGGCGCCAACGCCGCCGCCGTGCTCAACGACGCCGGCGACTGGGAGATTTTGCAATTCGCCAATGCCGAACTGGTGGACGAGCGAACCTGGCGGCTGTCGCAGCTCCTGCGCGGGCAGGCGGGCAGCGAATACGCTATCGCCACGCCGCTACCGGCCGGCGCGCCGTTCGTGGTGCTCGACGATCACGTCACGGTGCTGGCGCGCGGGATCGGCGCGCTGGAGCGGCCGGTTGACCTGCGCCTCGTTGCTGCGGGGCGCAGCCATGACGATCCCTCGGCGCTGTCGCTGACGGTGACGCCGCGTCCGGTGGCGCTGATGCCGCTGTCGCCGGTGCATGTGCGCGCGACGCGCACGGGCGACGGCATCCGCATCGCGTGGGTCCGGCGCACGCGGCGCGACGGCGACGCCTGGGGCGTGGACGTGCCGCTCGGCGAGGACAACGAAGCTTATGCCGTGGACATTTTGTCCGGTGAAACGGTGGTGCGCACCCTCACCACGACGACATCATCGGCGCGTTATGCCAGCGCCGATGAACTGGCCGATTTCGGCGCGCCGCAGATCGTGGTGCACGGCCGCGTCGCGCAGATTTCAGGTTCCGTGGGGCGGGGCCATCCCGCCGCGTTTTCCCTTGCAGTGTGAGCGACCATGACAGACACAGTTCATCTCGGCCTGCCGTTCATCGAAGGCAGCCAGGCGCAGAAACACGTTACCCACAACGAGGCGCTGCGGATTCTCGACAGCGTCGTGCACATCGGCGTGCTCGATGACGCGCTCACCGCGCCGCCGCCGTCGCCGTCGGAGGGCGACCGCTACATCGTCCCGGGCAGTGCGACCGGGGCGTGGGCGGGGCGTGCGGCCGCGCTGGCGGTGTGCGAGGACGGCGTGTGGCGTTTCTTTGCTCCCAGTCCGGGCTGGTGCGCGTGGAGCGCGGCGAGCGGCGCGCTGCTGGTTTATGACGGCGCGGCGTGGTTGCCGGTCGCGGACGGCGGCGGTGGGGGCGGGCCGTTCACCGGCAGCGTCGACCAGCTCGGCATCAACGCCGCAGCGACCGCGCCGAACCTGCTGACGCTTGCCTCCAACGCCGCGCTGTTCAAGGCGATCACGGTGGTAGATGGCGGCACCGGCGACATGCGCCTGCAGATTTCCAAGGAGGGCAGCGCCAACGTCGCTTCGGTGATCTTCTCCGATGCGCTGTCGGGCCGCGCCGAATTCGGCCTCGTAAGCTCCGATCAATTCAAGCTGAAAGTCTCCGACGACGGGGTGACCTTCACCGAGGCGATGACTTTCGATCAGGCCAGCGGCAATGCCACCTTCGCGCGCGGCTTGTCCCTGACCGGGATCATCGCGCCGGCGCAGATCACCGCCAACCAGAACGACTACAATCCCGCCGGCCTCGGCACCGCGTCGGTGGTCAACGTGTCGTCGGACGCGGCGCGCAGCCTGTCCGGCCTCGCCGGCGGCGCGGAAGGCCGCGTCGTGTCTCTGCTCAACACCGGCGGCCAGATCGTCACGCTGCTGAACGAGAGCGCGGCGTCCACCGCCGCCAACCGCTTCGCACTCGGCGGCGACGTCGCGGTCGGCGCGAAACAGGCCGTGCTGCTGCGCTACGACGGCACCGCGTCGCGATGGCATGCGCTGGCGCGGCCGGCCGGCGCGAGCCGCGAACTTCTCACCGCCAACCGCACCTATTATGTGCGCACCGACGGCAACGACGGCAACAGCGGCCTCGCCAACAGCTCGGGCGGGGCGTTCGCCACCATCCAGAAGGCCATCGACGTCGCGCTCGGAACACTCGATTTTCTCGGCTTCATCGTCACCATTCAGGTGGCCGACGGAACCTACGGTGTCGGGGGGCGGATCGGCCCCGGCGTCGGCATCACCGCAGCATCCAAATTCGTCATCAAAGGAAATTCAGGGACACCCGGCAATGTCATTGTCTCGGCCACGTCCAACGATGCCTTCATGGCGGAGTCTGGCGGGCTGGTCACCATCAAGGACATGGAGTTGAGAACAACGACCACGGGCAATACCCTCGCGACGCAGACCTCCGGACATATCGAGTTCGACAACATCAACTTCGGTGCGTGCGCATATCGCCATATGTTTACGCAAAGCCTGGGCAAGATTTACGCGGTTGGAAACTATTCGATTGTCGGATCCGCGCAGCATCATATGCGCTCATCCGGAGGTGTGATCAGAACATCGAACTACAGCGTCACGGTCGTCGGAACGCCGGCATTTTCTGGCGCGTTCGCCATGGCGGAGCGTGCCGGACTCATCGATGCATTCGGCATGACATTTACGGGAACAGCGACGGGGAAGCGATACGACGCGAGCGGAAACGGCGTCATCTTCACGAACGGCGGCGTTGCATCCTATTTTCCAGGCAATGCGGCTGGAACATCGGCGACAGGAGGGCAGTATCTGTGATCTCCATCGTCGTTCTATCGATTGTATTGCATTGAGATATGATGTTTGTTCGGCCATCGTGCTGAATTCGGTATTGGTGATGCAGAGCACATTTCGCGTTCGAATCGTCATGGCGGCGACGGGGGCGGGCTTCCGGGCCGCGTTTCGGGAAGCCGCGCTGATCGAGTGGCTTCAGGCGCTGGGTCACGATGCTGTTGCCTTTCGGGCATATCCGCATACGTCTCCAAAGCCGGACGACACCGGCCTGATCCGGCATTTCCCCACCGACGGACCGGTGCCCTACGATCAGCTTTCGACATCGCAAGCGCTGATCGATGCTGTCTTGAGGGATAAGCCGGACGTCGTGGTCATCCGCGTCGCGGATTATGCGATGTGTCATACGGCTGCGGCAGCGTTGCCGGTCTCAACCCCGGTCATCCTGATCGCGGGCGGTGAAGGGCAGCATCCCGCCATCAACGGGAGGATCGACTATCTCCTTTGCGAATATGCTGGCCAATCGGATGTCGCGTTATTTCCCCGACTGAAGGGGTGGGCGGTTTTTCCGAAGTTCGTGAACTGGACGGCGCTCAAGGACGCCGAGGCTGAGAGCAAGACCTACGATATTGTCAACATCGGCACGTTCGAACCGCGCAAGAACCAGGCGGCGCTTATCCCGCTCGGAGAAAAGTATCGGCTTTGCTTCGTAGGTGAAGGTGAAAAACGGCCGGAGGTCGAGGAGATGGCGAAGGGATTCAGCGCCGGAGCTTTCACGTTCACGGGTGAGTGCGCGGGGGTCGATGTCTACCGACATATCGCGAGATCGCGCCTGATGGTTCACCCGTCAACCTATGAGGGCTTCCCGAGAGTGTTTGCGGAATCCCTTGCGTCCGGTGTTCCTGTTGTCGCGTTCAAAACCACTTTCCCGCGCCTTGAGCCGCCTCCGGGAGTGATCTTGATCGAGCCGGATTCTCTCGTTCCGGCCGTCGAGCATCTGCTTTCAACGGACTGCGGTGTCATCGGCCATGCCGGGAAGGCGTATGCGGAATCCACCTTTCGGGATGACAATATTTTCAGCCTGTTTCTGGAGGCGATGGAGACCTGCTGTCGCCGCCGCGATGGCTGGGGCTTTAGTCTCCGCCGGAATTTCTGGAAGCTGTTCTCATCATGAGGCTGTTCTCATCATGATCGGGAGGGCAATCTCGATCTGACGTTGCTCCTGGTAACAAGCTCTGCTGCCTCGATCCGAGATTGCCGCCACCCGTCGCGCGCAAGGGCGAAAGAACCTCCATTGGCGACGGAACGCCCGCCGCCATCGGTCAGGTTTTATCGGCCAGCAGGCTGGCCCGGAATTTTCGGGTGCGAAGCGCGCGCAGCGGGCGCCCAAGATAGTATTTCCGGAGAATTTGCCACCTGCCGAAGACGCTCATGGGGAAGGGTGTTTCGTTCGGAACGTACCAGCTGTTGTCGCCAGTGCGGCGGACGCGGCGATAGGCATTCCGCTTCATATGCCGATGGATATCGTCGTTCTCGATGTGGTCCTCGATCAGAAGGAGGCCTGGCTTCCAGCGCGCAAGATCGAACCCTGCGAGGACATCGAGCTCGGCGCCTTCGACGTCGATGGAGACGAAGTCGATCGACGCGGGCTGATCTGCCTCAAGAATGGAATCGAGTGTGACCACCTGAACGGTCTCGAACGCATTGTAGCGCCGGTCTGCGCTCAGACGATCCGCGCGCAATGTGCTCAGGCCGCCCAGACGTCCGATCTGGATGGTCGTGCCATGCTGGGCAGGAGATCCGCAGGCGACCTGTGCCACGTTCGAGGTTCGCTGTTCGCGGAGGACTTTCGCCTGATCGGCCAGCGGCTCAACCATGATCCCGGTCCAGCCACGGGTTTCCAAAAGCTTCGACTGCGACAAGATCGTTGGATGATAGGCGCCTACTTCGACGAAGTAGCCGCCGATGCGATTGGCAAAGTGCCCTGCCAGAACGGCTTCCTCGTCTTCCTGGCGGAAGACGGCCGGCTGAAACACATCTGACAGG